>CAZCKO010000063.1:0-16395 GCA_964499275.1 uncultured Rhodospirillaceae bacterium
CAGTCAGGGAGCCAAAATAAAGAAATCCGCATACTCGGTCTCTTGTTTTTAGACCAAGCGCAGATTTCACATCTTCATTGTAGGCATACCACTCGGTAATCCATTGGGCAGCAAATCCCATGCCAAGGGCGGCCGTTAACATATTTTGGCAGGCTGCACCTGAAGATAAAATTTGTTCCCATTCCGGAATTTTATGTTCAGGGTTGGTTCTGGAGACAACAGCAATCACTGAAGGGGCGCGTATGAAACGCTCCTCTTCTATTTCTACCTGTTCGTCAATGCAGTCGGGGTTTTCTTTTCGAAAAGCCTCACCAAGAATTTTTCCCATTTTCACTCGAGCATCACCACGAATAACAATAAAACGCCAAGGCGTAAGACGTCCGTGATCTGGTACGCGCATACCCGCGCGTAAAATCTTTTCAAGGTCCTCGCTACTGGGGCCGGGTTCCGCCATATTTCGGACAACAACAGAGCGACGTTTGAGTAAAAATTCAGATAATTCAGACATATTCAGACTTTTTCAAAATCAAACACAAATAATTAGAGAAGATATACCACTGTTGACAATTTTGTCACGGGGGAACTCTTGACGCATTTGATCGGGTATTGCATGAAAAATACCATAAAACTTTATAAAAAAGGGAAGAATGATTATGGCGGATAAGGTTCTCGAAGGAAAAATTGCACTTATTACCGGCGGATCGCGTGGCCTTGGTAAGGAGATGGCTATAGCCTATGCCAGGGCTGGGGCGGCAGGCATTGCCATCACTGCGGCTCCGGGGTCCGACGAAACAACCGCAGAAATTAATGATGAATTGAACGACGTACTTCTCGCTATAGAGAAAGAAAATTGTAAGGGGATAGCTCTTGTTGGTGATGTTTCAAATGCCGAGGATTGTAAGCGCGTTATTGAGGAAACAATTCAAGCTTTCGGAGCTCTAAACATTTTGATCAATAATGCCGGTAAATCAGGACGCTATGTCCATTTTGGTGATGGTTCGTTGTTAATTTCAGATGTAGACCCGAAGGGCTTCAAGGAAGTAATCGACACAAACATACTTGGTCCATATTTAATGACCCATGCAGCGTTCAAATATTTGTTACAAGCCGGTTGGGGCAGGGTAATTAACATTTCAAAACGTACTGATTCAATGCACAGGTCTGCGATCACTCCCTATGGGCCGTCAAAAGCGGCAATGGAGGCGGCGACGATAGCATGGGCTGAGGCAATGTACGGGTCCGGTGTTACATTCAATACCCTAAGCCCGGGTGGGTTGGTAGATACCAAGTTCGCCACCGGTGAAATAGATGGGAAAGGATTAAATCCAACGGTTATTGGACCGATGGCAGTCTGGCTCGCTTCCGAAAATGCCAATGATACGACTGGCTGTCGCTTTGTTGCGGAGCTTTGGGATTCTTCACTTCCTCTTGAAGAGGCAGCGGAGAGTTGCCGGGAACGAGCAATTTTTACAACACCCGAGCGTGAAACGCCGCTGGAAAAAGCATGGAGACAACCTAATATGTAGGTTTAGGTTTCGGCAAGGTACGCCGTTCTGAAAACCTCACGTCTCGTAGATAGGTTGAAGTCACGTTTGTAAGATGTTGGAGGGCCATTACTTACTCGGGCCCATAGAAATCTAGGGCCGGGTTCATTTGAGATAAATTTTGCTGCACCTAAAATTTGTTCAGGTGCTTCAATTGTCATAACCGAAGAGATGCCCGCACCTTCAGCCATAATTGCTAGGTCAGTTCTCTGGGAAGTGTGACCCAGCTGCCCGCCAGTCTCTGCATGCATCCCATTATCGATGCAGATTATTGTAAAGTTGTCAGGCATCATGGAGGCAACAGTCAATAGGGAGCCTATTCCCATTATTAATTCGCCGTCACCAGCAATGGATATGACTGACTTTTCGGGAGCTGATAACGCAACCCCTAAACCCATCGGCACAGAAGCGCCCATTGTTCCAGCCATCGTGAAGAGATTTGGTCCGTCATCTGTTAACCCGGCGGCGTCTTTAGAGGCCCCTGCCAGTCCCGAGATAATTAAAAACTTATTTGGGTTGGGAATAAGTGTTGGTAAAAGTTCGCGGCGATCTATTGTTCCCATATTAGAAAGCCTTTGCGCCAAGGAATTTTTGCGAAAGAACGAGAGCAACTCCTTGACCCCCAGTAAATGCTGCTGAAATTGAAGCTTCAACGGCGTGTTCCAATTCATCCTCCCTATCAACTTGAATGACTTGAATTCCCATAGATTCTAAAATTGGATTAACTGCCTGTCCCATCGGGTACTGCCAGTGGTTTTCTTCGCCGTATTGTCCTCGCATAGTGACGATTAGGAGTATTGGAAAACGTCCTCCTTTAATTAGACTTAAAAAATTAGGACAACTTCCGACCCCAGATGATTGCATGCAGACAACACCCCTCTTACCGACGAGGTCAGCGCCTGCACAAATTGCTACCCCCTCTTCCTCACTCGTTAATAGTACTGTTTGGGTTTCATTATGCTCTTCTGCCATCTTTATAATATCGGTATTACCGAAATCAGGAATGTAACTAAAGAGTGATACCTCTGCCGCAACCAGTTTATCAAATACCAGTTTAGACCACAGTTTTCTGTCGGGTGCTTTCATTGTTGTCAAAAATTTAAAGTTTAATTTTTAAATAAAGTTATGCCGTGATTTTGATTTTTAGAACTTAACTGTGGACCGCCTGTTGGTATGGTATTCCTTCATCAATACCGACGTCAAAAAGACCTCTTTCATGCATCCAATTCTGAGTGCGTTCAAACATTTTTTTTGTATATAGTTGGGGTACTACACGTTCTCCATTGCCAAAAAGCCGCACATCGACCCCCCCCACATAACGGTCAGGAATTTCTGTTGAGAAGAACTTTTTGTATTTCTCGGGTTCGGCGTCGATATCGGTTTGCGCGCGGATGAGCCCCCGCATATATTTCTCAACATCTTCTGGATTTGCATCGTTGGCAAACATAAATGCCATAATAAATGTAGTTGGTAATATCTTCCTAAACCCTTTTTGTTCCATGAGGTAAAGTTGTGGGCCCCAGACATTCACGGCTGGGATTTGACCTGCGAGGGCAGCATCAACGCGTGACCAACTGGTTCCAGCAAATTTCAGGTTAATTTCTGCCGGGTTTAAAAATACCTCCAAAGCTTGTTGAGCAGAGTAATGGCTTCCAGAATGGTAGCCTACCGCTACTTCAACATTCGCAAGTTGGTTTGGTGTCGTTATCTCTGAATTGTCTGGTACAACGATGGCTGCTTCACAAATACTGTATGCCTTGCCATACATAATTCCAGTTTCCAGCTTTGCCGATTGGTTCACTGTCCAATGGCAAGCACAGCTCACATCACCGGCGTTTTCTGCATTTCCCTTGCGGCCTCCGCCAGCGGCATAACGTTCAAATGCACCATGTAAATTATCTTTTATGGGAGCTTTAGACTTCGCCTCTGGAAGCATTTCCACTGTCTTGTAGCTAGCATCAATATTAAGAAAATAGTCTAGCCCTTCATCTGCGAAGTAGCCCTTTTCATCTGCCACCCAATCGTTGAGCCGACCATGTGGTTGGATAATAAATTTTGTCATTAGCGTTTCCTTAAAGCGGAATAACAATCAATGTGTCAATACGTTCAGAGTCACAAACGACAACACGTTCTTCGAATTGAAGAAACTGCCCATCGTCAACGATCCGGTCAAGGTATTTACCAGTACAAAATATTTCAGGCGCAGACCCCTGAACCGTACGAAAACACGCAAAGCTAGTTTGTGCCACTATTTCCTTTTCACTGTGTCTAATAACAACTGGTGGATCGATTAAATGACGGTAACCATGCGGTTCGTATAGATTAGCGATACGAAGTGCAGAAACCCTGTCTTCCATCATGCCCCGGTTTTCGCAAAGCATTAATCCAACTGGCATGTTAGCTTGATGGTTTTGCCGGGTGGTGATTATGTATTGGGCATTTTCCACAAAAAATTTAGGCCATTCTTCAAGGAGGTCTTCGTCAATGGTATGTCCATAATGTCTGTTCAACATGTCAATCCGTTGCAGTAAATCTGGATCCACACTTACAGGGTCTAAGATATCAGGCATTAATACTAGCTCTCCATCAGGTTATGCCAGCCCTGCCAGAAGCCTCGTACGGCAAGTTCATTGCAACGACTATTAGATTTTCTCTCGATGTTGCGTCCTCCCATCGCGAGAACCGACTTCTTTTTTTCTGCTCCTTTGACACCTCTTCGAACCCAACCGACAACCGCTCCATCTTCCATGGCAATGTAACCGCCAGGCCCAATAAGATTAGATTGCCTTATACGCATTGCCCGTTGCTCTGGCGTATCTTCGGCGGCGCCAAGTACCCACCATGTCAGTTCACTCTTGTGGGGTCCTGTAGGGACAATAAGTCGAAGTGTTAAGACGTTTGATAGTTGCTGGATAGAAAAATTTGGAAATAGGCTCTGAATAGCCAGTGTTGTACCGCACGCAAATTCCGGCCAACTTTCTAAGAGCTCTGGAGAATTCAGCGTGTAATTTTCTTTCGATGCACGAATTTCCCTCGCGTCATATTGGCCTTGGTCATTATCCTGCGTACGAATCGAGTAAGTTAGGTGATGTAGTCCCCCCTCGCTGACCTCCACAGCACCTTTCATGGATAGACGGTTTAACCGAAAAGTCGTCATGAAGGAGTGCAAAAGAGAAGCATGATATGTGTCACGCACATTCTCCATGTAGAGTTTCCAGTTGCCATCGAGCCCGTGTTGGAAGCGTCCTAGTAATTCAATTTTTCGACCGAGAAGACGTTCGATATTTTTGCACATTTCAGGTCCAAAATATTCTATCAATGATGGCATATTCTCGCTGAAGGACCCAAAGACAAGGCCGCAGTAGGTCTCTACAGACAATTTTTCAAGGGCATGACAGGATTTATCGAAGTCAGGAGCCATGCCTCCTTCGCCCTGAATACCTTTTTCAAAGGCGATTGAGGACAGATTTCCCTCCAGATCATAAGTCCAGTTGTGGTAGACGCATGTCAGGTGCTCTACGTTTCCATGATCCTCTATGCAAACCAAATTTCCACGATGGGCACAACGATTGACCATAGCATTTATATTTCCGTTACTGTCTCTTATAACGATTACAGGCGTATCGCCAACAAACATTGTTTTAAAGTCGCCGGGTTTAGGCAGCTCAATTTCTAATGCCAGGAAATTCCATGTACGGCCTTGAAAGACTTGTGCTTGTTCTTGTTTATATAAGTCCTCATCAGAATAGACGGCGTATGGAATTTCACTATAATCGTTAAGATTAAAATCCAAGGGACTCATTTTACGTAACCTTCCATCTTATTAACTGCAGTTGTGCAACGCGTCACCACATGCTGAACTTTAATATCGTAATTTAATTGGTTTAAGATACACCAAGGAAATCAAATTTGGGAGGCCCCCGTGAACCTGCAGCTGAGCATTGCGACTGATATCAATCCGCGCACTCGTCCTATTATCGATGGCTCGGTAAGTGTGGATGGAGTTGATTTAATTCATACAGGGTTACATCCATCCGAAATGTTTTGGAGACAACTTAAGTTTGGTGATTTTGATATTTCAGAAATGTCGTTTTCCTCATTGATAAAGGCCGTCGCGCGTGGAGACGATACTTGGGTAGGTATTCCAATTTTTACAACGCACCATTTTTTTCAAAATTGGATTCTAATACGCAAAGATTCGGGAATCGAAAAACCTGAAGATATGCGTGGTAAGCGTGTCGGTGTGCCGGAGTTCCAACAAACAGCAGCCGTTTGGTCGCGTGGCATTCTTAAACATGAATTCGGTGTTGATCAAACCGAAATGGAATTCTTTATGGAGCGCTTGCCTGAAACAAGCCACGGTGGTGCTACCGGTTTTGAAGCGCCACCGGGGGTGACAGTAAATCAAATTGCGGTGGAGAGTAATATTGGACAAATGTTACTTGATGGTGAGTTGGATGCGACACTTTTATACCTAAATAACCCTAATCTGGTAGACCGCAGTTCCGCTGATTTAGAAAACCATGTCAACTTTGGTCCATTGTTTCCCGATCCAGAGGCTGAAAGCTTACGGTATTATCGGAAGACGAATATTTACCCTATCAACCACACTGTAGTGATAAGACGTACCTTGGCTCAAGAAAACCCATGGTTATTGTTGAACATTCTTAAAGCTTTCAATCGCGCCAACGAGCTGGCCGATGCGCAGCGGTTAGAACATATCGACTATTACAGGGCTTCTGGTCTCATTTCTGAGGATGCTTACAATGCACTATGTGAACCACTTGTTCAGCATGGTGTAAGAGCAAATCGGGAAACCCTGGAGGCGGCGACACTTTACTCATTTGAGCAAGGTCTCACTCCACGCCAGGTAAAACTAGAGGAAGTTTTCGCTCACAATACGTTGGACCAATAAATCAGGTATAATTCCTAGTGCTAGAAACCTCTTTTCTTGGTGTCCCGGGCGTAACAGGCTGGATCTTCATTGGATTATCTTTCGCGGCATGCTGCACATCTATTATCGCTGTCGTTACGGGGACAGCAGGAGGATTGCTTCTATTAGCATTAATGGCCTTCTTTTTTGAGCCCACGACGTTACTGCCCCTACACACCGTTATAATGCTTTTAGCATCAGTGCATGTAGCGGTTCTGTTCTGGCGGTATATTCTATGGAAAACAGTTTTACCCTTCCTAGGAGGATCGGTTGTTGGTGCCGCACTGGGCGCGCAAATCTTTGTCGCATTGCCGGCTGCTATCTTGCAGGGAGTTATAGGTTTTTTCATTCTGATTTTGACTTGGCTTCCTAAAATTGCGAGAGCTGGCGGTGAAGTTAAACGGTTTGCAGCCGTGGGGTTTGTTATTACTTTTCTAGGAATTTTTGTGAGTGCTACAGGGTCGCTCCTGGCTTCATTTGTGGCTAGTGCGGCGCCGGATCGGCGGAATCACGTCGCGACCATGGGGGCACTCATGATATGCAGTCACGTTACCAAAATTGTAGCCTTCGGGGTATTGGGAGTGGCCCTAACAGCTTACATCCCACTCATTATTGCCATGGTTACCGGGGCCACGATTGGGAACTGGCTCGGCGGGAAAATGCTGGATAAAATGGAGGAGCAGGTGTTCCGCACGGTATTCAAAATATTGCTGACAGTATTGGGAATTCGTTTGCTGTGGGTGGGAGGAGAGGGCCTTGGCTGGTTCTAGGTTACATCTTCTGAAAGCAGTTCAATACCGCTTCACGAGAGATCTTTGCAATTTCTGAATTATATGCGGGCTTTCCTGGTGTTGAAAAGTTATGAGCTTGACCTTCATAAACAACGATTTCCGCATTTGGGTTATTTGAATAAGACTCTTTTATGGCTTCTACTTCGTCCATTGGGATAGATGTATCCATATCGCCAAAATGAAAGCTTATCGGACATGTGACATTCTTTGTTTCGTCCAAGTGCAAACCAATTTTGGTCCCGTGGAAGGCGGCGGCGGCGTTTACACCCAATCGAGCTGCGCTAAGGTGGGCGTAACGTCCTCCAAAACAAAAACCTAAAACACCAACTTTACCATTGCATTCTTGTCTTAATTTTAAGTCGTTAATAATGTCTTCTATGTCAAGCATCCCCTGCTCAGCATCGAAGGCTGCATATCTGGCCTGGGCAATTTCACGATCGGCAGTTGGTCCCGGGTGCTGTCGCCAAAAAATATCGGGCATCGATATTATAAAACCTTTATTTGTCCACTCCTCAGCCAATGCTTTCATCGTGTCGTCAGCACCAGATATTGCCGTGATCCATAGAATTCCGGGAAAAGGGCCAGGCCCCTCGGGCACGCTTAAATACCCGTCAAATGTTTCATAATTGCGGGTGGTGTACTTGATGTCTTTACTTGGCATTCTTTTTCTTCCCCTCTAGTTATCAAATAAGGTTAGGATTGCGGATGCGGCTGCAAACATCTCTGCATCCTTGTCTCTGAAGCCAATTAACTGCAGACCGAGTGGCAAGCCCTGGGTTTTAAGTAGTGGCATTGAGAGGGCAGGTACTCCAAGAAGTGAAGTGCACACCGTGAAGTTTGGATCGCCTGTCCAGCCCAATCCTTCAGGGGCCGCATCAGGCGCAGCGAGAGTTATACTGACATCGCAATGTTCGGCCAGAGAGGCATAAATTTTCCTAATTTTCTCTCGGCGTTCTATTAAACCCACGTATTGTTCCTGGGTCATAGAGTTTGCCTGCTCTAGTCTTTCCTGTGAGCTATCGCTCAACTTACTTGCATCCATGTCACGATGGTAGGTGTTTAGAGGCCAGCGGCCCTCCCAAGCATTGATATCACGTGACAGACCGTTTGCGTTTGAAATTGCACTTTCTACGGTCTCTACTGTTTTATTGGTTTTTTCATCAATAATGATAATCCCGGCTCCACTCAAAGTTTTTTTGGCAATTTCTAACTGCTGTTTGGCATCTTCGGTCGCCGTATCCCAGCCGGCCGTTTTTAAAATTGCTACGTACTCTGGAATTTTAGCTGTGGGTATGTCCATGGGTCCCAATAAACCCATGTACCCCGGGTCCCCGCCAGCACGGGAAGACATTTCTCGTGCCATCCTCCAGGTGTCTGTCAGGGTTGCCGCAATGGCTCCCGTACAACTCTGACTAAAATCATCAAAGCTGCCACCCCTACAAATACCACCGACACTCGGTTTAAAGCCAAAAGCACCACAGTAACTAGCTGGGCGTATCGTTGAGCCAATTACTTGAGATGCGGTCGCACCCGCTAGCATGCCACAGCCCACCGCCGCTGCCGACCCGCTACTGGAGCCTCCTGGTGTCCTATTGGTATCGTGCGGGTTGCGGGTGCCGCGGGGTGTGGTGGCGGCAAACTCTGTTGTTACTGTTTTTCCCACGACCACGGCTCCGGCTTCACGGAGCGCCGCAACCGCGGCACAATCGCGACCCATTCTCCAACCAGTAAATAGAGGAGAACCCTGTTCGGTCACCATGTCTGATGTCTCCATTACATCCTTAACACCAACAGGCATACCGTCAATTTGAGAAAGTTGAGTTCCTTCCGCCCACCGGTCTGTCGATCCATCAGCTGCCGTCCGGGCAGCGTCAAGGTTAGTGACAACAAAGGCGCCAACTTCGTCTTCATACGCAGCGATCGCCTCAATACACCTCTCTAAAAAGTCACGAGGGTTGTCACTGCCGTCAGCGAAGGAGGCAGTAACCGAATGAAATGGGCGAAGTTTAGGGGCAATTTTAATAGCCATGGTAGTCCTCTCAAATTATGTTTTTCAATTAGCCAATTAAGTCGTGGGTACCTTCAGCAAAGAGTTCTTCAATGGTAAACTTCCTTGGAGTGA
Source organism: uncultured Rhodospirillaceae bacterium (assembly GCA_964499275.1). GTDB lineage: Bacteria > Pseudomonadota > Alphaproteobacteria > MPNO01 > UBA2964 > UBA2964. Next base: position 9,391 of record CAZCKO010000063.1, read on the forward strand.
TAAGTTGGTCGTAAGCGGTTTGGGTTAAAGCTTCTAGAGCAAGGCGGTTGGGTTCAATACCATAAGGAAACGGATCACCGCCAACCCCATTTTCCAGCTCTACTGTAAGTTTATCCTCAGCCGATAAATCCCCCCCTTTATTGATTGATGATAAATATTGATCTTTAGAGGATTTGAGTGCGTTAAAAAGGTCAACGGCTAGCTCCGGATACTCTTGGAGTAATTCGTCTCTGACTACAATGCCGTGGTTGACGGGGTAAACGCCCGAATTGTGGTAAGATGCAAATCCAGCTTCCTTGGGATTGCCAATAAGCGGCTTAACACCGTCAACGGGCTTCGGTAACGTGCCCACAGCTCCAACAATTTCTTTGTTGGCGAACATTTTTTTAAAATCATTACCCATTGAATTGTAATCGGCAAAGGGGGGCAGTTGAAACTCTGCCACATGTTCGTCATCAGTACAGGTCCACTGGACTTTACTGAGGTCGACGCCATATTCGGAACTCAAGACGTACCTAGCCCAAACGCCAGTAGTAACAGTATAGCCACGCACAATCCCGGCGGTTTTGCCTTCCATATCTTTCGGGTCGTCTAAACCGGCCTTTGAATCAACATGTATAGCCTGATGATGAAAATTTCGCGTAATGAAAAGAGGCAAAGCGGTAAATTTTTTTCCTATTGATTTAGCCGCAATATAGGTCGTAAAGGGCATTTCACATATGTCATAAGCCATTTCACGAACCATCTTTCTTGCCCAGACCAAAATATTCTCTGCCTCAGGGAACTCCAGTTCTAGTCCGTCATTGATAGTGGTTCGCGTTTTCATTTCCCGCATGAGTCCATAACTACGGGTAGGCACTATTAATTTTGGCATTAGGTTTTCCCTCGATCTACTTCAGTTTGAATATGTTTCCTTACAGCAAATAGAAGAAGACATCAAAGGTGTCATTTGGTTTCAAGCTAGACAAACAATGGTATTTAACGACAAAATACAACTGACTAGTGGAAGCAAGAAAAAGCTGGGGAGCTTTACGATGGATAGTAATATCAATGCTTATGATGGCGATGGCCATGTGGAAGAATGGGAAGAAACATTTTCAGACAAATACCTTGAGCCTGAATTTCATGACCGTCGGCCCGTCGTAGTCAACACTGGAGAAAATGAAAGAGACTATAAATGGAATATTGAGGGTGAGTTATTTAGGATTGGAGGCTCGCCCTCAAGCAAAAATGGTGTCGTTTCGTTAGAGTACGAGAAAATGTCTAAATGGCGTGGCTCGCATGAAAGTGGAGAATTTCATAGTGCGGCTGATCGCCTTAAAGTGATGGATGAAGAAGACACGCTCATTTCAGTCAACTATCCGACACTGCTTTTACAATGGCCAATTGCCAAGGATCCCAAGTTAAACCAGGCTCTTACTCGGGCCTATAACAATTGGGTTTGTGATATTTCAAATCAGGCGCCAGACCGCCTTAAGTGGGTGACGGTGATCTGCCCTAGTGACCCAGAAGAGGCTGCCCGTGAAATGATCCGTACGAAAAAAATGGGGTCAGTTGGCGTGATGGTTCTCGGTGAATATAATGAGAAGGGCTTAGATCACCCGGACTTTGAAATTATTTGGCAAACAGCGAACGATATAGGCCTGCCTGTAAACGTTCACCCTGGTACCGGCGCGCTAAAGGCTTGGGAAGATTATCCCAGTGTAGCCTCTGATCAATTCCTGATGTCGGTTGTCCGTGGATTTAAGACAATTTGTAGCTCAGGAATTTTGGACCGTTATCCGGATGTTACCGTTTCTTTTCTTGAGACGGGTTGCACATGGGTAGATTTTGCAATTGAGGTGATGGACTTCACGTTGGATACAATCCGCGAAAGGATTAAACACGACGCACTCCGTGCCGAGCACATGCCGATTATAGCGCGTGGCCTGCCCAAGATGACACCAGAAGAATATATAAAAGCTGGGCGAATTTTTATCGGGTTTGAAGTGGATGATGATCTTTTGCCTTATATGATCAATAAATATGGCACGGAGTGCTGGGTTTATGCCAGTGATATACCGCACGCCCATCGTTTAGTTAATTCACCTAAACATGTCCTCAATCGACCGGACGTGACGGACACGGCCAAAGAAAAGATTCTCTGGCATGGAACGGCAAAGCTATATGGCTTTGACCTTCCCGGTGCTAAAACGGAGGCGGCTTAAGCAAGGCTATCCATGTTTGGATGATCGAAATTTCATTAAGGTGCGCACTCCGGTGTTCGCCTGTGATGGGTTGCCTGCTCGTATGCATAAGCTAATTTTATCATATTTGCATCATCATAAGGCCTGCCTAGAAAGGTTATCCCACCAGGCAAGTCGTCTGAGGTGAAACCTGCTGGGACAACGACGGAGGGCACGAAAATTAAGAAAGTGTTGATGTGAGGCGCACCCCACTGATCTATATAGGGAGGATTGATGCCATCCTTGATAAAGGTCGGTTGATGCTCCACGGCCTTGTGGACGATGGCGTCCAAATCATGGTTCGCCATAACTGCTAAAAATCGGGTCATTAATTGATCACGAGCATGCAAGTATTTACCCCATTCAGCGCTGGTGTCTTCATTTTTCCAGCGGGTCCGAACCCCATGAGTAGTTTTTTGGAATAGAGGTGAAGACATAATTTCAGCACGTGTTTTGAAAGGAGGGCTGGAAGTACCCGAAGCGTAATCGGTGTAGGACTGATTTTCATCTTCGTTGTTTCGGGCACGTTTGGCTAAGAGCTCATTCATGCCCGGTATTGTGACGGGATCAATAATTTCAGCCCCCGCTTTATTAAGTTCGAGAACAGCATCATCAAAAAGTGCAGAAATTTTAGAAAAATCATCTGAGTCAGGTTCAGCCCGGTGACCCATCGACTCTCTTATGATGCCAATCCTTTTGCCCACTAATGCATCCTTATTTAATTTGTCCGAAAAGCTTTCGGGTGTTTGGCCAACTCCATGGGCTGTGATGGGGTCCTCCGGATCATAACCCACCATGCTATCTAGTAATTTGGCAAGATCCGTGATTGTACGAGCCATTGGGCCCAGCGAACCATTAATCATGGGCCACCCGGCGTAGACGCCGTGGCGACTAACTAGGCCAGCCGTCGGGCGCATTCCAGCGACACCATTCCAAATAGATGGGCGTCGAATAGATGCGAACCCCTCCTGTCCAATGCAAACAGTGGCAAAGTTTGCTGAAACTGCTGCTCCTGAACCGCCTGAGGAACCACCCGCAGTTCTACTTTGGTCATATACATTTTTAGTAGATCCAAATAATGAACCGTGCGTATCACCTGCGCCCAATTCGCCCAAAGTTGTTTTACCGATAAATATAGCTCCCGCCTTCTTAAGCTTATCAGCAACCGTGCAATCACGGTCGGGCTTATGGTCTTTAAATAGCAGGGAACCCATGGTGGTCGGCATGCCATCTACATCCGCTTGATCCTTCATGAGAACAGGGATGCCGTGCAATGGGCCTACTAGTCCTTTTTCTTTTAGTGCTTTGTCTAGTTGATCAGCGTCGTCCAAGGCGTTTGGGTTAATAGATATAATAGAATTAATTTGTGGACCATTTTTGTCGTAGGTCTCTATCCGGTCTAAATAATTCTGTACCAGTCCCCTTGCTGTGAGTTTTCCATCCTTATATGCAGAGTGGATATCAGCGATGGTCGTTTCAACAATATTAAATGTAAAATCTGAAGACATTGATATAACTCCCTGTAGTTAAATTCAATTATTTTTATATTTTATTTTTTTCGTGTTCAATTTGTCTCAGCGCACCCCGCTGAATTTTGCCTGTTGGCGTGTGAGGCAATCCATCTAAAAATTCGATCGCGCGTGGGTACTTGAAGGCCGAAATTTGAGATTTAACAAAATTTTGTAGTTCGGTGATCAAATCCTCTCCGGCTAAATTTTTGTCCTTCAATTCTATAAATGCTTTAACGATTTGGCCACGGTCTTTATCGGGAGAGCCAACGACTGCGACTTCTCGAACGGCCGCATGTTCCATCAGGACCGCTTCGACTTCAAGGCCTGAAACGTTATAACCCCCAGTTAATATCATATCGTCAGTACGGGCTTCATAGGAAAAATATCCCTCCTCATCCCGAATACATAAATCCCCTGAGAGGTTCCATCCATCACGGATATAAGATTTTTGGCGTTCTATGTCATCGAGGTAACGGCAACCGTTAGGGCCCTTAACAATCATCTGCCCGATTTCACCAGGCAGGGTATCGTTAAAGTTCTCGTCCACTACTCGGACCTCGAATCCTGGTACGGCTTTTCCAATCAGGCCGGGACGAATATCGTCTCCAGAAGCTGAAATAAAGATATGAAGAAGCTCAGAAATACCGAGTCCATTGATTATCTTAACACCGGTCTTCTCTTCCCACTGATGAAAGACGGCGGGAGCAAGGGGTTCCCCGCCGGCAATACATAAGCGAAGTGATGAAGTGTCATACTTTCCAATTTCATCAAGCATGAGTTTATATCCTGATGGTGTAGAAAAACACACAGTTGCCTTGTATTTCTCGATTGTCTCTAGCAAAACCTCAGGCGTTGCGCGTTCAACTACCACGGTTGACGCGCCGAACCTCATTGTATCAGTCATGTAAGCGCAAAGCCCGTACAAAAACGCAATTTGTGGGCTACCACAAACGATGTCGTCCGATCGAATTTTGACTACGTAACGAATAAAAGTATCTGCGACAGCCAGAATATCCCGGTGGAAGTGCAGCGTTCCTTTTGGAGTCCCTGTTGATCCAGACGTAAAGCCAATAACACACGGGTCACAAGCGGAGGTATCTACATTGTCAAATGTAGAAGGCTTGTTAGCCATGGCCTTATTTAAAGAATCATGGTCCTCATTTCCAAAATAAAGGATATTTCTTAAATCCTCTGTTTGCCGTCCAGCCGCCTCAATATCTTCAGCGAGTTTTATGTCCGAGATCGCGAGGTTAACTTTCGCCTTTTTTATCATGTAAACTAATTCCCGTTTACGTAGAACCGGCATGGTCGCTATAGCTATTCCGCCTGCCTTAAGGATCGCAAACCATGAGGCTATGAGCATGGGATGATTACCAGATCTTAGCAGTACTCTCTCTCCCGAAACCATTCCGTAGTCTTCGACCAAAATATTCGCGATCTGGTTTGAATAATGCATGAGGTTTTCATAAGTCCAAATCTCATCCTTAAAATATATTATTGGCTTATCAGCGTATCCCTCCGCAGCCATCTTATCCAATAGCTCTGTGGCGACATTCATTCTCTCTGGATAGTCAGCAAGTTCAGATAGAACCGAGTAATCCATTTCAGGCCACAGATCTTCTGGCGGCATATTGTCAATGATAAATGTATCGATATGTGATGACGGTGTTTTTGACATAGAAAAGTAAAATCCTTGGTTTAAATAAGATGGACAGTTTAGTACAAAAACGCTTGGTCGGCACTTAGCATAATGATAGCGTGCGCGCCAAATTAAGAAACGGGAATAAATGAATCCACTTATACAGCTCGAATTGATCCGCGAATCTCTGGTGGCGGTGGTCAATGAAATGAGAGCAAATATTATTCATTCGTCATACGCAGCGATCATATACGAAGGTCATGATTTCTCTTGTGCCCTAATGTCCGCTGACGGGCGTCAAGTGGCTCAGGGTTTAGCTGATCATCCTATCCATATATTCGCCGTGCCATACTCCACGAGGGAAGTCGTCAAGGCATTTGAGAATGACATACACGAAGGCGACCTTTTTCTCCATAACGACCCCTATACCGGAGGGACTCATCTGAATGATGTCTTGCTGCTACATCCAGTTTTTAATGCCGGGAAGCTTGCGCTATTTGCCGCGATACGTTGCCATTGGAACGATGTAGGTGGAATGACGCCGGGGTCCCTCTCTGGACGAGTAAAGGAAATTTACCAGGAAGGGATACGGATCACGCCAACCCGTATCTGCGAAAAAGGTGTGATGAACCAGGCAGTTCTAGACGCCCTGTTTAACAACATGAGAGGTCCAGAGGAACGAATTGGTGATTTTAATGCCATGCTTGGAACGGGTCGTAAAGCGGCGGAGCATCTGGCGCGTCTGTTTCAACGGTTTGGTGGTGATGGGTTACTGGATGGCGTCGAAGCATTAATTCAACGCTCTGAACGCCAGATGCGTTCGCGTATCTCTGAATGCCCTGACGGGGATTATTATGCTGAGGGTTATATTGAAAGTGACGGATCCAATCCTGAGCCCCTAGTTTGTCGCCTTAAGCTCTCTGTCGATGGAGATACAATCAGTGCAGATTTTTCGGGAACCTCTGCTCAGACGAATGGTCCGACCAACTGTGGGCCGGCGATGGCATTTAACGCGGTAGGAACCATAGTCAAAGCTTTTTTAGATCCTAAAACGCCAATCAATCATGGGTCATTTAATCCCATAAATGTTAATGCTCCTGAAAAAAGCTTTATTAACGCCAGAGAAACAGCTCCTTGCGGGGGCATGGCGGAAGTCAAATTTTTGATCGACTCCGTCGTTGCCGCCGCAATGGGTCAGGTTGTTCCCGAAATGAGCGTTGGAGATTTAAAGGGTGGGGCCAACCATATTCATATCGCGGGCCCAAGAAATGATGGTAGCACCTATATTCATTATGAGTGGCCAGCAGGAGGTACGGGAGCGTCAGTCGGCGTCGACGGCAGTAATGCTGTAAGGAGTTACAATGAAGGTGACTTCAACTCCATACAATATGTGTAAACTGTAGAATCTCAATATCCGTTAAGAGTTGAACGATGTGAGATAAGGGCTGGGGCATGCGGCGATGGTGAGAACCGGGGAGGGTTTGGATTGCGTCGTGATATCCGAATTCTCGGTGAAACTGCTATGCTATCAGTTCTTTCAGAAAAAAATGTAATTCCACCATATGGTGTCAAAAAAGGAAGCAACGGGCAGCAAACCGTTTTGTGGTTCTTCGTGATGGTAAGGAAGTTC
>CAZCKO010000064.1:0-15973 GCA_964499275.1 uncultured Rhodospirillaceae bacterium
CCTGCTCAACTTAAGTTAAAAAGACGTTTTCCTACCTCGCATGATTTACGTATGCGAGCTCGTAAAAGGCTCCCTAATTTTGCTTTTGAATATGTTGATGGCGGCGCCGGCAGTGATACTGGTATTGCTAGGAACTGGAATGCATTTGACTCAATAGAATTAGTTCCACGTTATGGCAAGGTGGCAGCGCCTCCTCCGACAGATGTTAAACTTTTTGGTAAAGAGTATTCAGCGCCCTTTGGCATAGCGCCTATTGGTGGTCCTGGGACCGGGTTTCCGGGCGCAGAAACTTATTTCGCTAAGGCGGCTCAAGCTGCTAAAATTCCTTACACTTTAGGCGTCCTCTCCGCTATCACAATCGAGCAGGCTGCTGCCCTGGCTCCTGATGTTTTATGGCTGCAGTTGTATCGTTTCCCGCGGAATAACCATTCTATAGGACTAGATCTTGTAAAACGTGCCGAAGGTGCTGGTGTTCAGGCTCTAATGTTGACTTGGGATTCACCTGTGAGGACTACGAGGCCCAGAGAAGTTAAAAGCGGTATAATGGCGCCTTTTAAGCTTACCAACCGATTGCGGCTTGATGCTATGACGTCTCCTTCTTGGCTTTTTTCAATGGTACGGAATGGCATTCCAAGATTTGTAAGTTTACGGCCTTACATGAATGGTCGAACTAGTATCGCGGAGTCGACCGAATTTATTCGAGCGGAATCGGGTGGTGCCTTCACGTGGGAAGAAGTAGCCCTATATAGAGATGCTTGGAAAGGACCATTACTTCTTAAAGGAGTACTTCATCCAAAAGATGCGGAACGGGCAGTTGCAACTGGAATAGATGGATTAGTAGTCACAAATCATGGCGGGCGTCAAATTGATGCACTTCCAGCATCTGTTGATGCACTGCCTGCGATCACAGAACAGGTAAAGAGTAAAGTTGAAATTATAATTGATAGCGGCGTGCGCTCAGGCGTAGATGTAGCTCGGGGTGTAGCTCTGGGTGCTAGTGCAGGATTTGCTGGCAAGGCTTTTCTCTGGAGTTTAGGGGCCTTGGGTGGGCGTGGTCCTGGCCATTTGATCGAACTATTCAAGGACGACCTTAGCGCGACACTGGGACAGCTCGGGTGCCAAACTGTTGAAGAGCTTCGGTCAGTGACGGTTCGTCACCCTGGAGCCTATTCACTCGATGATTTTTCTAGTTTAGACTAAGTACCTGAGGACCCGAGCTAACTTTTGTTATTGATATTAATAATTTTTGTCTCGGTATATTAAAAGCTCATGAATGGAATAATGAGGCACGATATGGACTATGATCTGATCATTAGGAATGGGAATATCGCTGACGGGTCTGGTGACGAAATTTTTGAAGGCGATGTTGCGGTTAAATCGGGTAAGATTGCTGCTGTCGGTAATGTGCGTGGCCGTGCTCCAGAGGAAGTTGAGGCCAAAGGGATGTTGGTGACGCCAGGCTTCGTGGATATCCATACCCACTATGACGGACAGGCGACTTGGGAGGAGCGTCTAGTTCCCTCAAGTTGGCATGGTGTAACAACCACAGCATTTGGCAACTGCGGCGTTGGCTTTGCACCGGTTCGTGCACAAGATCGACAAAATCTCATTGACCTAATGGAAGGTGTTGAAGAGATCCCCGGTTCGGCCTTGCATGAAGGGCTTAAATGGGATTGGGAATCGTTTCCGGACTATCTTGGTGCTCTCGAACGCCGGAAACATGATATGGATCTCTGTGCTCAACTACCCCATGCCGCGTTGCGGGTCTTTGTTATGGGGGAGCGTGCCTTAAACCTAGAAGACGCTAATGAAAAAGATATACAAGCTATGAGGCGTCTAGCAACCGAGGCTATGGAGGCTGGTGGTTTCGGATTTACAACGTCTCGTTCCTTAAACCACATGACAGTACAAGGAGACCCAACCCCGACCCTTAGAGCCCGGGAGGATGAGCTCACTGGGATTGCTATGGGGCTAAAAGATGCTGGGAGTGGTGTCATGCAAATGATAGGCGAATTCGGCTCGGAAGATCGTCATGAAGAAATAGCTATGTGGCAAAGGATTATGAGGGCCTCCGGCCGGCCACTGTCAATTACTGTTACACAAAGGCACCGAGACCCTGATGGTTGGAAAGACATAATGGCAGGAATTGATAAAGCATGCGAAGAGGGTCTGGAAATGCGTGCACAAATTGCTCCACGGTCAATTGGAGCAATCTATGGATTGAGCCTAAGCCAGCATGCGTTCTACTTGCATCCCTCCTACAAGTTGATTTCGGACAAATCACTTGAGGATAAAGTAAAAATTATGTGTAATCCGGAATTCCGGGCGAAGCTTTTAGCGGAAAAACCGGAACATAAAAGCGAACGCTTGATACAACGGACGACTAATTTTCAATTCACATTCCGCTTAGGGAATCCACCTAATTATGAGCCGTCCGAAGAGGAGTCGGTTCTTAACTTAGCCAAAAAAATGGGGCGGGATCCCCTAGAATTAATGTATGATTTATTGCTAGAAGACAGCGGTAAGGCTTTCTTGTTTTCGCCTAATACAAATTATGCTGATTATAATCTAGATGCTTGTCACGAAATGATCCGACATCCACGAAGTTGCTTGGGTTTAAGTGATGGCGGCGCCCATGTTGGCCATATTTCTGACTCGGGTTATCCAACATTTGTTCTTACACATTGGGGACGTGATCGTAAGGATGGACGAATTGGCCTCCCTTGGTTGGTGAGATGGATTACAAGCGCTACTGCAGAGGCAATAGGGCTCCATGACCGGGGTCGTATCGCCAAGGGTTATAGAGCGGATATCAATATTATTGATTATGCTAACCTTGGGCAAAGCTATCCTTATTTAACCTATGATTTACCCATGGGAGGACGTCGCCTTATGCAGAAAGGTCAAGGTTATAAGGCAACTTATTTGGGTGGTGTTGCGACTTATTTAGATGGTGAAGCCACGGGCGCATTGCCTGGAAAATTAGTCCGCGGCCCCCAGGCTCTTTCTGCTTAGGGTGTAAATAGCAACACCTTAATCAGGTGCTATTACCTCATTACCGGAGGGCACTGTAATAAGCTCTTCTTGTGGTTTGCGAGTGATGCCCGGGGGGTCCTCCCCATTTTCCATTATTTTAATGGCCTCACGAAGGTTGCGCCGGAATAAAGAAACACCTCGATCCGAAGTGGCAAGGTGTTCTAAGGAATGCCTCGCAATTGGCCGCTGGCTGGTCTGTGCCTCCCAATCGTCTGGCGCCCTTTGTTTTTCTTCATAGGAGCGTATCACTGGTGCATCTGGTGGTTGAAAAATTTTTTTGTTGGGATCAATGAGTTCGACATGAAACCCGATGGTATTTTCATTATCGACGGGCACCCACCAACCAACCATACGAGCCCGCTCAGTCTCACGGTCGGGATCAGTGCCGGTAACCTCGGTTGGGGGCACTGATCTTGCGGTTGGCACAAATATTGTTGAGGTGCGTGTTAATTTATAGCCACTATCTAAGTTGGTTGTCCGAATATAGGAAACGTGGGTATTTCCGTGATCGTAATCGTACGTTGGCTCCACAGCCATAACTTGGGAAAATTCAAATAACCCGGGGTTCCACCCGTGTAGAATATTAGTATGCACTGGGTCGGCCGCATTTTCTTGTAATTGAAGCCAGTTACACGCTGCGACTTTCCCTCGGCTGAAGTTGCGATAAGCAAGATATTCAGCGTCTTCATCTTCCAAGACATCATATTTAGGAAGAAGGGGTTTTTTGTCTAATGGGCCCATGTAAGCAAATACGAGACCCTTATATTCCTGGGCAGGATACCAAGGCTGATTGATTTCATCTTTGTAATCACTTTCTTTTGGCTCGCCGGGTTGGTCTAGGCACTTGCCTTCAGCATTAAATAGCCACCCATGATAGCAGCATCGGAGACCATTATCTTCAATGCGCCCATATTCCAAAGATGTCCCACGGTGGCAGCAATGTGCGCCAAGAACTCCAACGTTTCCGGATTTGTCACGATAGGCTACTAATTCCTCATCGAGTATTTTGAGAAATTTAGGTAAATCTGATAGCTCAGAAGACATGCAGATCGGTTGCCAATATCTTCTTAGGAGCTCTCCCATTGGTGTTCCCAAACCAACATGTGTCAGTACGGGGTCTTCTGGGGGGATTATAGCGTTTCTACCGTAACCCGATTCTTTCACAGCATTCATAATGGCTTCCTGTCGCAGATTCTTTTTTTATTGTATTATTGTATTTGAGATAAAAATACGAATAGACCAGATTAAATGTCAATAAATGCGCAGATTAATTTTAATTCTTAACTGAAAATTGTTTCTATTAATTTATATGATTTTAGTTTCAAAGCTACGGTTTAGGAAATATGGCTACAAAAACACTAAAAATTGCACTAGATAGATATGATCGACACCTACCTTTTTATGATGGCACCGCTGTCCCTCCGGCTGGAATAGTGTTTGATGTGAGACAGGTAGGTCAAGGAACAAGCTTCAGAGATGGTAGTGATCGTCATGGTCGAATGATACACCATCAGGAGTTCGATATTGCTGAATTCTCAATGTCGAGCTACCTTATGGCTAAAGGGCGAGGCCTTCCTCTAACAGCGATTCCCGTTTTTCCTCGTCGATTATTTAGCCAGAGCCAAATGTGGGTTCACCCAAGTTCCGGGTACTGGCATCCGCGCGATTTAATAGGAAAGAGAGTTGCTATTAGCTCCTTTCAAACAACTTTATCCCTTCTAGCTAAAGGTGATTTAAAATATTTTTACGACGTTCCATGGGAAAATATACATTGGCTACTAACATCGGAAGAAAAGGTTGAATTTAAAACCAAACCAGGTGTTAAAACCGATTTTATCGGTGATCGGGAAGAACTTGGTTATAGGTTGGAGAGGGGAGAAATAGATGCGTTCTTTTTACCCCATCCTCCGCACACCGTTGCAACAGGCGAGACTCAAGCTCGTCATCTTTTTGCTGATAGTAAAGCGGAAGAGAAAATTTATTATGAAAAATTTGGCGATTTTCCAATTATGCACGTAGTCGTTATGCATCAAGATCTTGCCGATTCCATGCCAATGCTTGGAAAAGATCTAATAAAAACATTTAACGATGCACGTGATTTAGCTGAAAGTTATTATGAGGATCCTAATTGGTCTCGGTTGGCTTGGGGACGACACCTGTATGAGGAAGAACGTTTTGCCTTTGATAGTGATCCGTGGCGTAATGGGTTTTCTAGAAATCGCGACAATATTTCAAGATTTATAAAATACTCACATGACCAGGGGCTTATAGAAAGTCTGTATGAACCTGAAGACTTATTTATCAAAAATACGCTTGATAGCTGAAAACTTGTAAATCGTATATTTACGATTCATATGGATTTTTAAGCTGGTTTAGGATTACGTTGTCCGGCCTGTTCCATCAACGGTAGTATTTTATCGATCCATTGCTGGCATTCTGTTTTGTAATCGACCCAGGATATCAAAATTCCATCAATCCCCATTTTGACCAGGTCATTCATGCCGTCTACGATTTGTTCGGGTGTACCAATTAAGGGGTATCCACCGTGTCCGCCGATAAAGTGCCGACGAAATTGGTCCAAGTCATGGGCCGGCAGAGTTTCTGACTGCATACCAAAAATTTTGAGTAAATTATTGACGGCGTCATAGTCTCCTTTCTCTACAATATAATATTCGGCGTATTCTTTTGCTTCTTTTTCGGTTTCTCTACAAACGACATAAGCGTGGATCCAAACTTGAATGTCACGGCCGGCTTCTTGCGCCATTGTCTTGAGGTTATCCATTTGCGCTTTACCGCCATCAATATCTCTTTCCTTTAACAATACGAAATTCATATCAGCCTGGGTGGCAGCAAATCTTTGACCGGCCGGCGACCCTCCCGCATTCATCACCGGGGGCATAGGAGTTTGAATTGGCTTCGGTTCGCTCCACACAGATTTGGCTTTAAACCAACGGCCTTTAAAGTCAAACTCGTGGTCAGTGGTCAAAATTTGACGGACAAAATTCAACCATTCGGTCGCATATTCATACCTGATCTCATGTTCGTTCCATTTGGCACCAAACATCTCAAATTCATTTTTAAACCAACCACAAACAACGTTAAAAGCGAACCGCCCCCCTGAAATGTGGTCAATAGTAGCACATTGTTTAGCGGCAGATACGGGGTGAATCAGAGGGACATGGGCAGTAGAGAAAATACAACTATATTGGGTTATGGCCGAAACTGCAGAGGCCCAATTAAACGTCTCAAAGGTTCTGTTATTGAAATTTGTTTTGCCGCCATATCCTTTCCAACGTGCGACAGGTAAAAGGACTTCAAACCCTGCTTTATCGGCCATTTCCACCACTTCCTTCGTTTCAGGCCACGTCATATCCCAGGTGTTTTGGGCTGTCGTAATGGTAGATCCATGCGAACAGTTCATCGCGATAATTCCGATTTTCATCTTATTATTATTGAAAAGTGGGTTAGTTTTTACAGGACAGGTCATCGTGGTAAACTGCTCTTATTTAAACAATAATGTGAGTATGGTGATTTGGCTTTCTTGTATCAATACTGGGTGCTACTAACGTCGGTGGAGCTGATTTAAATGTGAGTGTAATTTTAGAGTATGAATAGTAAAAATATAGAAAATAGCCCTAATAAACATAGCCCCAGAATTTACGCCAGAACATATGCCGGTCTCGATATTGATCCAGACCGGAATGTAAGTGATGACGCGGTTGTTTTTTGGCGGATTGTAAAACTAGCTTTCAATAATCGTACCAGAATTATCCTCGCCCTTGTTGGTATTGTTGCCGCGGCGTGTTTCCAATTGATGATTCCTCAATTTTTGGGTGATGCTGTTGATGGGGCTTTGGGCCTAGTAGGGAAAGGCTCTGTATCGCCAGAGGAAGGCAGAGAGGCTTTATATCATGCTGCAGGGTTTCTTATGGGGGCAGCTATTTTACGTGGATTATTTACACTCCTTCATAACTATTGTGGAGAATCAATAGGCCATCTTTTGGCTTATGATCTCAGGATCGCCTTTTATGCCAAACTACAGCAACTTAGCTTTTCATTCCACGATCATGTTCATACAGGTGAGTTGATAACACGTGGCATGCTTGATCTTGAAGGTATTAGATCATTTATGAACACCGGGTTGCTACGCGTTTTTCTCCTAATCATCTTGGTGGGGGTTGGCGCGTATCTATTGATCTCAACTGACTTGGTGATGGGCCTTTTAGCCCTTGGTTTCGTACCATTTGTGGCTTGGAAATCTGCGGTCTCGAGGCTTAAATTGCGCAGTTTGTGGTGGACACTGCAAGAGAAGATGGCGGTTCTTGGTCGAATTATGGATGAAAATCTGACCGGAATACGTGTCGTTAGAGCGTTTGGCGCTGAACCTTATGAACTAGAAAAGTACGACTTCGCTTCGGAAGAAGCTCATTCGTTAGCAGCAGAACGTATTAAGACAAGGGTGGCTTCAACCACAGCGATGACATTCGCATACTTTGTTGCTATGGGTTTAGTCCTTTGGGTTGGAGGAATGCGCGTTATCGAGGGAAGCATGACGGTCGGCACACTTACCGAATTTCTGACTTTTATGACCATCTTACAGTTGCCTGTCCGACAGCTTGGCCTAGTTGTCAATTCTTTTGCGAGGACTTTGACCTGTGGGGCGAGAATGTTTGGGGTTCTGGACCTTGAACCTGTAATTTCTGATGGTTTAGATGCAAAGGATCTTCCAGATGATATAAATACGGTGAGATTTGAAGATGTTACTTTTACGTATCCCGGGGAGGGGTTACCCGAGATTTTAAAGGGTATCACATTTTCGGTAAATCGAGGCAAGACACTTGGTATTGTTGGACCACCCGGTAGTGGTAAATCCACTATAGCACACCTTTTACCCCGCTTTTACGATGTTTCCGGTGGACGAATTACGATCGATGGAGTGGATATTAGGAACATATCACTTTCTTCTTTGAGGAATAGGACACGAGTTTTAGCCCAAGATCCATTTCTATTTACCTCATCCCTTGAAAACAATGTTGCATATGGAAATCCGTGGGCTGAGGAAGAAGAAATTTTTAAAGCTGCTGTTATTTCACAAATAGATGGTTTTATTGAGGGGTTACCAAAGAAATACGATACGCTTGTTGGTGAACGAGGTGTGTCATTGTCCGGTGGTCAAAAACAACGAATTGCGATTGCTCGAACGGCCATGTTAAGGCCTTCCATCCTCGTCCTGGATGACTCGACGGCTGCTATCGACGCCGGGACTGAACAACGCATACGAGTAGCATTGAAAGAACACGCTCATAATACAGCTACCATTATTATCTCACACCGATTAGGTACTTTGCGTCATGCTGATGAAATTGTATTTCTTGAGGATGGTTGCATCGTCGAACGCGGTTCACATCAAGAATTAATCAAATACAATGGAAAATATGCAGCCTTATTCGCTTTACAAAGTCGTGAGGCCGAAGAAGATTCTTTAGAGATAAAGGGAGGCACCAAATGACGGTAGCCTTTCGGACTGCCAAGGACCCAGATGCGGTGCGCCCTCCGCGCGCTGTGGTGGGATCACAAATAAGCCAGGACGAGATAATTTTTGGTGCAGCTTTCGATCGAAAGGTCGTCCGGAGATTTGCAGAATTTGTAAAGCCATATAAGAAGACAATGGGTTTTGCTCTTCTTGCAGTATTGGTCTTTACAGTAGCTCAATTATCAATCCCCTTAGTTATCCGATTTGCAATTGATGAGGCATTGATCCCCAAAGAGGGTGGGCATGGGCTCCTTATCTTATCGGTCGCTATGTTTGGGGTAATAATAATTATTAATTATGCTGCAAATTACCTTCAAGATAGGTTAGTGGGTTTAACGGGAGAACGCGTGATATTTGATTTGCGACGTGCAATGTATGCACATTTGCAAAACGTTGCCCTAACTTTTATGGATAAAACAGAAGTTGGGCGCATGATGTCGCGTTTACAGGGTGATGTGAATTCACTTCAAGAATTTCTAGAAAACTCCATTACAGCATTTGGAGACCTTGTTCTATTATTTGGTATCGTAATTATCATGCTGTCCTTGAATTTTGATCTCGGGCTGTTAACCCTGTCGGTAGTCCCCACATTGTTTTTTGTAAGAATCGTTTGGTTACCACGGGCGCGCAAGGCCTTCAGGCGTGCGCGCGAAACGAACTCTATAACAAATGGCGCCTTGGCTGAAGGTATTCACTCTGTGAGAACTGTTCAAGGTATGCATCGAGAAGCCGTTAATTTAGAACTTTACGGCGATAAATCTCAAGAAAACCTGCGGGCCCATTTAACGTCAGCAAAATTTGCACAGGTTATGGTTCCAATTGTTGATACACTGACAGGGGCAGCAATGGCTATAGTGGTGTTGATCGGCGGAACGTTAGTTCTTGATCAGGCTCTTGATGTTGGTGTGATGGTCGCGTTCTTATTTTATGTTCAGAGGTTTTTTGACCCCATTCGATCCCTGACAATCCAATACAGTGTTATGCAACGGGCTATGGCATCGGGTCAGAGAATTTTTGAGGTACTCGACGTGCCTTTGGCATTAAAAGATAAAGTTGATGCAATTAACCCTGCGAAAATTGAAGGTACACTGGAGTTTCGTAATGTAACGTTTGGGTATTATAAAAATCAGCCAATCATCAAAAATTTAAGTTTTAAAGCTAACCCTGGAGAGACTATTGCGTTGGTTGGTCCGACAGGGTCGGGTAAGACCAGTATCACGGCTTTGCTAAACCGATTTTATGATGTTTGGGAAGGCGAGATCCTTATCGATGGTATTGATGTCAGAGATTATTCCAAGACTGCTTTGGGACGACATGTTGCAATGGTGTTACAAGATCCATTCCTGTTTACTGGCAGTATTCTTGACAATATACGTTACAGAACCACGTCAGCGACCTCTCAAGATGTTGAGGAAGCGGCAAAAATAGTCGGTGCTCACGATTTTATCTCCGCCTTGGCGTTTGGATATGAAACGGTCTTGGAGCAGCAGGGGCACAATTTATCAATGGGGCAAAGACAATTGATCAGTTTTGCTCGAGCATTAGTTGCTGATGCTAAGGTCCTTATCCTTGATGAGGCCACCGCGAATATTGATAGTTATACTGAACGTCAAATACAAATAGCCCTTCAACGTTTGCTAGAAGGTAGAACTGGCATTGTTATTGCCCACCGTCTTGCTACCGTGAGGAATACAGACAGGATAATAGTGCTTCAAGAGGGACAACTTATTGAGGCCGGCACCCATAACGCTCTCATTAGTAAACATGGTCTTTATGCTAAGCTATATGAATTAAATTATGCCTCATTTGACGATTTGCCTGCAGATTTCATGAACACATCCCTGACTGGCCCTGTTCGTTCCTAATCCTTTTGGGGTTCTTTTATTGCGATCGGTTCCATGATTGCTTATCCTTTTCAACCAAAGGGGGCAATGTCATGGGAACAATGGCAATAAAACAGAACCGTAAAAAATCAAAGGTTAATGTCAAAAAAGTCGGAGCCCATCTTGGAGCAGAAATTTCTAATGTGGATTTGTCAAAACCTATTACCACTAGAGATTTGTTGGCCATTCAAAGGGCATTTGTTAAGCATGAGGTAATAATTTTTCGTAACCAAGAGCTCACCCAGGAACAGTATATTGCCTTTGGTAAGCAATTTGGTGAATTGACGGTCCACCCCTTTGCTACAAGCATGCCAGAACACCCTGAGCTCATAGTGTTAGATAATGATGGAAACAATCCGCCCCTATCTACTGACCAGTGGCATAGCGATGAAATGTTTCGTGATGAACCCCCGGCCGCAACCATAATCCGTTCTACTAATATACCACCGGTAGGTGGCGATACCTTATTAGCGAGTATGACGACGGCTTTTGATGGTCTTAACCCTGCCCTTAAAGATTTTTACTCTAATCTTGAGGCTGTAAATGATTTTAAGGTTTTTCGAGCACTTTATGAAGGTACCTATGAAGGTCGTAAGAAACTTGTAGAGATGGAAGAACATTTTCCAAATGTCTCACATCCCGTGGTGCGGGTGCACCCCGTTAGCAAAAGGCGTTTGATATATGTCAGCCCGCAGGCTACGAAACATGTAAGGGGTTTGAGGGATTTTGAAAGTGAGAAAATTCTGAACATGCTTTATCAGCTTCCCGAGATACCGGAATACCAATACAGAGTTTGTTGGGAACCAAATATGATCATAGTTTGGGATAATCGATCCACACAACATTATGCCCCGCGTGATTATTTGCCACATCGTCGTGTTATGGAAAGGCTAACGGTCAAAGGCGACAAACCCTTTGGAAGTAGAAAAAAGATGAAAGGCTCAATGATCGAAATGAATATCAGGGGTACTGATAAGGCCGAAAAGACCGGTCAACACCGGAAAAATCTAGCACGGCCATCCACTAAAATGTCTAGGAAAGAGGAGGGTGTTTAATGACGGATAACAAATTCCCGCCAGACGTATTTCAAGAATCCGGATTTCGTTTACCACTTCCGAAACGAGAGGAATTAGACGAAGAGACAAAGGAAATTTTTGACCATTTTATGGATCCCAACAGTGATACCTATGTAGGAATTAGAGGTCCGGGAGGTATTCGGATGCATAGTCCAAAGCTCTCGCGCCTGACACAAGAAGTTAACCACTACCTGCGTCACGAATCTGGTATCAGTAAGCGGGTGAGGGAACTGGCTATCCTTGCTACCGCCAGGGAACTTGATCATCAATTTGAATGGGTAGCGCATGAACCCGCAGCTATAAATGTCGGTATATCAGAAGAAATTATCGATATTATAAAATATCGTAGACCTACCGATGGACTAGAAGAAACAGATGCCGTGATTGTAGAGTTTGGCCGTCAGCTGATAGGCAACCGGAGAGTAGACTCAGACTTATTTGCAAGGGCTCATAAAATTTTTGGTACCAAAATGTTAATTGACGTTGTGTCTGTCATGGGGAGTTATGCTGCAACAGGTGCATTGCTCACAGCATTTGATATTCAAATACATCCAGGTAAGAAGCCGCTACTACCAATCGATTGAATACTTAGATTATTTTTTAAGTAATCATTATATGGCTTGGATGTAGTCATAAATAATTTTAATATTAAAGTTACAAGATATATTGCAGGGGTGGGGAGATGGAACTAACGGCTATGGCAGCCGACGTGGCGGCTCTGTTAAAAGAAAGAAACTGTAGAGTCTCCATCGTTGAATCATCCGCGGGTGGTCTTATCTCTGCGTCATTACTATCAATTCCTGGCGCTTCAAGTTATTTCGTTGGTGGCGGCGTTATTTATACGCGTGATGCAAGACGTGGTTTGTTAGGGGCACCGGAATCAGTCGCAACAATGCGCGGCTCTTGCGAGGAATATGCATTAGCCGCCGCCAAGTTGGTCCGGGAGAAACTTGGTACAGATTGGGCGTTGTGCGAAACGGGCGCAAGCGGGCCAAGTAACAATAGCTATGGTGATGATGCGGGCCACTGTTGTATCGCTATTGCCGGCCCTATTGAATTAGCAATCACTATCGAGACAAAAAGTGATCAACGAGAACAAAATATGTGGCATTTTGCGTCAGCGGCTTTAGAGCTTCTCGAGGCAACATTACGCGAAACTGACAGCGACTAAATTTTGCCTAGCTCCTCTGATGAATACAGGGCCAGGAAGCCCCGAAAGATGACTGAGAAAAGGCTGCAGAATATTGCTTTGTATTATAGCCAGCGTTATGTCGTTTCTAAGGTAAAATTGGCCGATTATTTAACAAAAAGAATTTACCGAGAAGTTAACGACGATGTTTCCCGTCGTGAGATCTTAGATTTTATTCCATCTGTGGTCAGTAAGTTGGCTAATTCTGGTTACGTAAATGATAAGGAAGCAGCCTCAGCAAAGTTACGGTCAGCGCTACGTTCTGGTTATTCTGCTGATAAGGCTGTTTTTTTGGCTTCACGCGCTTCCATGGTTGAAAGTGAAGAGGTGGAAGGTCAATTACATGCCGCTCTAGAAGATACTTCATCAAATTTTGGCGTAATTGATTTAAATGAACCAGGATACGCCGTAAAGATGGCGGTGACAGCACTCCAACGGGCGAATCGAGGGCCTTTTCGAACGGGGAAGATTGATGAAAAAACACGACGTCGTGATGTTTCCTGGCTACAACGCCGAGGTTATAGTTTTGAAGAAATTAAGAATGCAATGTATATAGAAGATACCGATTAATCTTACTTAGGCTAATCCGGATAAACTTCTAAAGATGTTTCCAACCTCTCGAGGCGTTTTTTTGCCCATACCCAAACCCCAATGCAAATGATTGCTCCTGCTATTATCGGGGGTTGTAAACCAAAAAATGAAGAGAGATAACCCATAAGAAGGGCACCTAATGATGGACAGCCGCGTGCAATAAGGGTGTAAAAACTTAGCATCCGGCCTCTCATAGTGTCATCGACCGCGACCTGAATAAGTGTTTGTTCAATTACACCAATGGCAACGATTGCGTAACCGACAGCAAGAGTAAAACCCATAGCAATCCAAAAGTTATTTGTCGCGGCGAAACCAATGACTGAGAGTGAGAGGACCAACGTATTTAAAATCAGGATACGGGTGAGCCCTTTTATGCCATCTCGTTTGGCAAGTGAAATACTTCCAATGAATGATCCAACTCCTAAAATAGACGTTAGCCAGGCAAATCCATCAACACCGCGGCCAAAAATTTTGTCTGCGAAACCCGGTAAAAGTTCAATAAAGGGCCGGCCAAAAATGGCCATCATGACAAGAATTATTAGAAGGGGTCCGATACCGGGATGTTTAAAGGCATATTGGAAGCCATCCAAGATTTCTGTGCCGATTGTAGTTTTTTCTTGGTTTATTGAAGTGACCGATGTCAATAGTTTGACTTTGTAGAGAGTGAAGACAAATAAAAAGTCTGCAATGACTGTAAATATTAAGGCCGGACCAACACCCCAAATGGCAATAGCTGGTCCCGCAAGAGCGGGAGCTCCTATCCGTGCAATGTTAAAGACAATAGCGCTTATGCTTACAGCAGAAGTCAGAGCTTCCCTTCCAACTAAGGATTGTATCAGAGAAAGTCTTACTGGGTAGTTGAAGGACATAACGATACCGTTCAACAAAACTAGAGTAAAAAGGGAATAAACAGTTATCTCGCCAGTTAAGGTTAGCCATACTATCACCGCGGAAATTATTGCTGAAATTGTAACGTAAAGACGGACTGCCTTTAATCGGTCCCACCGATCTGCAAGAGCGCCCGCCAAGGGAGCCATAACTACGTTTGGAAAAAAATCGGCCATTGCCATGGCTCCGAGCCATGTAGGGCTTTTTGTCAGCTCCCAGGTTAGCCAGCCAATAGCAATGCGTTGGGCCCACATTCCAGCCTGCGAAAAAAAGTTGCCTATCATGTAATTCCTGAAGTTAGGAATTTTTAGAGTACGAAAGACAGCGCTGCTGCTTTGTTGGGTCATTTTATCATTGTCGGTCCGTTGATGAGGTTTATAAATTTTGCCTAAAATTTAGTTTATTATACAACATATTATTTAGTTAGCTTACTTATAATAATCTTGCTAATTATTAGTTAGCTAACTATAATTTTTAGCAGATAAACAAACGAGAACTTAATATGAATTTTCGAGAACCTGTAGAGCACGTTGGTTATTTAATCGGTGATGTTTCTCGTATGTTAAGAACAGTTTATGACCGAAGAGTCGAACCATTAGGTTTAACACGTTCCCAATGGCGAGTTTTGGCACGGATTAGTCGCATAGAAGGTTGTACTCAGACAGCGCTTGCTGGAGAGCTAGAAATTGAAAAGCCAACACTTGGAAAATTGATAGATCGACTAGAAGAGAAAAAATGGGTTGAAAGAAGGCCAGATCGCAATGATGCTCGGATAAAACGCCTATTTTTGACTGAACGGGCTGCCCCTCTTCTTGACCAAATGTTTGTACTTGCTGATGACGTTCTCGATACGGCAATTTCGGGCCTCAGTGGTAAAGAAGCGGATCGGTTAAATAAGGCATTATTAAAAATAAAAAATAATCTTACTGAATTATTAAATTCTGACCTTAAGGATCAATAATACCATGCGCAAAAGGTCGAAAACTGTCTTGCGTATTTTTCTGCTCGGAATTTTTCCGATGTTATTGTTTGGAGCCGGTGGTGATTACTGGCTAAAGAGCACCCGTTATGTAAATACGGAAAACGCTTATGTCAAAGCTCATCATTTGGCGATTAGTACTGATATTGATGGAAGGGCAATCCGTGTCTTAGTTACGGAAAATGATCGAGTAAAACGTGGTGACATTCTTTTCACCCTTGATCCGGAGCCTCATAGGATCAAAGTAGCGAAGGCAGAAGCGGAATTGGCTGGGATTCGAAACTCGCTACTAGCTCTGCGTGCTGAATATCGACGTGTTATTGCAGAACGTGCAGAGGCCCGACAGGAAATTGCGTATTTAAAACGAATTTTCCAACGTTTTAAAAAATTGTCTGCACGTGGTGTGTCGTCAAAGGCAAGGTACGATGAAGCGGAACGAAATCTGATTAAAGCGAGGCAATTCGTCCGAACTCTTCAGCAGAAAATATTGCACGTGGTTGCTCGTTTGGGGGGGAGCTAAAATTTCCCTATGAACCAGCACCCAATGTTTCTCGAAGCTCAAGCAAAGTTAAACAGTGTAGCACTTGATATGCGTCGAACACAGGTGCGAGCACCATCCGACGGTATCGTTGGCAAGGTTGCATTGCAGGTGGGAGAATATGTACAAAAGGGTAAGGCGGTTATACCTATAATCCAAACTGATGAAATTTGGGTGGAAGCTAATTTAAAAGAAACTCAAATTACCTACGTCAAAGCAGGACAAAATGTTTTCCTTACAATTGACGCCTATCCCGAAGG
>CAZCKO010000065.1:0-15883 GCA_964499275.1 uncultured Rhodospirillaceae bacterium
CTGGCAACTCTGCCATTAAGTAATGGTCAAAAAAGTTACTTGTGGGATGCACTATTAGAGCCGCGCATTTGCTCATAGGCGAACGGTTGAATACACCGTAAATTTTTGGACCGCGCCCCGGGTTCACATCTAATTCTACAAGTTCAGAAGAGGTCATTTAGATTATTTTACGCATTTTAAGGCTTTAAGTTCTTTAAGTATTGGCATTTCTTCAAGTTCTATCTCCCCAATGAGGTTCCACTCTATACCTTCCGGTGGAGTGAAAGGATCTTTAACGAAAATTGTTTCCTCAGGGGTTACGATGACTGAGAGTGGAAGGTCAATCTCATCTCGAGGAAAATCTTTAACAACGGAGAGCTGGTGGACTGTTGTTGCTACAGGAACCGGTTTGTGTCCAAGTTCTCGCAGAATAGCAAATTCAATATCGCTGTAACCCTCTCCCTTGCCGCATCGTTTGCCTGTTCGAGTTACTGCGACAGAGCCAGCAACAATTGCATCTACCTGAGGCATATCTTTGAGAGAAATTTCTATGGCCCATTCTTTACTTGAGGATAATGTCGCTGCTTTTGCAAAGTTCTCCGCACCGATGATAGCGGGGTCAAACTTTTGGAATCCTGCTTTTAGCCTTGGCGTCGGCATAAAATAGGTTATACCTCGCTTAAGAGCTTCAAGTCTGACTGGCCGCTGGGGTGAGTCTGGGTTTATTTTAAGATATTTAGCATTCTGCCAGGGCGCCGTTTCAAATAATCTGGCAGCTGCTTCTTCTGCCTTTTTGAAGTTTGGAATTCGGCCATGGATGGGGAATGGAAATCTAGCCTGTCTGGTGTCCTTTAGAGCATCCCAGACGTATTTGCGGGCCGAAGCTTTGGCTTTGAATGATAATGACAAGGTCACCGCGCTACTTTGCCACAGACTAATAGGGCAAATCCATATGTGAGGCATACTTCGTTTAGTCGGTCAAAACGTCCAGAGGCGCCACCGTGACCCGCCTCCATATTAATCCAACAAAGTATTTCTTTCGTGCCTGTATTATGGTGTCGGAGCTTTGAAGTCCATTTGGCGGGCTCCCAATAGGTTACCCTTGGGTCAGTGAGGCCCCCTGTCGCAAGAACGTATGGGTATGATTTATCTTGGACATTAGTGTATGGACAATAGGAAAGCATATCAAAAAAGGCGCTGGAATTTCGGATCGGGTCACCCCATTCGACCCATTCCGGGGGTGTTAGAGGTAATGTCTCATCTGACATCGTGTTGAGGACGTCGACGAAGGGGACCTCTGCTATGACTCCACTAAAAAGCTCTGGTCGCATATTGGTTACTGCGCCTATCAACATGCCTCCCGCTGAACGACCTTGGGCAACAATTTTTCCTTGGGCCGTGTAACGTTCCGAAATCAAATGCTCCGCTGCTGAGATGAAGTCATAAAAGGTATTTTTCTTATTAGTCAATTTACCGTGGAGGTACCAATCATAACCGCAATCAGAGCCGCCTCGAATATGTGCGATGGCATAAATTAAACCACGATCCAATAAGCTATATATATTTGCTGAGAACGCTGCTGGCATAGCGTACCCATAAGACCCGTAACCATAAAGTAGTAATGGTGATGTACCATCTGTGGGCGTACCTTTTCGGTAAAGAACTGTTACCGGAATTTTTAATCCATCATGGCTTGGGGCAAATATGCGACGACAAATATAATTTTCAGGATCATGGCCCGAGGGTATTTCTTGCTCTTTTCGCAGGAAACGTTCCCGTTTCGACATGTCGTAATCGTATATTTGTCTTGGAGTAATTGGAGAAGAAAAAGAAAATCGTAGTATCTTGGTCTCAAATTCAAATCCAGGATGCAATGTTAAATCGTAAGCGTTCTCGTCGAACGTAATTTCGTGTTCTTCATCAGTCCCTAGGTCTCGGACAATAATTTTTGGCAAAGCAGAACTAAGTTCAAGACGTACTAGGTAACTTTCAAACACGATTACGGAACGGATTAGGCAACCTTTACGGTGAGACACTAACTCACTCCAGCCGTCAGGTGAGAACTCGTCCAACGGAGCTTCGACAATTTTAAAGTCCGATGCTCCATCGAAATTGGTATGAATAATTAAACTTTCGTTATAGTCACTTACGTTGTAACTCGTACCAGTCTCTCTAGGCCGGATAAGTTTTGGTATTGCATTCGGATGGTCGGCATCAATCATTCGAACTTCGGTGGTTTCGGCATGGTCATGAGCTTTTATTAATATAAATCTGCCACTTTCTGTTTTGCTGACGCTTAAAAAGAATCCTGGGTCATGCTCTTCATAAACTAGCTTGTCTTCCTCAGATTCAGAACCAATTTTGTGACTAAACACCTTATTAGGTCTGTGATTGTCATCTAAGGTTGTATAAAAAAGAGCTCGACTGTTACTTGAAAAGACTAAATCACCCTGAGCGTTGGTGATTTTCTCCGGTAAAGTAATACTGTTTTTTATGTCTCGTATTTCAATCACGTACCGTTCGGAGCCGTTACGATCTATAGCAATGGCAAGTAGGGAATGATCGGGACTATGTTGTGAACGCGCAATTTTTAAAAATGGTTCTCCTTTTGCTTCCTTATCTCCATCAAAAAGAATCATTTCGTTAGTGGTTATATCCGAATTACGCGGTCGTCTACATAACAGTGGGTATTGCCCGACTTTGGTATATTTTTGATAATAGGCCCAGTCCCCATCAAAGTCTGGGACTGAAATATCATCGGCTTTGATACGGCCTTTCAATTCCTCTAGGAGTTGGCTACGTAATTCCTCAGTCGGCGCGAGAAATCGTTGTGTATGCTCATTCTCGTCTTCTAGGTGATTACGAATTGCAGATTGAAGCGTCTCTGGCTTGCGCATAACAAGCTGCCAATTCGGGTCACGGAGCCAAGCATAAGGGTCCACGAGGGTATGGCCAAACCGCTTCTTTTTTTCTATTCGGCGAGAAGTATTTGGGGTCAATTTTCTATCTGGCGGGTTCAGACACCTTACCCTGCAATATTAATTGCCGCCTCGATTTCCTTCACCGTCAATAAGAATAAAGGCCATTGTACAATATTCCTCAGATTTATTAACCCAGGCGTGGTTTGTGCCGCGTTGCACCATTACGTCTCCTGCTTTCATCACTACCTCCGAATCGTCCAGATACATCGTCATCTCACCAGAAAGACATAAAGCATAGTCAACGGTATCTGTTTGATGCATAAAGGAGTGTTGTTTTTTTTGTTGGTCGCTTTCTCCATGTTGCAAGGCACCATCCGCCCCGTATTCCTCAAAGGCCTTTTTGGCGGTTTCTTCGTCGACTTGGTCTACCTTTGACTCTGGAGGAAATTCAATCAAACGAAAGGTGGTTCCGGCACTGGGGGGAGGTAAGGGTAGGTCAACACTCGTTTCCTCTTCTGGCCCATCATATCGAGCCGGAGAGGACTTGGTTGTCCACATATTGTGAAAAATTACACCCGGACGATTTGGTGTCGTTTTAACGCCAGGTGTTGGTCCATCGGCTATGACAACTGCTTTACCATTCTTATCATGGCCAGTGACAATTCGACGGATTCCTATAGGTGTTTGATCGTTCATTTTATCTTCTTTTCCTTAAAATTTACAGATTATTTAAAAATCCCAACAACGCGGCGTTAAAGTCTTCTGGATTTTCCATGTTTGCGATATGTCCTGCATTTGGGACGACGTGCATCGATGAACCGGAGACCATGCCTAATAGTGGCTCCATTGACTTTGGTCCCGCCGCGGCATCGTCTTCACCAGAAATAAAAAATGTGGGGACCTTTATTTTTTCAATACGGCCATGATAACTGATAGTTTGAAGTGCTCCAGCACAACCAAGAAATCCATCTAACTTTGTTGTACTAATCATAGTTTTTATCTTTTCCATCGTATTATCATTGTCAGCATTGGAATAGAATTCCCTTGTAAACCAGCGCGTTGCGGTTGGCTCCGCCATACTTTTCATACCGCCCTGTTCAGCCATTGCCTTGCGTTCATTCCAGGCCTCGATGAAGGCGTCTGGGGAGTGGTGCGGGAGATCACACCCAATATAACCTGCGAGACGTTTATCGTGATCAATGGCGACCCCAAGACCGGTTGTCCCTCCCATTGAAAGTCCACATAAAACACTGCGCTTTACGCCTAGCATATCCCAAAGGCTGATCAGGTCCTGGACAAGCAAGTCAAATGTATAAGGTGGTGAAGTTGCATCTGTGCCGCCGTGGCCTCGTTGGTCATACCTAAGGACACGCCATTCGTTAGATAGAAGGGTAGCTTGTTTATCCCACATACTGAGATTTGTTGCGAGCGAATTTGAAAACGTAATCCAGGGTGCTCCCTCCGGGCCATCTATTTCATAATTTAAGTCGACTCCGTTGGCCGAAACTGTCGGCATTTTTTCTCCCTCCCCATCGGTTTCTCTTTCTCTAAAGTCAGACTATTTTGATACGAGGTTTAGACGCCTGGGTCAATTGGCGCAGGTTAGCCAAGTTAACTAAAACATTAGGGTTAAACACGTAATAAAAAGATGGGAGGTCAAGGTGCCTAGCAAATCTATGAGTAAAGAGTTCCGAACACTTTTAGCGGGTGATGAAGTCATCGTTAAACCGGGTGCACATAATGCTTTAAGTGCAAAAATTATAGAAGCGGCCGGATTTCAGTCTTGCGGCGTGTCCGGTTATGCGGTCTCGGCTACCCTTCTTGGCAAGCCCGACGTGGGATTGGTTACCCTAGATGAAATGGTAATGATGTCGCGCTATATTGCTGGAGCTGTAAATATTCCAGCTATTGCGGATGCTGATACAGGGTACGGCAATGCCATCAATGTCATTCGGACTGTTGAAGATTTTATTCGTGCGGGGGTTGCCGGTATTCATATAGAGGACCAAGTTTCCCCAAAAAGATGTGGTCATGTGGCTGGGAAACAGATTATTCCTATTGATGAAGCGACTGGCAAGTATAGAGCGGCGGCAAAGGTTCGAGACGAGCTAGATACAGATTTTGTTTTAATCGCACGGACCGATGCGCGTGGTGTCTCGGGTGGCTCGGTTGAAGCAGTAATTGAACGGGCAAAAGCCTATCTGGATGCCGGGGTTGATATGATTTTTCCAGAAGGTCTAACCTCAAAAGAGGAGCTTGAAGAGGTCTGTGATAAAATAAAGGCGCCTATACACTATAATCGAACAGGGGTGTCGCCTATGCTCTCACTCACAGAACTGAATGCAATGGGAGTGTCAATGGTTAGCTTTGCAACTGGCGCGTTGCGGTCAGGAGCCTGCGCGATGTGGGATTTTATGCATAAATTTAAAAAACAAGATGTTGTTTGGCAAACTGCATTTCTTGCTGAAGTGAAAGATCACCCTGTGGGGGATATTCACGCTTTTATGGGTTTTGATCAAATCCGTAACCTCGAAGAAGAATTCTTGCCAGTAAACGAAGTATTTGAAAAATATGAAGGTTCGGTGGGTTTTATGCCCACTATAAAGAAATAGAGGTATTTGCAATGGGTATGACGGCAATAGAAAAAATTCTCGCTAAGAACTCCGGTAAGGACGTGGTCAGGCCAGGGGACTTGGTTGTCGTCAATGTAGGAACAGCGGTTCTTTACGATAATAATTTTGGACCATCGATTTGGCGAGAAATTCTCAAGGTTCAAGATCCCAAGCGGGTAGTAGTGGTATTTGATCATCGTGTTCCTGCTAAAGACATAGTAAGCGCGACCGCCCATAAAATTGGCCGTGATTTTGTGCAAAAGTTCAATATTGAGCGGTTTCATGATGTGGGGGCTTCGCAAGGGATAAGCCATGTCTTAGTGGCTGATCATGCTTACGCCTTGCCTGGTTCCGTTCTGGTCTGTGGGGACTCCCATACTTGCAGTGCTGGGGCTTTCAACTGTGCTGCTAGAGGAACAGGAGCACCAGATATGTTTTATGCAGTGACAAAGGGGGAAACGTGGTTCCGAGTTGGAGAAACAATAAGGTATGATTTAAAAGGAACGCTGGAGGCGCCAGTTTCCATGAAAGATGTTTTTCTTTACATCGCTGATACATATGGGTCCCATGCCAATCAAAATGTTGAATTTGGAGGGGATGCGTTACCTCGCCTGTCGATGAATGCCCGCCGTACTATGACCACAATGTGTGCAGAATTGTCGGCAGAGTTTGCGACGTTTGAACCTGACCAGGTCCTACTAGACTATGTACGTGAGCGGAATTCAGCTGCATTTGAGGAGCAGTATCCTGATGATGATGCGACATACCTTTACCGGAGGTCGATTGATTTAAGTACCATGGAGCCGCTTGTCGCTTTACCTGACACTGTTTTAAACAACTCTCAAAAGGTTGGAGATGTTTGTGGTACAAAGATAAACCAAGCATTTATCGGTTCATGTGCAAATGGAACACTTGATGATTTCGCAGCTGCTGCAGAAGTTTTAAAAGGAAATAAGGTCTCTTCTCACGTTCGTTTAATTATTACGCCCGGTACACAAAATATCTACCTGGAGGCATTGCGAAGAGGCTATGTTGAAATTTTAATAGAGGCCGGTGCAATTGTTACAAATGCGACCTGTGGTGCTTGCGGTGGTGGTCATCTCGGTATTCTCGCGGAGGGCGAGAGCTGTATAACTGCGAGTACTCGTAACTTCAAGGGTCGTATGGGAGACCCGGAATCCAAAGTGTTTATGGGTTCACCAGCGACGGTGGCAGCGTCTGCTATTAAAGGAACTATCGCTGATCCTCGTGAGATTATCGGCTAAAGGAAGTCTATGATGGAATTCAATGGTAGAACATGGAAGTTCGGCGACAATATCAACACCGACTTAATTTTGCCGGGGAGGGCACAACTCTTTACCGAGGAGGAGCAGCTGCGCTGCGTTTTTGAAGCTAACCGACCAGGTTGGATAGACGGTGTGACTGAAGGGGAAATTTTGATTGGTGGTAAAAATTTTGGCATGGGTTCCTCGCGCCCTGCCGCGCGGTCATTACGAAATACCGGGCTTGCCTGTATGGTTGCCGATTCAATTAACGGCTTATTCTATCGAAACTGCGTAAATTGGGGTTTTTTGGCGTTGGAATGTGATGGTGTCGCAGCTGCTTTTGACGAGGGTGAAGAAGCATCGGTGTCGTTTAAAAACTTTACCGTCACAAATTTGCGAACAAATAAGGTGCTACAGGCACGCAGCATCCCGGATGTGTTAATGGATACCATGGCCGCTGGGGGGGTGTTGCCACTCTTACAGTCAGAGGGGCTCATTGCACCAAAATAATAGATGGATTGGGAAAGGGTTATCATGATAAGTACTGCTGAAACCAAGGGTGTAACCCTGCGTCACAAGATCAGTGAAGTTGAATGGGAGGCACGGGTTCAGCTCGCAGCGGCATTCAGAATTTGCTATGAGAATGGCTGGAATAGTTCTACAGCCAACCATATGACGGCAAGAGTTCCAGACGAACCAAATCATTTTCTGATGAATGCCGCTAAATTCTCTTGGGATGAGGTCACCGCGTCCAACCTGTTAAAGCTTGATCATAATGGACAAGTGCTAAGTGAAACAGATCTAAAACCACGCCCGGCTGGGCTAAATTTCCATAGTGCTATACAACGTGAAATGCCCCATATCGCCTGCTCTATACATTTACATCCGGCAGCAGGGGTTGTCGTTTCGGCGATGAAAGAAGGGCTAATGTTTTTTGATCAAGGGTCTTGTTCCGTTTATGGGCAGGTAGCTTATCACGATTTTGAAGGTATTGCAGAAGAAGCGGATGAAGCACCCCGTATACTCTCTGACCTTGGTGAAAAGTATACGATGATCATGAAAAATCATGGACTACTTACGGTTGGACGAACTATTGCCGAGGCAATTGCCTACATGGGTCGACTGGTGCGTGCTTGTGAGACACAGGAAAGACTACTCGCTACCAATGCAACGCCCGTACCGCTATCTAAGAAAATTTGTGAATTTACGGTGTCCCAAATTAAGGGCAGATATGGTAACGCTCCGATTGGTGACGTTGATTGGCAGGCCGCTTTTCGCCGTCTGGTGCGGCAGGATCCATCATTTATGGATTAAAAGATTCAATGGTAGGGTCGGGTACGACCTCTATAACCACATTGAGATCACCAGGCTCGGCGCCGCCAAATCCTTCAATCCCGAAACCGGCAATTTTAATAGCTTTGCCGTTGGCGTGTCCTGATGGGATATCAACTGCGACAGTTAGGCCCGTCATAGTAGTTACCAATTTACAGATGCCTTCCCGAGCTTCTGTTTCAGTGATTTTTAACTTGGCCGCGACATCCTGACCCCGAACCTTCATTGAGGTTGCTGCAGCTCCTTTGACCCTCCCAAGACGGGTGCCCGCCACATCGCCGAAAAGATCATTAACCCGTTCGCCTGAGGTTTCATCAATTTCGAAATCATACCAGACGCCATCTATTTCCCAAGGTGCACCAAAGCCTGGAGCGCTACCTTTTAGGCCTGCATTACGGTCGTATTCTGTTCTCTTCTTTGTATCAGCTAGGAGGTTATAGGCAGCTGTGATCTTTTTGAATTTTTCTGATGCGATTTCATCCCCGGAATTAACATCAGGGTGGAGCTCCTTAGCAAGAGCCCTATAGGCTTGTTTGATTTGCTCCAGGTTGGCGAGACGATCTACACCAAGAAGTTCATATGCATTCATTTTAAATAATTATAAATCCGGAGTGTTAAGTATTGAGCAATTATTCTCAACGACCAGTTTGGCGCCAGTAATTTTTTGTAGTTCGTGCAGGGATATTCCGTCAATGATTTCACGAACTACGAAGGAATTGTCTTTGATCTCTATCAATGCGTAGTCAGTATAAACCCTCGTGACCACCCTATTTCCCGTAAGGGGGTACGTGCATTGTTCAAGGAGTTTGGGTTGTCCATCTCTGGTACAGTGGTCGGTTATTATAAAAATTTCTTTGGCTCCAACAGCAAGGTCCATAGCTCCTCCTACACCCGGGGGGCGGGAGTTATCCAAGGTTGCCCAGTTTGCCAAATCTCCCGATTCTGAAACCTGGAACGCTCCTAATACGCATATATCCAAATGTCCGCCACGGATCATTGCGAAGGAATCGGTATGATGGAAAATGCTTGCACCGTCGACGAGTGTTACTGGCTTCTTACCGGCGTTAATCAAATCAGGGTTTTCCTTGCCAACTGGTGGTGTGGGCCCCATCCCGAGTAAGCCATTTTCGCTATGAATAATTACTTCCCGGTCCTCGGGTAAGTAGTTGGCAACCATTTCAGGAGCGCCAATTCCTAAATTTACATAGGTACCTTCTGGAATATCTTGGGCAACTCGCCAGGCGATCTGTTTTCGGTTCAATTTCGCCATAATCAACGAGACTTCACTTCCATGACACGGTTAACATAAATTCCAGGTGTAATGACATGCTCAGGCTCAATATCGCCAAGTTCAACAAACCGATCCACCTGAACCACGGTAGTTTTTGCTGCCATGGCCATCGTGGGACCAAAACCACGAGCTGAAAGATTATAGGTGAGGTTACCCCAGCGATCTGCCTCACGCGCCTTGATAAGGGCAAAATCTGCCGTCAACGGGCTTTCAAGTACAAATTCTTCGCCGTTAAATTCGCGACGTTCTTTACCATCATCCAACGGGGTGTCGACAGAGGTGCGGGTATAAAATCCACCAATTCCGGCCCCGCCTGAACGCATTCTCTCACTCAATGTCCCTTGGGGGACAACCTCAAGCTCTAGAAGCCCCGCCGAGTAAAGGTCTTTTGTAATTTCAGAATTAGATGACGTAGGAAATGAGCAAATTACCTTTGCTATTCGTCCTTCCTTCAGAAGTTTGATGAGACCGCGTTCGCCTTCACCCGCATTATTGGAAATAATGACAAGATTACGGTACCCCTGGTCCAAAACTGCTTCCAGCAGCTCTTGGGGTGCTCCGGCTGCGCCAAATCCCGCAGACATTATCGTTGCACCATCAAACATACCGTCGAGGGCCGTATCGAAATCGTATACACGTTTATCAATCATTTTGAATTAGTATTCTTAAAACCTAATCAAGCTATAAATTAGTAATTTTCGACTTTTCACTTGAGGGATGCAACTATTACAAAGATTTTGCTTGCAAGCCCTTGTACCCTTAACCGTCAACACGCTAAATTTTCAGCAACAGTTTTAACGAGGAATACATGGCTAAGTCATTAAAAAAAGGCGGCTACCCGGATTTTCACCAGCATCTCCAGAAACTGGATGAAGCAGGCCTACTTACGACAATTGATGAGCCTGTTAACAAAGACACACAATTACATCCACTGGTTCGCTGGCAATTTAGGGGTGGAATTCCAGAAGAAGAACGAAAGGCTTTTAAATTTACTAATGTCACAGACAGTCTAGGGCGATCCTATAATATGCCGGTGGTGGTTGGCGCGTTGTCAACAAATGCTGCTATGTATTCGATCGGTATGGGCGTTTCCATCGAAGAAATCGGTAATAAATGGAATGAGGCAATAGCGAACCCTATCGACCCCGTTACAGTCGATCATGCCTCATGCCATGAGGTGATAATTGCTGGTGAAGATTTGAAAGGTGAGGGCAAAGGCCTAGACAGTTTGCCGGTCCCGATTTCTACACCTGGTTATGACAGCGCTCCATACCTTACAGCCACTAATGTGACGACCCGTAACCCGGAAACCGGTACCCAGAATATGGGTACTTATCGCGCTGGATTGAAGGCGTCGGACCGGTTAGCGGTGCGGATGGTTTCTCGCCCAGGAGGTGCTGAAGGTCATATGCATTGGGAGTTATACAAGGAGCGTGGAGAAAGAATGCCTTGTGCTATTGTCGTTGGCTGTCCCCCTTCGGTCGCTTATATGGGTCCCCAAAAACTTCCAATCGGAGTCGATGAGATTGGGGTTGCCGGTGGTGTTGTCGGCGAACCTATACGCCAGGTTCAGTGCAAAACAATCGACGTCATGGTTCCTGCAGAATCTGAGATCGTTTTTGAAGGCCTTATTGATACGGAATACTTGGAGCCTGAAGCCCCATTTGCTGAGAGTCACGGCCATGTCGCCTTAGAAGATTTTAATTCCTCAATGGAGGTTACCGCGATCACAATGCGCAAGAACGCTGTTTTTACCTCCATTATTTCTCAACTTACGCCGTCAGAATCTAGCGTCATCAAACGTATCGCATATGAACCACTCTATATGTCTCACCTATGTGACAATCTTGGGATTACGGGTATAAAAAAGGTATATCTGCACGAAAACTTGACTAATCTCCGTCGAATTCTTTTCGTCCAAGTAGAGCGCGGGATGCCTACAACCGAGGTTTGGCGTGCACTTTATGGAACATCCTCATTGGCGGCCGCGATTGGTAAATATGTGATTGCAATCAATGATGACATCGATCCCAGTAATGGGGATGCAATTTTTTGGGCCCTTGCTTATAGAGCAAACCCTGCCCTTGATGTCCAAGTTCTTAAGCATCGTGTACCCTATGGGCCTCGTGATAAACGCTCATCAAATGGGGAAGATTCCACCCTTTTGATTGACGCGACGTTGAAGTCAGACATGCCGCCAATCGCTTTGCCAAAAAAAGAGTATATGGAGCATGCCGCTGATCTATGGGAAAAGCTTAAACTCCCCCCATTACAGCCAGAGTCGCCTTGGTATGGGTATTCTTTAGGTGATTGGGACGAGGAGTGGGATGAGATGGCCAAGCGTGCGGCAGAGGGACAATATATGGCAAATGGACGTCGCAGTGCTCAACTTCGTCGAAGTGATGTATTTCCTAATACTTCAATCCGTGAGGTGCCAGGTAATCCATTTGAGGATAAATGACAGTGGTTGAGTTTTCTGGCGGTATCGGAGCATCTGTTCCCAGGGCAGAAGACAAACGTCTTTTGACGGGTAAGGGAAAATTTAGCGACGATATAAGTAAACCAAATCAAGTTTACGCCGTGATGGTCCGATCGGAGCACGCACATGCAGACCTGATCAGCGTAAACGTTGAAAGTTCCAAATCTATGCCGGGAGTGGTCATGATATTGACTGGCGCTGATTGGATCAGTGATGGGCTCAACCCTATGCCTGCTTGGGGTAATCCAAAGGATGTGGAGCTCCAAAACAGGGACGGGTCACAAATTTTCTATACACCACTTTTTCCTGTAGTCGTGGACCGAATTCGACGTGTTGGCGAAATTATTGCGGTTGTCATTGCTCAGACAGAAGCACAAGCGCGCGATGCAGCTGAGCGGGTTGAGCTTGATTGTAATATATTGGAGAGCGTTACCGACGGAGTGTCAGCTCTGGTAGATGGCCGGCCACAACTTTGGCCTGACGTCCCAAATAACCTTAGTGTAGATGATGTTAAAGGAGATAAAGCGGCATGTGATAAAATATTTTCCAGTGCCCAACATATTGTATCTTTCGAAACATTTAATCAGCGTGTAACAGGTGTGCCGATGGAACCACGCGCGGCATTAGGTTCATACGACCACCAGAATGATAGTTATACGCTAGAAGCTGGCGGGCAGGGTGTTATCCGGTTTCGCAATGAATTAGCCGCCACCTTTGGTGTGGAAGCCAAAACAATGCATGTTGTGTCCAGAGATGTAGGTGGCGGATATGGAACGCGTAATCACACTTATTCAGAATTTGCCCTCGTGTTGTGGGCAGCAAAGCGAGCGGGTCTGCCGGTAAAATGGGTTTGCGATCGCACGGAGGCCTTCATAAGCGACTATGCTGGGCGGGATTTATTTACCAAGGCAGAGCTCGCGATAGACTCCAATGGAAAATTTTTAGCACTAAAAACGGAGAACATTGCAAATCTTGGGACCCATACTGTTTCGTATGTGCCATTGGCCCGGGGACCAACGGTTTATAATGGCGTTTACAGTATAGAAAAAGGGTACGCTGTTTCTCAGGGCGTGCTCACCAATACGACGGCGACTGCCAGTTATCGTGGTGCCGGACGACCGGAATCAATGTTTGTGATCGAGCGGATAATTGATATCGCTGCCAAAAAGATTGGAATAGACCGAATTGCTTTGCGTCGTCTTAATATGATTTCCGAGGATTCTTTGCCATATACCAACGCTTTTGATGTTACTTACGATAGTGGAAAATTTGCACTAAGCATGGAACGAGCGATGGTACTCGTCGATTGGAATGGGTTTTCTAATCGAAAGGATAATGCCCAGAAAGAAGGTCGTCTATTAGGGATTGGGCTCGCTAACTACATCGAGACGGCGACGGGTTACCCGCAGGAAAGAGCGGAAATGGAAGTCTTACCATCCGGACAGGTGGATATTATTCTTGGAACCCAATCTTCTGGTCAAGGACATGAGACAACATATGCACAGGTGGTATCGGAGTGGCTTGGTGTTCCATTTGATAGTGTAAGGTTGAGAACTGGCAATACAGATTTTGTAGTAGCGGGTTCTGGTTCTCATTCGTCGCGCTCGATGCGACTGGCAGGCCATCTTTATCGACAAACTATTGATGAAATTATAGTCCGGGGAACTCAAATAGCGGCATTTTCCTTGGAAGTATCAGCCGGTGATATCACTTTTTCAAGCGGGGAATTCAGGGTCGAGGGTACGGATCGCGCCATGAATTTATTTGATACGGCGGCGGTTGCTATAGGTGGCAATATACCGAGTAATTTATCTGGATCACTCAGAGCGGTTGCAGAGATAAATGACTCACTGCCGACTTATCCGAACGGGTGTCACGCTTGTGAGGTCGAGGTTGATAGAGATACTGGTATCGTAAAAATTCTGCGTTACGCAGGGGTTGATGATGTAGGGCGGATAATTAATCCAATGCTTGTCGATGGGCAATGCCATGGTGGTATAGTTCAAGGTGTTGGGCAGGCCCTTGAAGAGGAATGTATTTATGACCCAAATAGCGGCCAACTCCTTGCAGGGTCGTTTATGGATTACAGTATGCCGCGGGCTGATGAGGTGCCATTCTTTTCATTGGAAAATAATGAAGTGCCAGCTACCAACACATTTCTGGGTGTTAAGGGTGGAGGTGAGGGGGGCACCACGGCAGCGCCGCCGGCATTGATCAACGCAATCGTGGATGCATTATCTGAATTTGGGGTGGAGGAAATTGATATGCCTGCAACACCTCAGAAAATTTGGAATCTAATAAATAAAGGAACTGATAAAGGTAATTAATAAGGGAAAACCAATGGCCGAAAAAATTCTTTGTGACAAAAAGGGTGACGCAACCCATATTACCCTAAATCGTTCAGACTGCGGGGGGTTGGTTAGCGACCCAATGGCTGCACAATTGGCGGAAATGATCGATAATGCCAATAAGGATTCAAAATATATTGTATTTCGCAGTGCAGGTGAAGATTTTTGCCTTGGCAGGGACCCCGAGGGTCGTGAGCCGGGTAGGCCCACTGATGCAATGGATTCCAGAAGGCGTAGCGAAGTGGTATTCAACTTCTACGGTTCTTTTAGGCGTTCAAAGATACCGGTAATTTCTACAACACAGGGCCGGTCTCTTGGCTTTGGATGCGCAATCGCATCAGTTTGCGATATCACTATCGCCGCAGAAAGTGCTCGTTTCGCATTACCGGAAATGGGCCATAATATTATGCCAACTATGGCGATGTCATCACTCGTTGATCGTGTGGGTCGAAAGGGTGCTTTGTATCTTACCTATTCCACGGAAGAGATTGACGCATATACGGCGCTGGCCTATGGGCTTATTAGCCGAGTTGTTGAAGATGATAAGTTAGATATGCAGCTCGGCATGGTTTGCGCGGCACTTGATAAAGCTCCTATGCCTGCAGTTCTTTCTGTAAAGGAATATGCTAGCAATGCTTTGACCATGTCGATCGAGCAAGCCTCAGATTTCGCTCGTAACATGCATTCCGCTGTTAATACATCGAAAGGGATGATGGGTAATTAAGTTTTACAATCTGCGAGCGGTTTGGCCAAAAAACTATTTTTAAATTAACGCGGCAATCATGATTGTTATCTTTTTGGGCGGGTAAGACTAACCGTCTAGGTCAGCCTTGTTAGTCTTACTCTCACTTGCCTTATTTATCGCAAGCCAAACCCGATTAGGGGTTGCTGGCATTTCGATGTCTTTGACCCCCAAGTCGTACAATGCATCGACAACAGCGTTAATGATCACTGCAGGAGCGGGGGTGGTGCCACTCTCACCGCCAGATTTTACACCGAGAGGATTTTGTGTGCTGATCACCTCGTGATAATGGACGGAGAAAAAAGGCATGTCGATTGCGCGAGGCAAGGCATAATCCATAAAAGAACCAGCATACGGTTGAGCAGTTTTCTCATCAAAAAAACAGCGTTCCATAAGCGCTTGGCCAGCTCCTTGGACAATACCCCCATGAATTTGTCCGTCAACGATTAAAGGATTAATTACGCGCCCTACATCGTCGACTGCAGTATAACGGTCCAATTTTACTACACCTGTTTCCGGGTCGACCGTAACCTCGCAAATATGGCACCCATTCGGAAATACAGCTTCGTGCATGACATTTTTTAGTTCAGCTGCAAGGCCGCCCTCGAGTTCCTCTGGAAGTTGTATATTTTTAATTTTCTTAGCGAGGGTGAACCAATCGATGGTTTTATCTGTCCCTTTAATAGAAAAAACGCCATTATTGAATTCTATATCCTGGTATGCAGTTTCCAGAATAAAAGCAGATAGATTTTTACCTTTTTCAATAACCTGATTAGAAGCCAATATTATTGCTGTTCCCGCCATACGCATTGACCTACCAGCGTGAGAACCATTACCTGCCCTAGCGACGTCGGTATTACCTTGCTCAATGTAGACTTTCTCGAATGCTATACCAAGGTAGTCGGCAGCGACCT
>CAZCKO010000066.1:0-15736 GCA_964499275.1 uncultured Rhodospirillaceae bacterium
ACCGTCTTAACCGCCAAATAGCTGAATTAAGCGAGGTTTTGGCTTTAGAACAAAAATCGAATGAAGATCTTAAAATTGAAATCACACAATTAACAAATAAATTAAATAACTCGATAACTGCAGGTGAAAATCTAGCGCTAAATCTCGCCATAATGACCAAGAGCCGAAACAGTATAGCTGAAATATTGAGTACAAAAGAAAAGGAATTACAAGCTTCTATTACCGCCGTTGACGGCCTGAAGCAAAGCCTTACTGCAATCACCGATAATCGAAACCGTATAGTTGAAACATTAGCCGTAAAAGAAAAAGAATTACAAGGGGCTCTTTCGGGCAATGTTAGTTTAACTCAAGCTCTTGCTGCGATGACCAAAAAAAAAGGCCTTCTGGCTGATACACTGGCAAAAAAAGAAAAAGAACAATCAGTTGACCGGGAAAAGATACGGGTCCAACTTGCGACTTTACAAAGTTTAAAAAACGACGTGGAGAGCCTCAGGAAGGTTCGCAAGGCGTTGGAAGAGAAAATTGTTTCACTAGTCACAACTCTGGACAAAAACAAATCCAAGCTGACGGCCATTCGCGACCGAAGTAAAATTCTTGAAGCAAGACTTTCAAATGAAAAGGAACGAACTGCTTTAGTACAAAAAGAATTAAACGAAAAAGAAATCGGACTAAAATCTTTAACGGCAAACTTGGTAACTTCCTCTCAAGAATTTGCGACCCAACGCTTATTATCAGAAAAGGCTACAGCCCGAATAAATCTTTTAAATCGGCAAATAGCGGCACTTCGAAGACAATTAGCCAAAATTTCTCTCGCACTAGAAGCCTCCGAAGAAAAAGCAAAATCCCAGAATTTTCAGATAGTTAACCTAGGAAAAAGACTGAATGAGGCCCTTGCTCATAAAGTTGAGGAACTTACCAAATTCCGTTCCGAGTTTTTTGGTAAATTGCGCCAAGCTTTAGGTAACACCCAAGGTGTGCGCGTGGAGGGTGATCGTTTTGTTTTTCAATCAGAAGTTTTATTTCCTTCGAGTTCCACCGTGTTATTTGGTAAAGGGGAAAGACAAATTATCAAACTCGCCAGAACTTTAAAAGAAATTGCTTCGCGAGTCCCAAAGGAAGTTGATTGGATTTTACGAGTTGACGGTCACACTGACGATCGCCCTATTAATACCGCATATTATCCATCCAATTGGGAGCTGTCTGCTGCACGTGCCATTGCTGTTGTGAAAAAACTGGTTGTACAAGGTATTCCTCCACATCGCCTAGCTGCCACCGGTTTTGGTGAATTTCGTCCAATTGATAATAGGGAAAGCAAAATGGCCTTCAGTCGTAATAGACGAATAGAATTCAAGCTCACCGGACGGTAAAAAAACCCCAATGAATAGGAGGAAAATTATGAAAATTGATGGCAGTTGTCATTGTGGATCCATTACGTATGAAGCTGAAGCGGATCCAGAGGGAGTAGGAATTTGTCACTGTACTGATTGTCAAAAGTTTTCGGGAGGGGGCTTTCGTATTGGGGTGCCGGTTCCAGAAGAAAATTTCACCCTTCTCTCCGGCAAACCGAAAACATATATAAAAATAGCTGAAAGTGGTGGTAAACGAGCTCAGATTTTTTGTCCCGACTGCGGTACACATATTTTCGCGACCTCAGTAGGCAGTGGTCCAAAAATCTTGCGTATACGCACACCAACCTGCAATCAATTGAACCAGTTAATACCAAAATCACAGGGCTGGTTTAAATCTGCACAAAGTTGGATAACAACGCTTAAAAACATTCCTTGCCGTGAAAAACAATGAAAGAATCGGCCGCGCTATCTATATGTTAGTTTCGTCACGATCAAACTGGAGAGCTGCCAAACGAGCGTACAGGCCGCCTTCAGCAATCAATTTTTCATGGGTGCCAGTCTCCACAATACGCCCCTTGTCCATAACTATAATTCGATCGGCCTTAAGCACTGTTGCTAACCGGTGAGCGATTACTAATGTTGTTCTATTAGACATTGCTTTCTCCAGTGCCAGCTGCACACTTCGTTCACTTTCCGCATCGAGTGCACTGGTTGCTTCATCCAGAAGAAGCAGAGGTGTGTTTCTGAGGATGGCGCGAGCAATTGCAATTCTCTGTCTTTGGCCTCCTGAAAGACGTACACCCTTCTCTCCCAAAAACGAATCGAATCCTTGTGGCAACGAATCTAAAAACTCAGAAGCCATTGCTGAATCTGCGGCAGCCCGTATTTCTTCAAATGAGGCCGAAGGACGCCCGTACCTGATATTTTCCCAAGCGTTAGCTGCAAAAATTACCGCATCCTGTGGAACAATAGCCATTTGGGATCGCAATGCCTGGAGATCAACTTCTCGCAAATCAAAATCCTCGAGCATTACCATGCCTTCTGTCGGATCGTAGAACCTCAATAGCAATTGAAAGACTGTAGATTTTCCAGCGCCAGATGGCCCAACTAGCGCTACTGTTTCCCCAGTTTCTACCTCCAGAGAAAATTCACATAATGAGGGGGTATCAGGACGCGATGGATAGTGAAACGTTACATTTTTAAATTTCACTCCGGCATCAGAGAAGTTCGGCAGGGGTATCGGATTTGGCGGCAATTTTAACTCAGGCGTTGTAGATAATAATTCAATCAACCTTTCACTCGCGCCGGCGGCACGTTGGAGATCACCAATTACTTCACTGATAGCCCCTAAAGAGCCTGCAACGACGACAGCGTAAAATACAAAAGCTGATAACTCGCCTGCACTGATCCGGCGGGAGATTACATCGTGTCCGCCTAGCCAAAGAATAATACCGATAGAACCGAAAACTAATAACATCACGGTGGCTGTCAAAAAAGCTCGGGCACGTATTCGGCTTATAGCTGTAGTTAGTGCTTCCTTTACGCAGCCGTTAAAAAGAATACGGTCAATCTTTTCATGACCAAACGCTTGGACGATACGAATGGCATTTAAGGTTTCTTCAACAAATGCTCCAACATCGGCAACTCGGTCCTGACTGTCTCGAGATAAATACCTAACACGCCGCCCAAAAATAATGATGGGAAAAACTACTATAGGTACAACGAGGAAAACAAAACCGGTTAGCCTTGGGCTGGTTACGAACAACATCGCGGTACCACCAAAGAATAGTAATAGGTTGCGCAATGCTACAGATATTTGCGAACCAACAACTGATTGTAATAGCGTGGTATCGGTAGTTAAGCGGGACAAAATTTCTCCAACACGGGTCGTCTCAAAAAACTGTGAATCTAAATTGAGGATATGATTAAAGACATCACTTCTTATATCTGCGACGACCCGCTCACCCACCCATGAAACTAAGAAAAACCTAGCATAAGTCGCTGCGGTTAATGTGACGATAATAGCGAGTAGACCGACCAATGCGTGATCAAGAAGCTTCTCGCTCCCATTACTGAAACCATGATCAATAAGTGATCGAAGGCCTACACCCATTACCAAAACAGACGACGCGGCCAGGATTAATGCTATTAGTGCTCCTGCGATTGCAAACCTGTAAGGCTTTAAATAGGGAAAAACCCCACGCAACGCCCCCACAGATGCCCGGGGTCGTTCCCCGCCTTTTTGAGTTTCAACACTTTGAAAATTTCGTCGTGCCATTTCTTTAAAATATTTTCAAAATTTGCTTTTTAAAATCCCTAACAAGCATTAGAAAGTCGCTACGTCAACGATGAAGCAACATCCTATTTTTCTCATTGAAAGGCTTGCTCTTAATCATACTGTTGATATATAACTCGCGTCCGCTGTGGAGGTAGACATGAAAAAAGATATCCATCCTGAATATCACGAAATCACTGTCGTCATGACCGACGGCAGCAGTTATAAAACACGTTCAACTTGGGGTAGTCCTGATGATACCCTAAAACTTGACATTGACCCCAATTCTCACCCCGCGTGGACTGGTGGAGCACAACGTATCAATACACAGGATGGGCAAGTTGCAAAATTTAATAAAAAATTTGAAAACTTCGGTATAAAATAATTCCCGAGAAATTGCTTTTTTGAAACCTGCGGCTAAATCCAAATCAATTTCCATTTTTGAACATAGCTTCTGCGGCGTTAGCATGTAATTTTTTAGAGTTGATATCATCCTCAACTCTCTTAATTTCAGCATTCAACTCCTCAACATATTCCTCTAGTTGCTGGATGGATAGTTTTTCGATATCACGCTGCGTCCACTCTTGAGGTCGAAATATTTCGTCTTCTTCGTCCATGAGAAAATTTCCTCCTCTTGTCAGTTTGAAACTAGAGTATTAGACCTGCAACCCTTTTTGATAGAAAAAATGATGGTTTAAATATATGCACCAAGTTTTACCTAAGAATATGACGGCTATAAAAATTTCAAAACCAGGTGGCCCGGAAGTTTTAGTCCCAACGGTGATACCAGTCCCCAAGCCTAACAAAGGCGAGGTATTGGTAAAAATTGCAGCGGCCGGTGTAAACCGGCCGGACGTTATGCAACGTGTGGGTAATTATCCCCCTCCGCGAGGTGTATCCGAAATACCTGGGCTAGAGGTGTCCGGAACAATCGTGAAAATATTTGACGATGTTAAAATATGGAAAGTGGGAGATAAAATTTGTGCTTTGATTGCCGGGGGCGGTTATGCAGAATACTGCACGGCGCCAGACCGACAATGCTTACCCATACCCAAAGGCCTTTCTATGGAAGAGGCTGCTGCTCTACCAGAAACTTTTTTTACCGTCTGGGATAACGTTTTCACTCGAGGGAAGCTGCAACCAAAAGAAACAATCCTTATCCATGGGGGTTCTAGCGGAATTGGTACTACGGCGATTCAACTCGCCTCTTCGGTTGGCGCTAATGTAATCGCAACAGCAGGCTCGGATGAGAAATGCAAAGCTTGTGAAAAACTCGGTGCTTTAGCCGCTATTAATTATAGAAAAACTGACTTCCTTGAAGAGGTAAAAAAAATTACCAAACAAAAAGGTGTAGACGTCATTCTCGATATAGTTGGTGGAGATTATGTTGCGCGTAATTTACGTGCCCTTTCAAAAAAAGGTCGGCTGATTCAGATCGCAGTGCAGGGGGGTACTAAGGCTGAAATACCTGTTCACCTAATTATGACAAAACAAATCACCTTTACAGGGTCAACACTTCGGCCACGGTCTGTGGAAGAAAAAGCATTGATAAAAGAGCAACTTCATGACAAAGCATGGCCGTTACTTGAGTCGGGCGAGGTCAAACCGTTGATATATGAGCGTTTTTCTCTCAAACAAGCTTCTAATGCTCATGCATTGATGGACAGCAGCGCACATATTGGTAAAATTGTGTTAACCGTTTAATCGCGTATGTCGACCTTGTGATCGCACTAATGTTTTGTCCCAAACTAGGCAGTCCGCTTCGCGGCGTGCAGCCATCAGTAAGATAGTAGGGTTTTTACGTGTTTCTAAAAATAA
Organism: uncultured Rhodospirillaceae bacterium; assembly: GCA_964499275.1. GTDB lineage: Bacteria > Pseudomonadota > Alphaproteobacteria > MPNO01 > UBA2964 > UBA2964. The sequence goes on from CAZCKO010000066.1 coordinate 5,443, forward strand.
AGGAGAGACCATGAGCCAGGTCCTTATGCCAAAAGCAACCGCTGTTTGGCTAATTGAAAATACAGCACTAACATTTGATCAAATTTCAGATTTTTGTGGATTGCACCCATTGGAAGTTCAAAGCATTGCAGACGGCGAAGCTTCTATTGGAATGGTTGGGTATGACCCGATTACCAATGGACAGTTAACTAAAGAGGAAATAGAACGTTGCGGCGGTGATCCCAATACTAAGCTGGAATTAGCAGAGGTGAATGTACCTCGTCCAACAATGCGGACAAAGGGACCACGGTACACGCCGGTTACACGTCGACAGGATCGACCAGATGCTATTGCGTGGCTTGTAAAGAATTTTCCGCAATTATCAGATGGACAAATTTCTAAACTTGTTGGAACAACAAAGCCAACAATCAATGGTGTTCGTAATCGAACGCATTGGAATATCAATAATATCAAACCAAGGGACCCTGTCGCTTTAGGGTTGGTATCCAGAGACGATTTGACCGCTGCAATAGACAAAGCCAACCGCGCCGCAGAACGGGCGGAAAATCGCAAAATTAAAGAGACAAAAAATGCTGAACCTGAACTACCAATAGAAAATTTAATGGCTCAAAGTATTGACGATGCAGCAATCTCTTCATCTAAAACTTCTGTACCAGATTTAGAGGTAAACTCGGGTGATTCCCCCGGAGAGATAAAACAGGAGCCAGCTCCGACTTCATCCAAAGATCAAGAACAATCTTCCGTTATGGATGACGAAAGCCCATTTGCAGCCCTGGGGAAATTATTGCCTCAAGAGGGGAGCCCAAAAGAACAAAAATCAGAAGAAGAACAATAAAATAAAAAGGAACAAGTATAAAAGTATTGCTAGTAAGGCACGTTATCCGATGGGGGAAAAACCAGAATACCCTTTTGACCAAATAGATTTTGGAGAAATTAAGGAGGTTTTACAGGGGGTTTATTGGATAAGAATGCCCCTCCCTTTCGCGTTAAACCATATCAATTTATGGCTAATTAAAGACGGAGACGGCTGGACGGTAGTGGATACAGGCTACAACTCTGATGAGACACGTGAAATTTGGCAAAAGGTTTTTTCCACACTCGTTGATAACAATCCCATAAAACGAATAATTATTACTCATTTTCACCCTGATCACATATCTCTAGCGGGGTGGTTAAACGACATTTGGGACGCAACCATTTGGATGACCTATTCAGAGTGGATGCAAGCCCAACTCAATCGCTATGGTGGACCAACGGCTGACATAGACGCACGTATGGATTTTTATAGGGAACATGGAATGGAGCAATCTGGGATCGATGGTTACCGCCAAACACGCCCTGATTTTTCTAAAATAATTCTACCATTACCGTCAGGCTTCCGGCGTATTATGGATGGAGAAACGTTTGTTATTGGCGAGCATAGTTGGCAGGTAATAACTGGTGCTGGGCACTCGCCAGAACATGCAGCTTTATGGTGCAAAAACTTAAACGTTTTAATTTCAGGGGATCAAATTTTACCACGGATTTCCACTAACGTTAGCTTGCAATGCAACGAGCCAGAGGGTGACCCATTGCGCTTATACTTGGAAAGTTTAGAAAAATTCCGATTTTTACCAAAAGAAGTGTTTGTTCTTCCGTCACATGATCGTCCATTTTATGGAATTCATGCACGAATTGATGCACTGAAAAAACATCACGCAACAAGACTAGAAGCAGCCGTAAACGCCTGCAAAGAGCCCAAAACATCTAGAGAGCTTATACCTTACCTTTTTAAACGGGAGCTTGACAGACATCAACTTGGCTTTGCTATAGGCGAAGCCATGGCACACGCAAATTTTCTTGTCACCGAAGGCCGCTTAATCAAAAATCGCTGCCAAGACGGATATATTCGTTATGTACAATCATAATAACGTTTAACGGGCTTTTGCATCTAATTCACGAAGGGCGCGCCGATCAATTTTCATCAAGGTTGTTCGGGGGAGTAAATCTACAAAATTCATCTCCTGAGGAACTTTGTAACCGCCAATTTTACGCACTCCTTCTTTAAGTTCCGCAACCAATGAGTCATTCACTTCAATATTTGGTTTCAAAACAATGTAAGCTTTAGGCTGAGTTAGCCCCTCTCGGTCTTCAAAAGAGACAACGGCCGCTTCGAGCACACTCTCATGTTCTGTTATTGCTGCCTCTACCTCAATTGGCGAAACCCATAAACCTTTGACCTTAAACACATCATCGCTACGCCCGGAAAACCAAAAAAACCCGTCATCATCAAAATTTAATGTATCTCCGGTGCGCGCCCATTCTCCAATGAATGTTTCACGGCTTTTATCCAATTTTCGCCAGTAAAAAAAACAAGTTGTTCGGCTACTAATCCAAGCCTCACCATCGGTATTGGACTCCGTAATTTCTTTACCATCGTCATCCATCAGTTTGATATTATAACCAAAAACAGGTTTACCAAGACTACCCCGCCTATATTCCTTTGGGCGATTAGCAATCCATTCATATGTAATTTCTGAAGACCCGATAGAATCCAAAATTTCCAAGCCAAAAAGTTGTTCAAATTGCTCGAATACTTCTGGCGGCATTTTCTCTGATGCCGATGTCACGAGACTAAGTGATGAAAAATCAGGCACCCTTTCTTGTTCAGCATATAATAATAGATTTTTAATTATGGTTGGTACCGTGATCAGTTTATTAGGTCTGGAACTCTCAATTATTCCAACCACATTCTCAGCTGTCGGTGGAAAGCGAGAAATAACACTCGTCGCTCCAAAATAAAATGGGATAAGGACAGCAGGCCAAATACCATGCGTAAAATATTTCTTTGACGTTGCGTGAACTACATCTTCAGGGCCATATCCCATAAACGTGCCATGGCGTTCGGGTACCAAATAGAAATCATGAGCAAGATGAGTAATACCCTTAGCGGGACCTGTAGTTCCTCCGGAATAGAACATATACGCAATATCGTTATGATGCAGGGGTAAAGGCGTAAAAGTCCGCGCGTTACCCTCAACAGTTTCGCTATAGGTTAGTGTAGTACGATCACCGGCTTCGGGCGTATTTCCAATAGTATCTCCACGAACGATAACGTTTTCCAGAGTCCAAGGTATTTCGTCAGCTATCTCATCCAGCTTTTCTGTCTGCTCTACATCAATAAACAAAGATTTTACGGCGGTATCACGCAAAAAATAAAGGAGATTGGGTGCTTTGTATGCGTCGGAGACAACCACGGGTACGATTCCGGCACGTATCGCACCAAACCATATAGAAAGAAACTCCAGACTATCGGTGGCAAATAACAATATACGCGAACCAGACTCAATTTTCAGGGCTTCCAAACCATTTGCCGCTCGGCAAACATGGCCCAAAAATTCCTCGTAGGTATAGGAATCATTATCGACGATTAATGCAATGGATCCTGCTTTATCTGTCGTCAGATGTTTATCTAAAACAACTGTCGTTGGGTTGAAGTATTCCAGCACGTCAGGGTCAGTCCAAGCCGACCATTCTTTTCCGAAAATAATATTTTTGTATTCACTCACAGGGCCTTAGTCCTCTTTTACGCAATTGGTTCATACAACTATTGTTTTAATAGCGAAGATTTCATTATATATTTTAAATTGCGCCTTCTTCACGTGCTATTGCTATCTCTTTATCAGAAAGACCAAGAACGGTTTTTAAAATTTCCTCAGTATGCTCGCCCAGCAAAGGTGATCGTTTTACTTCCGATGTTGACTCAGACAATTTTACAGGATTACCAATCGTCAGATACTTACCTCGCTCCGGATGATCTACTTCAACTACAGTCCCGGTCTCCCTTAATGAAGGCTCTTCCGCTAACTCTTTCATCGATAATATCGGGCCGCAGGGGATATTTAGAGGGTTACATTTTTTCATTACCTCAAACTTGTCGAGTGTCATAGTCCAATTCTCTATCGCATCGAAGATTGGCTTGATCTTGTCCAGCCTCGCCTCAGGTTTGGCGTAATCAGGATCATCTTTCCATTCTGGCTTGCCAATTAAGTCGCAAATGTTTGCCCAAACCGCAGCCTGGGTAATAAAGTAAACATAAGCATTGGGATCTGTTTTCCAGCCTTTGCATTTAAGAATCCAGCCTGGTTGCCCTCCCCCAGAATCATTCCCAGCGCGGGGTGTTGCTTTACCAAAAGGTATATCCTGACCATACTGACTGTATTCCTTGAGAGGTCCGTGAGCCAGACGCTGTTGATCACGTAGTTTTACTCTCGATAGGTTGAGAACACCGTCCTGCATAGCACATTCAACACGCTGCCCTCTTCCGCTATTTTCACGATGAAATAGAGCAGTTACGATCCCGAACGCTAGATGTAGACCCGTTCCTGAATCTCCAATTTGTGCCCCGGTAACCACCGGCGGGCCATCGAGAAATCCTGTCGTTGATGCTGCTCCGCCTGTACACTGGGCAACATTCTCATAGACCTTGCAATCTTCATAAGGGCCTGGTCCAAAACCTTTTACTGAGGCGTAAATCATTCGTGGATTTATTTCCTGGATTTTTTCCCATGGAAAACCCATACGGTCGATTGCCCCAGGCGCAAAATTTTCAACCATAACGTCACATTCCTCTATCAGCTTGGTGAAAATTTTTGCTCCCGATTTAGTTTTTGGATTTAACGTGACGCTTCGCTTATTATGATTGAGCATAGTAAAATAAAGACTATCAACATCAGGGATGTCACGTAATTGGCCACGTGTAGCATCACCAACACCGGGCCTCTCTACCTTGATTACATCAGCTCCAAACCAGGCTAGTAATTGGGTGCATGTCGGGCCCGATTGTACATGTGTCATGTCTAAAATTTTTATACCTTCAAGGGCTTTACTCATCTCGTCATTCCTGTATCTGACCTTTAATTTTTTTTAAAGGTTATTACTTCTTTGCGACAACACTTTGCGGATTGAGATTGCCAATACGGCCACTTTCCGTTCCGGCCTCGGGATCAATCACCGCATTTACCAATGTAGGAGCACCAGAGGACAAGGCAGCCCTGACCGCTTGGCTGAGCTCGTCTGGAGATTTGGCGTTATACCCTTTCCCACCAAACGCCTCCATCATCTTATCGTATCGTGCCTCCTTAACGAAGACAGTGGTGGCAACATCATCACCAGAAAAATTTTGATCAGTGCCACGATAAATACCGCCATTATTAAAGACAACTACACAGACTGGCAGATTGTATCGGCAAATTGTCTCGATCTCCATACCCGAGAACCCAAAAGCGCTGTCGCCTTCAACCGCAAGAACCGGACTGCCCGTCTCTACTGCAGCGGCTATCGCCGTCCCCATACCCACTCCCATTACACCCCAAGTACCAACATCGAGCCGTTTTCGGGGCTTGTACATATCGATAATACTACGCGCGAAATCCAAGGTGTTGGCTCCCTCATTGACTAGAATGAGGTCCGGGTTCTCCCTGATAATCAAACGAAGGGCCCCAAGCCCACCATGGTAATCCATTGGCACATTATTGTTCAGCAGCCGTGGTGCCATGCGGGCGACATTGCTCTCCACCTTTTCCTTTACCGCTTCTGTCCAAATCGGTGGTGGCGGATTCCATTTTTTGCCCATCGCGTTTATCATAGCGGCTACGCTGGACCCAATATCACCAACCACGGGAGCCACTATTTCTACATTACTATCCATTTCTTTTGGCTCGATGTCGATTTGTACAAATTTTTTACGCGTTTCACCCCAAGCCTTGCCCTTACCATGCGATAGTAACCAGTTAAGGCGCGCACCGATCATCAGTACAACATCTGACTCCTTCAAAACAAGCGAGCGAGCTGCACTGGCAGATTGTGGATGGTTATCAGGAAGAATACCCTTTGCCATGCTCATCGGTAGATAAGGTATTCCACTTTTCTCAACTAAGTCTCTAATTTGATCATCAACTTGGACATAAGCGGCTCCTTTACCAAGGATAATTAGAGGTTTTTTTGCTCCTTTGAGAACTTTGACGGCACGCGCTATTGAGTCGGAGGAAGGGATTTGTCTCGGAGCAGGGTCTATAACCTTAATTAAAGAGTTCTCACCAGCAGTGACGTCCATAACCTGACCAAATAATTTGGCCGGAAGATCAAGATATACACCACCAGGACGCCCTGAAACGGCGGCCCGAATTGCTCTTGCTATGCCCACTCCAATATCTTCTACGTTTAGAACACGATAAGCGGCTTTGCACAAAGGTTTAGCAATTGCCATCTGATCCATCTCTTCATAATCTCCCTGCTGAAGATCAACAATTTCGCGCTCGGAAGAGCCACTTATAAGGATCATGGGAAAGCAGTTGGTTGTTGCATGTGCCAGTGCTGTCAATCCATTGAGAAAACCAGGGGCAGACACCGTCAAACATATACCCGGCTTCTGCGTTAAATATCCCGCTATTGCGGCAGCATACCCAGCATTTTGCTCGTGTCGGAAAGATAGGACGCGCATTCCAGCCTGCTGCATAAAACGGCCTAAATCAGTAATTGGGATACCCGGGACATTATAAATTGTATTAATACTATTCAGTTTCAACGCATCAATGATGAGGTGAAACCCATCAGTAAGATTTTCGCTTTCAACTGTTTGTTCCGACATTTTCCATTCCTAACTTAGGTTATTTTTAGCCATTCTTGACATCGCCAACCAGCCTTTATGCTATGAGGGGTCGATATCTAATCAATTAATATTTAGTAACTTGGTATTCTTTTGTAAGCGAAATTACACCTCATTAGGAGACATGATAGCAGTCCTTTTGCAACATATAAAATCCTCGCTAAATCATACAATGTAGTTTGTATAGTTCTGCGAGCAACGATAGAATAGTTCCACTATACCAATAAATTTATAAGGGAGGTTACAGTGAAACGCCTACTTACTGGAATTGCAGCCGCGAGTATGATGCTGACAGCATTGTCACTAACGGCTAGCGCTGCCACAATTAAAATCTTAACAAGTTGGAATAAAAACGTTTGGCCGACTTATGTTGTACTTGATGCATTCGTTAAAAATGTCAAAAAAATTGGCGGCGATAAGATCAAAATGCGTATCAGTGGCCCGGAAGTTGTGCCAGGCTTTGAACAACTTCAACCTGTGAAGGCCGGTGTGTTCGACTTACTCTTCACACATGGTGTCTACCATATGGGATCAAAAGGGCTGGCAGCAATCATGGATGCTATGAATGCTGACCCTGTTGGAAAACGAACTTCCGGCGTATGGGACCATCTGGACAAATTTTATCAAAAAACACACGGTTTGAAGCTGATCGCTATTTCACCGAACAGTACCAAAGGTTACCACATTTTTCTTAAGAAGCCTCTCTCGAGTGCGGGTGATTGGAAAGGCCGAAAAATAAGGGGAACGCAGACCTATCACGGCGTAATTCGACTATTTGGCGGTGAGCCAGTGGTCATGCCCGGTTCTCAAGTTTACTCTGCTCTTGAAAAGGGTGTTGTCGACGGCGCCGCGTGGCCAGCAGCCGGCATGCTCAGCATGAAGCACTTCGAAGTTGCCAAACATAAAGTGCGTCCAACATTTGGAACATCAACTTTACCATTTCTGATGAACCTCAAAAGTTTTAACAAACTTAGTAAGGAGAAGCAAAACATACTCCTTCAAGCAGGATACATCACGGAATTAGAGATGCCTTGGAAGGGTGACAAGGTTCAAGCTAAGGAAGATGCAGAACTAGCTAAGCGTGGTGTTAAGGTTACACGTCTACCAGAGAATCAGATAGCTAAAATGCGCAAAGCGTTTTCATCCAGTATATGGGCTTTAGGTGACAAATGCTGCGGCGCTGATGCTAAAAAGCTTCGCGAACTAGCCGAAAAAGCCGGACTTTCTTGGTAATACAAGATTAAAAAATGGGGGGAAGGGACCACGGCTAAAATATTTTCGTGGTCCTAACCGCCGTTATGGTTTCGTGATATGAATTGTTATCGCACGTTGATACGTTGGCATGACCAGCTCACGGTTGTTGGCTATTATCTCGGCTGTGCCGCTCTTGCTATAATCTTTGGTGCATACATTATTGAAGTTTTTGGACGTTATTTTTTCAATGCACCCCAATGGTGGGCCAGCGAAGCGGTGTCCTATTCTCTTTGCGCCGGCACATTCCTGATGATGCCTTATGTAACCTGGAAAAAAGGCCACGTCGCAGTTGCTTTAATTTTTGACATGCTACCCGAGAATGGCGCCAGAGTTGCTCTCTGGCTAACCTATCTCTTAGGTACACTAGCTTGTGGATTCGCAGCGTGGATCACAATGGAAGAAACAATCCGCCAGTATGTTAATAACGTCCACCTTATGGCTGTGAAACCGGTCCCGAAATACCTTGTATCAGTATTTATACCGTTTGGTTTTGCGAGTTCTACCATACATTTTTTTCGTCTCTTAGAATTTAAGGCCATCGACCCAAATAATTCTGGCAGTGGATTTAGCGAGGGTTAGGTTATGGGTTGGGAAGCAACATTACTGACAGCAATTCTCCTTCTTCTCGCTGCCTTTATGTCTGGTGCCCCACTTTTCGTTGCCTTTCTTGCAATTAACCTCACAGGTGTAGCAGTGTTCCTAGGGCCGGCGGGTTTTGGAATGGTGGCTAACTCTATTTTCGACACGGGTAATAACGCTGACCTTGCAACCATACCCCTATTTATTCTTATGGCTGAGGTTCTTTTCCGCTCTGGTACTGTCGATATCTTGTTCGATGCCGTTGATAAGCTTATTGGCCGCATGAAAGGCCGACAATATGTATTAACGATTTCACTTTCTACAGTTATTGGTGCGCTTTCTGGCGCGGGGATGGCAGTCGCTGCAATGTTAGCGCGCACCGTTTTCCCTACGATGCGTGACCGGGGGTACGATACAAAGCTTGCGATAGGAAATATATTAGCAGGGGCCAGCTTGGCTCCAATTATTCCCCCAAGTGTGCTTGCGATTGTTATCGGAACACTTTCAAATACATCAATCGCGGGCCTACTTATTGGTGGAATAATTCCGGGTCTCATGCTTTCAGCGATGTTCCTTACATACACGATGCTCCGGGTAAAATTTAATCCTTCATTGGCGCCAGATGACGGTCAAGATGAAGCACCTAAAATTTCGGCTGGCGAAAAGCTCCGCGCCATAGCCGGATGTATGCCCTTTGCCCTTATAATTTTTTCAGTCATGGGCTTCATAATGTTTGGGATTGCAACACCGTCTGAAGCTGCTGCAACGGGTGTGCTTGCAGCAATAATTACTGCAGCCTATTACCGCCGCTTAAGCTGGAAAATGATAACGGAATCTCTTGGAACTGCGGCATTTATAACCAGTATGATCCTATTAATTATGGCAAGTTCTCGAATGTTTAGTCAGCTTCTTGCTTTCACGGGAGCCACCACAGAATTAACAAACTTGATTGTTAACCTTGGCTGGCACCCAATGCTGATGCTCTTCATCATGATGGCAATCCCATTCGTCCTTTGTATGTTTATCGACCAGATTGCTTTGATGCTCGTTGTGATCCCGATTTATCAACCCCTACTCACAACGCTAGGGTTTGATCCTATCTGGTTTTGGCTCATCATGTTATTAAACGTGACCGTTGGCGGTATATCCCCACCATTTGGCTACGTGATTTTTGCTTTCCAAGGTGCTGCGGACAAAGTTCAAATCGCAGATGTCTTCAGGGCCTCATGGCCGTTTGTTGTCTTGTTTCTATTGGGAATGGTTGCGCTGGCTGCATTCCCACCGCTAGTGACCGCCTTGCCCAGTCTTTTTAAATAATCTTTCGCCACAAAATATGTAAAACTTCATTCATGCGAGCGGGCTTTGTTGCATAAACGTGGTTCATCGAGAAGATCTTTTCACCAAAAGACAAAGGTATAACGCGCCACTAAATCAAAGACATGCTTTGGTGATTAAGAGCTAGCAGCGGCCCCGGCTGAGGTCCCTGCGAGTTTTCCAAAAACAGAACCAGCGGTTAAACCCGACCCTCCGGGATAGTTGAAATAAAATAAGCCCCCTACACACTCACCCGCCGCATAGAGGCCTTCCATGGGAACCAAATCCGTATCTACGACTTGGCCTTCGGTGTTAATTCTTAATCCACCAAACGTAAAAGTAACACCGCAAGTAACCTGATAAGCCTCGAACGGTGCGGTATCAATCGTCTGTGCCCAATTAGACTTATTAATTTCTAGTCCCTCAGTACATCTTCCATCTTTTACGTTTGGATTATATTCAATATCTTGACGGACGGCTGCGTTATATTCCTCTATTTCT
>CAZCKO010000067.1:0-7688 GCA_964499275.1 uncultured Rhodospirillaceae bacterium
GTGAGCTGGGAAATTGCACTGGCAGCAGTGCTAGTGTCAGGTATCCTCTTCCTCATTTTAAGTATACTCCCAGTAAGAGAATGGATAGTGAATAGTATACCGAGGTCACAGAAGCTGGCGATTGCCGCCGGTATCGGGTTATTCCTTGGTTTTATTGGCCTGAAGAGTGCCGGGTTGGTAGTAGGCCACTCCGCAACACTTGTAACAGTAGGCAATCTAATTTCCCTGAATGTTTTATTAGCGGTTCTTGGGTTTGTCGTTATCGTTGCACTTGACTATAAAAAAATCCCAGGAGCGATCATCATCGGCATCCTAGTCGTTGCCATAATCGGAATGATAACAGGTCTGGCGAAGGCGCCATCTGCTATAGTCAGTATGCCACCAGATCCATCGCCAACATTTCTGGCATTAGACCTTTCGGGATTTTTCGATCTCGCAATAGCAACAATCTTGGTATTGTTACTCAGTTTTCTCCTAGTTGATATGTTTGACACTGCCGGCACCCTTATTGGTCTTGGGCATCAGGCTAAAATGTTGGATAAGGATGGTAACCTACCCGATATTGGGAAGGCTCTTGTTGCAGATAGTAGCGCTACCGTCGCCGGGGCTGCCTTCGGGACATCACCAACAACAAGTTACATAGAAAGTGCATCCGGAATTAGGGCGGGGGGAAGAACCGGATTAACGGCAGTTGTAGCCGCCTGTCTATTCCTTTTAGCGCTATTTTTTGCTCCGTTGGCAACGTCTATTCCTAAATTTGCCACGGCACCGGCTATTGTATTCGTCGCCTGCATGATGGCTAGGGGGCTAGCGGAGATCGACTGGGATGATGTCACCGAATTTGTTCCTGCGGTAATTACAGCTTTGATGATGCCCCTGACGTTCTCCATCGCCATTGGCATTGGAATGGGCTTCATCGCCTACGTTGCCATTAAAGCTGCATCTGGTCGTGTCGGCGATATCAGTACTGCAATGTGGGTGGTCACAGCCACGTTCCTGATTTACTTCCTTCGATCAATAATTTTTTGATCTAGTTAGCGCGCCTATTTTCACCACATATAAGGTGGATTTAGGCGTGCTATTTCCTTTAAAACTGGGCAATTGGAGGCGTGGGCTCCCGGCAAAAACCCGGTACTCATCAAAAATTCACCGGTAATCTTGCTACCCGTAAATACAAAGTTTTTTTTAAATAACTTAACCCATGATTCTTTATTTTGGGGATGCTGTGTGACAAGCCAATTATAGAATGAACCAAACCCCTTTTTAATCTTAATAATTTGGTTGGCATTTTCTATTACGGCATCAACCTTTCTTTTATTTCTAATTATACCTGGATTATTTAAAAGTCGCGCGCGTTCAGCATCTCCGTAACTCGCTACACGTGATATATTAAACCCATTAAAAGCATCCTGAAATGCTTTACGCTTTTTCAGAATAATGATCCAAGACAAACCAGCCTGGTTTATTTCAAGAACCAGTCTTTCGAATAAAATGTTATCATCTTTTGTCGGGAAGCCGTATTCAAGGTCGTGATATGGGCCGTGGAAGGGGTCACCCCTAGCTAGTTTACAATAACCGCATAAGTCTCTATCAGGCATTACGAAAAGTAATAATTTCAGAAATGATCACCCAATAAATTAATCCAGTAACCAAAGCTGCACCCAACGTGGTAATAAAAAATTTTTTACCTAAATATGGCTTTGTAGGCGCCCCTGCCTCATTGCCGGCCTGCGCCTTTTCACCCAGCTCATGCGGTGGCTTAACGCCTATGGGTAGAGCCATAAAGAATATCAGCCACCAAGAAACAACATATACAACAATGCCGGATATTATCGTCATAACCGGATCATACCCTTACGATATGGACCAATACCATCGGTCTCTTCGCCGTTTCTCTGAAAAACACTTTACGGATTACCTGGCTAACGTTGCGTTTCAGTTTTTCTTCCTCAAGCCTTTGTTTCCTAGACATAGTTTCAATCGATTTTATAACCTTAGAAATAGCTTTTTCCTGAAGATCAATATCCTGCCCCGCATCGTCAACTAATCCGGGGGCAGACAACTGTGGCGCCTTTAACAATTCACATTTTTTATCAAGAACAATTGTTACCAACACATTACCGCTAAAATTCATCTGTCGACGCGCTTTAACAATGCCACCCTCTAAAGGGATTAAACGTCGTCCATCAACCGCATATCTGCCGGATTGTACTTTATCAACGACCACCGATTGACCAGGCGCTAGACGAAGAATTTCTCCATTCTCCGCCAGTGAAACGGATGGGATCCCTGAATCCTTTGCAAATTTACAATGTTCAATCAAATGACGAGGTTCACCGTGTATTGGAACTAGCAAGGGTGGTCTAACCCACTCATAAAGCTCCTTGATCTCTTCTCGGGCCGGATGACCAGATACATGCACAAATGCGTCTCCCTCCTCGATAACATTCACATTTTGACGTGCCAGTTGGTTCTTAAGCCTCCCTATAGAACGTTCATTACCCGGAATTTCCCGCGAAGAAAAAATTACCGCATCCCCTTCTGAAAAAGAAATATCGGGATGATCATTTTCCGCAATTCGAGATAATGCGGCTTTTGGTTCCCCCTGACTGCCAGTTACAAGCATTAAGACTTCTTTTCTTGGAAGGTAGCCTATATCTTTCGCATCAATAAAATCTGGACACTCACGAATGTATCCACATTCTTTTGCAATTTCAGAAATCCTTATTAATGAACGTCCGACCAAAGCCACTCGACGTTTCGTTTCTAGGGCTGCCTGAATACAAGTTTCCATACGGGCAACATTGGACGCAAAAAATGCTACGGCTACTCTTTTTTTACACCCTGCAACAACTTCGATCATACTTTGACGCAAGGGTCCCTCGGAACCAGCCCTACCATCAACAAAAATATTGGTAGAGTCGCACATGAGTGCCAAAATTTTCGAATCTCCCAACTTCTTAAAGGCCGTTTCATCAATCTTGGGGCCAACCATCGGCTCTGTGTCCATCTTCCAATCTGACGCGTGTAATATAGTTCCTAACTTGGTTTTTATCGCGAGAGCCTGAGTTTCAGGAACTGAATGGGTCACTGGTATAAAGGAAACTTCAAAAGGCCCAAGAGAAACTCTTTCTCCTGGAGAAATTTCTATTATTTGGACGGCATCCGCGAGTCCTGTTTCCGTTAACTTCCTTCGTAATAACCCGGCTGCAAAACTTGTTAAATAAATTGGACAATTAAACTGACGCCACAAGTATGGTAATGCACCTAGGTGATCTTCGTGAGCGTGAGTAATTACAATGCCAACGAGATCTCCAGCATTTTTCCTTACAAAATGAGGGTCCGGAACTATCACATCGACCCCAGGAGTTAAATCATCGCCAAATGTTACCCCGCAATCCACCATCAACCAACTACCATCAAAACCATAAAGGCTCATGTTCATTCCGATTTCTCCACACCCCCCAAGTGGCAAAAAGACTAATTCCCTTTGATTAAACATGTGTTAAATTCAACTATTGCGATGATAAATATTGACTAGGCCTCGAAGAATAAGGCTTGGATCAAGATGGTGAACTCCGATTTCATCCGAAAACAACGGGGCCAATCCTCCGGTTGCTATTACATTCATCTCCTCACCAAATTCTTCCTTTATCCGGCTTAAGAGACCCTCAATTAAACCTACATAACCCCAATAAATACCGGACATCATAGCGGGGACAGTTCTCTTCCCAATAACAGTAGCTGGTTTTTGAACGGCGACGCGCGGCAACTTGGCCGCAGCTAAATGTAAGGCATCAAGGGAAAGGTTTATTCCAGGAGCAATAACCCCTCCAGAGTAAGCACCATTACTGTCAACCACATCAAATGTCGTTGCAGTACCAAAATCAATAACTATTAAAGGCCCTCCATATGTCTGATGTGCTGACGCCGCATTTACTAACCTGTCAGAACCGACTTCTTCAGGTTCGTTAACCAGAACTTCAATGCCAATGTCAACATTACTGTCTCCAACGATCATCGGAACTGTTTTAAAATATTTATGGCAAAGAATTTTAAGACTTGAAACAATTTCGGGAACAACGTTAGCTATAATTGAGGAATTTATTTTTGTTGGATCTAATTGATCTCGTTCCATAAGTTGTGTAAGCCAAACACCATACTCATCTGAAGTCCGTTTCGCATCACTAGACGCACGCCATTCACCCATAAGCTTATCGCCATCAAACACGGCGAAAACAATATTGGTATTTCCTGAATCTATTACGAGTAACATTTACAATTCGTTATCTTGTAAAAAAGATTTCTGCAGTTGATATCGATTGCAAATATCCACCTGGCTTTTCAAGTAACAGCCTACCAATTTCATCAATTCCTTTGAAATTTCCGGTTTCGCTTTTCCCATTAGGAAATTTAACGACGATTTCTTTGCCTACACCATTGACCCGTTCAAGCCAAGCTTTCCTTAAACCTATAAACCCTTCTTCAGTCCATAAATTACGCCAATAAAGATAGTTTTTCGTTATTCTTGATGCTAATTCACACGGTGTCACTGATAAATTAATATCAGACAAACTAATTGCTATATCCTCAATTAATGGTTCAACAGGGACCAAATTGACCCCGATGCCCACCGCACAATAATTCCCCAATGATTCTATCAGGATCCCGCCTAATTTTTTCTCACAAAGTAAAATGTCATTCGGCCATTTCAGATAGAGTTGACCCTTAAGATTTGATAATTTCTTGATAGAATCATAAACCGCCAGGGCTGCGACGAAACTTAATTGGCCGGCGAGGGTCCAATCAGCTACCTTGCTAATTATTGTCATATAAAGGTTGCCGGCGGGGGATATCCATTGGGCATTTCGGCGCCCACGCCCTTTACTCTGCTGATCCGTAAGAATGATAGTATTTTCTTGAACGCGGCCAGCTTTAATTAGACGAAGAGCCTCACTATTTGTGCTGTCGAGAGTTTGGAAACAAACCAAATGTACACCCTCAGGGAAATCTGGTTGTTCATTGATCAATTGTTTAGCCGGCAATGAGCATCTTTGCAGCGTTTCCAGCACCTTCGACTATTAGGCCCGGGCGAATGATAAAGAATGTAACAAAAAAAGTAGTAGCTACCAAAATAACCTTTACCTCCTTACCCAAGGCAAGATCAAAGACCTCTCCAGGTTCATCGAAATACATAATTTTAATAACACGAAGATAATAATAAGCGCCAATGACACTGGAAAGTACGCCGATTATGGCTAAAAGATAGAGACCTGATTCAATGGCTGCCAAAAAGATATAAAACTTCCCAAAAAAACCGGCTAACGGAGGTATACCAGCCATCGCAAACATCAAAACTGCAAGCCCCAACGCTAGCATTGGTTGATTTCGTGCCAACCCAGATAAATCTTTAATACTTTCAACCATACGACCAGTTCGACGCATTGCAAGGATGCAGCAAAACGTTCCCACGTTCATGGCGAGATAAATAGCCATGTAAATTAGCACACCGCGAATACCAGCTACTGTCCCAGTCGCAAGTCCTATGAGGACATAACCAATGTGACCGATAGAGCTGTAGGCTAACAGTCGCTTGATATTATCTTGCCAAATGGCGGCTAAGGCACCCAACACCATAGATGCAATAGAAATTAGAATTATAACTTGTTGCCAATCATTTATAAGCCCTCCGAAAGGCCCAATAAGCACCCTAACTAGCAAGGCAACCGCAGCGACTTTTGGGGCAACCGCAAAGAATGCTGTAACAGGCGTTGGAGCACCCTCATAAACGTCTGGGGTCCACATATGAAAGGGCACCGCAGATATCTTAAACGCCAAGCCTGCTATGACGAAGACGAGCCCAACAACAAGGCCGATGCTTTGCCCACCTTCAACCCCTGACATAAAAAGTTTGGCTAAGCCATCAAAGTTTGTGGTTCCCGCAAACCCATAAATGAGTGAACACCCGTATAAAAGCATCCCTGATGAGAGAGCACCCAAAACAAAATATTTCAATCCTGCTTCTGAGGACCGAAGAGAATCGCGCCTAAAGGCGGCAATTACGTAAAGAGCCAAACTTTGTAATTCTAATCCAACATATAAAGAAATTAGGTCGTTAGACGACACCATCATAAACATGCCAAGTGTCGCAAACAAAATTAGGATAGGAAATTCAAAGCGAGTTATACTTTCTTGCTCATTAAATTTGATCGCCATCATTATAGCGAATGACGAACCTATTATGATCAACCACTTCATAAATTGGGCAAAGTCATCAACGATAAATTGCCCGCCAAACGCCACTAAACGGCCATCCTGAACGGATGTGAGAACTAAACCAACGACTACCAATGATATAACTGCCAGCCATGATACCAACCGTGTTGATCCATTTCCTCGAAATACACCAAACATAAGCAAAGCCATGGATACAACAGCGAGCACTAACTCTGGGAGTGCTGGTACTAATTGATCTAAAGTCAAAATTGACATTGATATCACCGCCCAACAACCAACAAAGCGTCATATGCAGCTATCGCGGTCTTATGTTGGTTCACTAGATTAGTCACCGACACCTCTATAATTTCAAGGAAAGGTGCGGGGTAGATCCCCATAAAAATTGTTAAAATTAGAAGGGGCGTAAAAACACAAATTTCCCGACGATTCATATCAAGTATGGATTTAAGATCATCTTTAGTAAGTTTACCAAAAACTACGCGGCGATAAAGCCAGAGCATATAAGCAGCTCCCAGAATAACGCCCGTCGCGGCAAGAAATGCAGCCCAAGTGCTCACCTTAAATAAACCGACTAACACTAAAATTTCTCCAACGAAGCCACTTGTTCCGGGAAGGCCAACGCTCGCAAGCATGAAGACCATAAAACAAAAGGCATATAATGGCATTCGTTCAACAAGCCCCCCATAACGGCCTATTTCTCGTGTGTGCATCCGATCATAAATAACTCCAACACAGAGAAATAATGCTGCGGACACAATTCCGTGGCTTAGCATCTGGTATATGGCTCCGGTTACACCTTGCTGATTAAATGTAAAAATTCCGAGAGTTACAAACCCCATATGCGCGACCGAAGAATATGCAATAAGTTTTTTCATATCCAACTGAACGAGCGCCACTAGGGATGTGTAAATTATGGCAATAATACTTAAACCAAACACTACAGGTGTAAAAAAGTCAGACGCGATTGGGAGCATAGGGACGGAAAATCTTAAAAACCCGTATGCCCCCATTTTTAGAAGTACTCCCGCTAAAATAACAGAGCCAGCGGTGGGTGCTTCAACGTGTGCATCGGGCAGCCAAGTATGAACAGGCCACATTGGAACCTTAACTGCAAAACTTGCGAAAAAAGCTAACCACAACCAATATTGTATATTTACAGGGAAATTATGGGTCAGAAGGGTCGGTATATTGGCGGTTTCCGTTTCTGAGTAAATCGCCAATACTGCCAGTAACATTAAAACGGAACCCGTCAATGTATAAAGAAAAAATTTAAACGCTGCATAAACTCTGCGCTGCCCACCCCACACCCCAATTATTAGGAACATTGGAATGAGAACACCCTCGAAGAAAATGTAAAAAAGAACCAAATCCAAAGCACAAAACATTCCTACCATTAAAGTTTCGAGAACTAAAAAGGCGATCATATATTCTCTAACGCGGGTTTTTATTGC
>CAZCKO010000067.1:7788-15627 GCA_964499275.1 uncultured Rhodospirillaceae bacterium
CCTTTAATAATTAGAATGGCTAATGCCCCAATTAAGGGTAAAAAAGTCACTAGGCTCAGGATCGGTAAGTTACTCATCTTTTCTTCAACCGTGCGAATAAAGATAGAGAGTTACAAGACCAGCGACCCCAATCAGCATCGCAAATGCGTAGTGATATACAAACCCGGTTTGAAGCTGGCTCACCCGTCCTGCTAGGTTTTGAACAACTCTCGAGATTCCGTCGGGTCCTATCCCGTCTATCAGAGTCCCATCCCCCTCCTTCCAAAGGCCCTTGCCAATGTATTTTGCAGGACGGACAAATATACGGTCATATAACTCGTCAAAGTACCATTTATTGTAAATAAATAAGTATAAGTGCGGACAAACCGATACAACTTTAGCCGGCATATCCTTTCGATGAATGTACATGTAATAGGCAAGGCCTATGCCAACCAAGCCTACAACAATAGGTGCCAGTTTAACCCAAAGAGGTACATAATGAGCATCAAATATCGCTGTATTCGTTGGTAGTACAAGAATGGCCTTACCCCAGAAAGCCTTCATTCCATCACCAACAAATGCATCGTAACCTATAAAACCAGCAAACAAAGCCCCCAGTGCTAGGATCAATAAGGGTAATGTCATAACTTTCGGCGACTCATGGACATGTGCCATTGTTTTTTCATCGGCACGTGGTTCACCATGAAAGGTCATGAATAATAATCGCCAGGAATAAAACGCTGTCATGATTGCCGCCAACATTCCCATCCAAAACGCATATGTTCCGACACTACTCTGAGCCGCAAAAGCGGATTCTAAAATCACATCTTTTGAATAAAATCCCGCAAAAAAAGGCAGGCCAGCCAAGGCGAGGCTTCCAATCCACATCATTGTGTAGGTCAAAGGGATTAACCGCCAAATTCCACCCATTTTCCGCATATCCTGTTCCGAGGACATCGCATGTATCACCGAACCAGCTCCGAGAAACAGCAATGCCTTGAAAAAGGCGTGTGTGAAAAGGTGGAAAATACCAGCAGCATAGGCAGATACCCCACATGCAAAAAACATGTAACCAAGCTGGCTACAGGTCGAATACGCAATTACACGTTTAATGTCATTTTGACAAAGACCTATAGTTGCGGCGAAAAATGCTGTTGACGCACCGACAACACAAACAACATCTAATGCAAAAGGTGCATATTCAAACATTGGGGAAAGACGAGCTACCATAAAAACCCCGGCTGTTACCATCGTGGCAGCATGAATTAATGCGGAAACAGGGGTTGGCCCCTCCATGGCATCAGGTAACCAAGTGTGAAGACCAAGTTGGGCAGATTTTCCCATTGCTCCTATAAACAATAACAAGCACAGTACCGTTAGGGCATGCCATTGACCGCCCAGAAATTCCATAATCGCGGCGGCCTTATTCGGGGTATCTTTAAATACAACATCAAACTCAACACTACCGTATAGTAAGAATACACCCAGTATTCCAAGAGCAAATCCAAAGTCGCCAACACGATTTACTAAGAATGCTTTTATTGCCGCCGCTTTAGCGGAGGGCTTCTCATACCAGAAACCAATCAAAAGGTAAGATGCTAAACCGACACCCTCCCAGCCAAAAAATAGCTGTAGAAAGTTATCTGATGTAACCAGCATTAACATAAAGAAGGTAAACAAGCTGAGGTAGGAAAAGAAACGCGGAACCGATGGGTCATGATGCATATACCCGATTGAATAAAAGTGGACTGCACATGATACGAAAGTAACGACTACCAACATTACCGCCGTCAAGGTGTCAAATCGCAGTTCCCAATCGATCGAAAAATTTCCTGAAACAATCCAATTGAATAATTGGATGTTTTTGGGTTCGTGTTGCAATGCGACATCGTTTAAAATGAACAACGAGAAAACGGCCGAAAGAAGTAATGCCCCACAGGTAACAAATTGCGCACCTTTATTTTTAATCCATGGCCCCAAAAACCCAGCAATTGTTGCTCCAATCAATGGCAGGAAAATAGCAAGTATATATATCACTTGTTCATCCCTTCATTAGATTGATGTCTTCGACTGCAATGGTGCCCCGATTCCTGAAATAGACAACAATTATAGCCAGCCCTATAGCCGCCTCAGCGGCTGCAACCGTTAAAACTAGCATTGCAAATATTTGCCCTGTCAAATCACCAAGATGGACCGAGAATGCTACTAAATTAATATTTACGGCGAGTAAAATTAGTTCGATAGACATTAAGATAATAATGACGTTTTTTCGATTTAGAAAAATTCCAAAAATTCCTAAAGTAAAAAGGATGGCACCCACTGACAGATAATGTGATAAACCGATTTCTAACATTACGATATTCCGCTGCCCGATTGGACGTCTTTTACCTCGATAGAATCTTCAATCCGCCGACTAACTTGATCCGAAATGTTTTGTTTTCGAACGCCTGGGCGGGAACGCAGTGTTAAAACTATTGCACCCACCATTGCTACCAACAGGACCATCCCTGCTCCCTGAAACAAATAAATATAATCGGTATATAGTATTTGCCCTATCGCTTCTGTATTCGTAATTTGATTGATATCTGGAGTTGGGTTGATCTTAAGAACCGAATTTGGAGGAGCAAAAATCCAACTACCCACTATCATCAGTAACTCGGCTAACAAGACAATCCCTACAACAGCCCCGATCGGTAAATATTGCAAAAATCCCTGGCGTAATTGGGTGAAACTTATATCGAGCATCATAACGACAAATAGAAACAAAACAGCTACCGCACCCACGTAAACAACGACAAGGATCATGGCTAAAAATTCAGCGCCCATAAGAACGAACAAACCAGCCGCATTAAAAAAAGCGAGGATGAGAAACAAAACAGAATGTACAGGATTTCTCGCAGATATGACCATTACGGCCGCTGCCACGGTAACCAAGGCAAATAAATAAAAGCTGAGAGTCTGTATTATCATAAGTTTAGAAAAGCCATTAAATTTCTATCCTAATAACATCATAATCATAAATTTTTAGCTTAACGGTATGGTGCATCATCATTAAGTCTGCCTGCCAATTCCGGCTCCCATCTATCACCGTTAGCCAATAATTTTTCTTTATTATATAAAAGTTCTTCACGCGTTTCCGTGGCAAATTCAAAGTTTGGTCCTTCAACGATGGCGTCAACGGGACAAGCCTCTTCACAAAACCCACAATAAATACACTTAGTCATATCTATGTCGTATCGAGTAGTACGGCGGCTACCATCCGCCCTGGGTTCTGCTTCAATCGTTATAGCTTGGGCAGGACAAACAGCTTCACAAAGTTTACAGGCGATACAACGTTCTTCACCATTTGGGTATCGACGTAATGCGTGTTCTCCACGGAACCTTGGACTTAGTGGTCCCTTTTCAAATGGATAATTGATGGTGACCTTAGGCTTAAACATGTACTTAAGGGTAAGGGCCATGCCAGTTACTAATTCACCTAAAAGCAACATTCTTGAGGAACGTCCTAAAAAACCCATGATTTGCCTCTACAATGCACAAAATTAACATTCCAATTAATCATTTAGGCAACCATCCAGTCCAAATCAAAATACCGGCAGTAATAACAACCCATAATAAGGAGAATGGTAGAAAAACTTTCCAGCCCAAGCGCATCAACTGATCATACCGATATCGCGGGAATGTTGCCCGCACCCAAAGAAAACAAAACAATACAAGAGCAACTTTGCCAGCAAACCAAATCGGCCCCGGGACCCAGGTAAAAGGTTCAATATTAATTGGAGACATCCAGCCACCCATAAAAAGGATAACTGTCATTGCACTCATGAGGATCATATTTGCATATTCACCCAAGAAAAATAATGCAAATGTCATCGATGAGTATTCCACATTATAGCCCGAGACCAATTCTGCTTCTGCTTCCGGTAAATCAAAGGGGGCCCGGTTAGTTTCTGCTAAAGCCGAAATAAAGAAAATGATAAACATGGGAAGTAACAAACCACAAAAATGCCAATTCCAAAAACCATGTCCTTGCGCTTTCACTACGTCGCTCAAATTTAAAGACCCTACACTCAGAAGGACAGTGATGATGACAAACCCGATTGAAACTTCATAAGACACCATCTGCGCCGCTGACCGAAGAGCACCCAAAAACGGGTATATGGAATTTGACGCCCATCCCGCCATGATAATTCCATAAACTCCAAGCGACGAGATAGCAAAGAGATAGAGAATGCCGACATTAATATCCGAAAGGACCATCCCCTCATCAAAGGGTATTACTGCCCAGGCAACGACACTTAAAATAAAGGTAATCATCGGTGCGGCAACAAATACCACCTTGTTAGAACCAGACGGAATAATGGTCTCTTTAAATAAAAGCTTTAAGCCATCTGCTAGTGGTTGGAGTAGCCCGAACGGTCCAACGACGTTAGGACCTTTTCGAAGCTGCATCGCGGCGATAACCTTTCGTTCCGCTAGGGTCAAATAGGCGACGGCAATTAAAAGTGGTACTAAAATTGCTATTATTTGGCCTATAATTATAACCGCAGGTAATAGATATATGGTCCAGAAATCAGCCATCAGTTCCGGTTTTCTCTAGGTCGGTTTGATTGTAAGCCATTGAGCAAGAAGCCATGGTAAGAGACGCACGACTTATGCTATCTGTCATATAGAAGTTGGTCACAGGTGTTGAAAAAGTTTCGGTCAATGCTACTCCCATTTCGCCAAATTTATCCCACTCACTGGGACGCAATTCACTTATAATTTCAAAAACCGCATTTTGTAATGCCATTCGTCGGCGAATACCCGCGAGATCGTCATACCTCAGTGACTTTCCCAATACATCAGAAAGCGCCCTGATTATGGTCCAATCCTCCCGGGCATCACCCGGCGGAAAAACAGCCCTCCATGCCTGCTGGACACGACCCTCAGTATTTACATAAGTTGCATTTTTTTCTGTATATGCTGCCCCTGGCAAAATGACATCGGCGCAATGTGCCCCCTTATCTCCGTGATGCCCCTGGTAAATTACAAATGACTTTGACAGCCGGCTGGTATCGATTTCATCAGCACCCAGTAGATAAACTGTTTCAATATCGCCATTTTCTGACCCTGCGAGGATCTGCGCCACATCTAAACCCTTAAAACCCGGAACAAATCCCAGATCCAGGCCACCAACTCGCCCGGCAGCCGTGTGGAGCACGTTGAAACCATTCCAATCGCTTGAAATTAAATCAAATTTTTCCGCAATTTTCCGAGCTGTAGCGAGAACCTTTCCCCCGTCATCAATCGTCAGGGCACCTTGACCTAAAATCATCATCGGACGATCTGCATCCTTAAGAAGTTCACAAAATTGATGGGTGTTATCAGCTATTTCATTAAGGGCTTTGGATCCACCACCTAAATATTCATATGGGTAGGTTAGATCCACCTCAGGTCCAACCATGCCAACTGTTAAGTTCCCAGAAAGCCACCGTTTTCTAACACGTGTATTAACCAAAGCTGCCTCTACCCGGGGGTTGGTGCCAATAAGAAGACATAAATCTGCTTCTTCAATCCCGGATATTGTTGTATTGAATATATATGAAGCGCGGACCGTTGCTTCCAATTTTGCGCCATCCTGTCGGCAATCGGTGTTGGGTGAGCCTAAGGCATTCATCAAGTCCCCCAGAGCCATGATGGATTCACAATCGACAAGGTCACCTACAATAGCCCCTATCTTTTCGCCCTCTTTGTTATTTAGATTTTCTGCAATTGCTGAAAAAGCCTCGTCCCAAGTAGCCTCCATTAATGTCCCTTCGCGTCTAACATATGGGGTATCGAGACGTTGGCGTTTCAGTCCATCACAAGAAAAACGCGTTTTATCAGATATCCATTCTTCGTTGATTTCTTCATTAAGAACCGGAAGAACACGGAGCACCTCAGACCCCCGTGAGTCTACCCTTATATTGCTGCCAACAGCATCCATTACATCGATTGTTTCTGTTCTCGATAGTTCCCATGGACGTGCAACAAATTCATAAGGTTTAGATGTCAGGGCACCAACAGGGCAGAGGTCAATAATGTTGGCCGACAGTTCTGATGTAAGAGCTTTTTCAACATAGGTCCCTACCTCCATACTTTCTCCGCGTCCTATTGCCCCTAGTTCTTCTACCCCGGCTACCTCTGTCGCAAAACGGACACAGCGTGTGCAATGAATGCAACGGGTCATTTGTGTTTTAACCAATGGACCCAAATTTTTTTCTCGGACAGCTCGTTTGTTTTCATCAAAGCGAGAGTTGCCAGACCCATAGGCCATTGCCTGATCCTGTAAATCACACTCTCCACCTTGATCACAAATTGGGCAATCTAGGGGATGATTAATAAGTAAAAATTCCATAACCCCTTCACGGGCTTTCCTTACCATCGGAGAATTAGTTTTTACCGACATCCCATCCCCAACCGGCAATGCGCATGACGCCGCCGGTTTTGGTGGCCCTGGTGCTACCTCAACCAGGCACATCCGACAGTTACCGGCAACCGAGAGGCGTTCGTGATAACAAAACCGAGGGATTTCTACCCCAGCTAACTCGCATGCCTGCAAAACGGTTATCCCGTCAGGCACTTCTATTTCAACATCATCTATAGTTAGTTTAGCCATGTTCCTTTGATCCACTTAGGCCGCCACTGCCTCTTTTTTTCGGGCTTTTATCCGGTCTTCAATTTCTCTTCGAAAATGTCTTACCAAACCCTGAATAGGCCATGCCGCCGCATCACCTAGAGCGCAAATAGTATGACCTTCTACTTGACTAGCGACCTCTAAGAGGGTGTCAATTTCATCAATTTCTGCATCACCAATTATTAGTCTTTCCATAACTCTCCACATCCAACCGGTTCCCTCCCGACAGGGCGTACACTGACCACAACTTTCATGTTTATAAAATTTTGAAAGACGCGCTATCGCTGCGACTACGTCTGTCGATTGGTCCATGACAATAACCGCGGCTGTGCCAAGTCCAGACCGAACTTCTTTCAATGAATCAAAATCCATTAAAACACTGTCACAAATCGATTTGGGTATGATTGGAACTGATGCCCCACCTGGTATAACTGCTTTTAGGTTATTCCATCCCCCGACGACACCCCCGGCATGCTTTTCAATTAGTTCCTTGAGGGGAATACCCATTTCTTCTTCTACGTTACATGGGTTATTAACATGCCCAGAAACACAAAAAACCTTGGTACCCGTATTATTTTCTCGACCTAAAGACGAAAACCAAGCCGCTCCACGACGCAAAATTGTGGGAGCTACAGCAATTGTTTCAACATTATTGACGGTGGTGGGGCTACCATAAAGACCCATTGCAGCTGGAAATGGCGGTTTAAGCCTCGGCATTCCCTTTTTTCCCTCAAGGCTTTCAATCAGAGCCATCTCTTCACCACAAATGTAGGCACCAGCCCCGCGATGGACATAAACGTCAAAATCATAACCTGATCCGCAAGCATTTCGTCCGATTAGACCGGCCTCGTAAGCTTCATTAATTGCAAATTGGAGATGCTCCGCCTCACGATAAAACTCACCACGTATATAAATATAGGCAGCATTCGCACCCATACCAAATCCCGCTAAAAGGCAACCCTCTACTAGTTTGTGGGGATCGTTCCTTAACATATCTCTGTCTTTACAGGTGCCAGGCTCTCCCTCATCAGCGTTGACTACAAGGTAATGCGGGCGACCAGTGGGTTCCTTTGGCATAAAAGACCATTTAAGGCCACTCGGAAATCCTGCACCGCCTCGGCCCCTGAGTCCTGAGGATTTAACCTCCTCAACAATCCACTCGCGGCCTTTAGTCAATATTTCTTTCGTACCGTCCCAATCAC
>CAZCKO010000068.1:0-15312 GCA_964499275.1 uncultured Rhodospirillaceae bacterium
GCACCGGTCTCCAAAACCGGGGGTTGTGGGTTCGAGTCCCTCCACTCCTGCCAGTGATTTATTTGGTGTTCATTTTTTTGTTGGCAGAACTAAACAAGTGGAATTTAATATGGCGAAAACCAATCCTATGGAGTTCGTACAACAGGTCAGACGAGAAGTGGCGAAAGTTACATGGCCTACCCGAAAGGAAACGACGGTATCAACCGTAATGGTTTTTATTTTTGTTATTTTGACCGCAACGTTTTTCTTTTTTGTCGATCAAGCTTTAGCAGTTCTTGTCAAATTAGTTCTGGGTTTTGGAGGATAATTAGTGACTACGCGTTGGTATGTTGTGCACGTTTATTCCGGCTTTGAGAACAAGGTGGCACAGTCTATCCGTGAACAGGCTGTACAAAAGGGAATGGACGATCTGATTGAGGCTGTTGAAGTGCCATCCGAAGAGGTCGTTCATCTTCGTCGTGGAGCTAAAGTCAGTTCAGAAAGAAAGTTTTTTCCTGGTTATGTCCTAACAAAGATGGAAATGACAGATGACTCATGGCATTTAGTGAAAAATACCCCGAAAGTCACTGGATTTTTAGGAAGTGGCGGAACACCAAGTCCTATAAGTCAGGCAGAAGCAGATAGGATTATGCATCAGGTTGCAGAGGGTATCGAGCGACCTAAACCAATGATAAACTTTGACGTCGGTGAGCAAGTAAGGGTTGCTGATGGACCATTTAGTTCATTCAACGGGGTAGTTGAAGAAGTTGATGAAGAAAAAGCGCGTTTAAAAGTCGCGGTATCTATTTTTGGGCGTGCAACACCGGTAGAATTAGAATACACACAGGTCGAGAAACTTTAAGTCTGACAAAAACGCCGATTTATCGGCACAATTGTGTGGGAGGCTGGCCATAGTCGCACCGCACCCTTAGGCAAAGGACTGAGGATAAAATGGCAAAAAAAATTAATAGTTATATTAAGTTGCAGGTGCCTGCAGGGCAGGCAAATCCTTCTCCTCCTATTGGACCGGCGCTAGGACAGGCTGGCCTCAACATAATGGAATTTTGTAAAGCATTTAATGCCCATACTCAGGGTGGTGAACAGGGTGTACCAATTCCTACGATTATTACGGTTTATGCGGATCGTTCTTTTTCCTTTGAGACGAAAAGCCCTCCAGCATCTTATTTCATAAAGAAAGCATCTAAATTAGATAAAGGTTCAACAGAACCTGGCCGCGATGTTGTTGGTGCTGTGACGATGTCTCAGCTTCGTGAGATTGCTGAACAAAAAAAGAATGATCTTAATTCAAATGATATTGAGGCTGCTACTAAAATTCTTGCTGGCACTGCACGCTCGATGGGTATTCAGGTTACGGGGACTTAAATAATGGCTAAGTCAGGAAAACGTTTTAAAGCAGCATCTGAGGCTCTTGATCATAAAAAAAATTATGAAATTTCGGAAGCCATTAAACTTGTAAAAGAAAACGCTAAGGCGAAGTTTGACGAGACTATTGAACTTTCCATGAATCTAGGTGTTGACCCCCGCCATGCAGACCAAAATGTCAGGGGGGTGATTGATTTGCCTAATGGTACTGGAAAAACTATTCGGGTGGGTGTTTTTGCAAAAGGCGAAAAAGCTGACGAGGCAAAGGCCGCTGGCGCGGATGTTGTGGGTGCAGATGATTTGGCTGAAACGGTTCAGAAAGGTGATATCCAATTTGACCGCTGTGTAGCTACACCAGATATGATGCCAGTTGTAGGTAAACTAGGAAAGATTCTGGGCCCAAGAGGTTTGATGCCCAATCCAAAACTAGGTTCTGTGACCCAGGACGTGGCTCAAGCGATTAAAAGCGCGAAAGGTGGACAAGTTGAATACCGAGTTGAAAAGGCGGGTATCGTTCACACCGGTGTGGGAAAAGCAAGTTTCAGTGAAGAGGCACTATTAGAAAATGTTCGTACCTTGGTGGAAGCTGTTCATAAAGCTAGGCCAAGCGGTATAAAAGGTAACTACATTAAACGAATTTCATTGAGTTCAACAATGGGACCAGGTATTTCGCTTGATGTATCAACTATTCTCGCGAACTAGGCGAGAAATAATTGAATTTCTATCGTTTCAAGTTATTAAACGATAGTTGCGTATGGAACCAGAGCGTATCACTGGTTCCGACCTGTCCGAGACTACAGGAACCCAAAAGGCCTTTAAACCGGCTGGTGGGGGTAAAGCGGGTTTTACCTGCCTGTATAGACGGGGGTGCAAGCGTTTCTGTATTGCTCAGTTAATACGGGATGTGGCTTGAACTTCTGGGACGGGCAATCCAGGCTCATCGGATTAGCTGATGGGACCGAGTGTAAACGGGTTCGGTGTCTCTAAATTTGATGCCGATCATAACGCAGGAGAATTTGCGTGGACCGAATGCAGAAAGAGGAGCTGGTTGCCTCGCTTAACGGCGTATTCGGGTCGGCTAATCTCGTGATAGTCGCCCGCCCAAGCGGGCTGACAGTTGCGGAATCAACTGACCTTCGTCGCCGGATGCGCGAGTCGGGGGCTAGCTTCAAAGTCACAAAAAACAGACTTACGCGCCTTGCTTTAAAGGGTACAAAGTTTGAACACCTCACAGAATTGTTTGCTGGGCCTACAGGGATAGCGTTTTCTGAAGATCCTGTGGCGGCGGCTAAAGTTGCTGTGGAATTCGCTGATGATAACGCAAAGTTTGAGATTGTCGGTGGAGGTTTGTATGAAAACGCTGTGGGCACGACGGAGATAAAAACTTTAGCGAAACTACCATCGCTTGACGAATTGCGTGGAAAGATTGTGGGTATGCTTAATACGCCTGCAACAAGAATTGCCGGTGTAGTTCAGGCTCCAGGTAGTCAAATCGCTCGAGTAGTTCAAGCACATGCATTGCAAAGTGAAGCCGCATAGAACGGTTAACCCGATATTGTTAGATAGAAACGCAAAGATAGTTAGGAGAATATAATGGCTACTGATCTTGATAAAATTGTCGATGATCTTTCAGCTTTGACCGTTCTTGAAGCGGCAGAGTTAAGTAAGATGCTCGAAGAAAAGTGGGGTGTATCCGCTGCCGCTCCAGTTGCTGTCGCTGCCGTAGCTGGTGGCGGAGAGGCAGTTGGCGAATCAGAAGATAAAGACTCATTTGATGTCGTTCTTACAAGTTTTGGAGATAAAAAGATTAACGTAATCAAAGAAGTTAGAGCTATCACAGGTCTTGGTCTCAAAGAAGCTAAGGATCTCGTCGAGGGTGTGCCAAAACCAGTTAAGGAAGGTGCTACCAAAGACGAAGGGGAGGAGATCAAAACAAAACTAGAAGAGGCTGGCGCAACAGTAGAACTTAAATAAACCGGTGTTGCAGTCGGGTATAAAGTTGAATTCCGATGATTCGGTTCGTTTGTCAAACCGAATCATCGGTGTTTGTTTTTCTTTCTGCGGTTCTACGCAGATTATTCTTGGCGTGTGCAGCTGCGCATGCGATCGCTTTCAGCGTTTAAGAGGTTTAAATGGCTAAGTCGTTCACCCAACGTAAACGTATACGCAAAAACTTCGGTAGGCTCCAAGAGGCTACCGCCATGCCGAATTTAATTGAGGTTCAAAAAGCGTCTTACGATAGTTTTCTTCAAATTAACATTCCCACTAACGAACGTGTGAGTTCGGGATTACAGGCTGTTTTTGAATCTGTATTTCCGATTAAGGATTTTTCGGAAAATGGTACCCTTGAGTTTGTCAAATTTGAACTCGAAGCCCCGAAATATGATGTGGAAGAATGTCAGCAGCGGGGTGTGACCTTTGCTGCCCCACTCAAATTGACATTGCGGCTCGTCGTGTTTGATGTGGATGAAGATACAGGTGCTCGCTCCATTCGTGATATCAAGGAACAGGACGTTTATATGGGCGACCTTCCATTGATGACCGATAATGGAACTTTTGTGATCAATGGCACCGAGCGTGTCATAGTTTCACAAATGCACAGATCGCCGGGTGTGTTTTACGACCATGATAAAGGTAAGACCCATTCTTCAGGGAAATATCTATTTGCTGCTCGTATTATACCATATCGAGGATCTTGGCTCGATTTTGAATTTGACGCCAAGGACTTGGTCTACGTCCGAATTGATCGGCGCAGAAAATTGCCTGTCACAACATTAATGATGGCATTGGATTCTAAAGAAACGCAAACGAAAAGAAAAGAAATAGCATTAGAAGGAAGGATTTTGGCTCCGGACGAAGCAACCGGGATGTCCACCGAGGAAATATTTTCGGAATTCTACAAGACCAAGATTTATTCAAGGGCAAAAAACGCTTGGAAAACACCATTCGATCCTGATGCATATATTGGCGGTATAAAAGTCGAAAATGCCCTGGTTAACGCCAAGGATGGTAAAGTTATGGCAGAAGCGGGAAGCCGTATAACACCAAGACTTGCCGCTAAGCTGAAAACGGATGGATTAAAAGAGCGACTTATTTTAAACGAAGAACTTATCGGCCAGTATATAGCCGAAGACCTAATCAATGAGGCAACTGGCGAAGTTTATGTCGATGCTGGAGAAGAAGTAACGGAAGAAAATCTAGAATTACTGACCGAAGCGGGTGTTAAAAAAATCCCGTTGTTAGCAATCGACCATTTAACGGTTGGGCCTTACATTCGAAACACGCTATCAATTGACAAAAATAGGACTCGCAATGAAGCGCTAATGGATATTTATCGGGTGATGCGTCCAGGTGAGCCACCAACGCCTGAAACTGCTGAAGCGATGTTTAATAGTCTGTTTTTTGACAGTGAAAGGTATGACTTATCCGCTGTCGGACGCGTTAAAATGAATGCGCGTTTAGAATTGGAGACCAATGATTCACTTCGAGTATTGCGTAAAGAGGATATCCTCTCTGTTATAAAACTATTGGTATGGTTAAAAGATGGTCACGGTGAGATCGATGACATAGATCATCTCGGTAATCGCCGAGTACGTTCGGTCGGTGAACTAATGGAAAATCAATACCGTATTGGTTTGCTCAGGATGGAAAGAGCGATCCGCGAACGAATGAGCTCTGTTGAGTTAGATTCCGTTATGCCGCAAGATCTGATTAATGCAAAACCCGCGGCTGCAGCAGTTCGAGAGTTTTTTGGGTCATCACAGCTTTCACAATTTATGGATCAGACTAATCCCTTAAGTGAAATCACACATAAAAGGCGTTTATCCGCGCTAGGTCCTGGTGGGTTGACCAGAGAACGAGCAGGTTTTGAGGTGCGTGATGTTCATCCTACTCATTATGGTCGGATTTGTCCTATTGAAACCCCGGAAGGACCAAATATCGGTCTTATTAATTCTCTAGCAACCTATGCGAGGGTCAATCAGTACGGGTTTATTGAAACACCCTATCGTATGGTTAAAAATGGTAAGGTAACTAAAGAAGTTATATATCTTTCTGCTATTGAGGAAGGCAGATATACAGTTGCGCAGGCCAACGCAGAACTAGATAAATCCGGCCGGTTCATAGAGGATTTGGTCAGTTGCCGGGTGAGTGGAGAATTTGCCATGGCACGTCGTGAAGACATTGATTATATTGACGTATCCCCCAAACAACTGGTGTCTGTAGCTTCTGCTCTAATACCATTTTTAGAAAACGATGACGCTAACCGCGCCCTAATGGGTTCCAACATGATGCGCCAGGCAGTCCCACTCGTTTGTGCAGAGGCGCCTTTGGTTGGGACGGGGATGGAAGATGCTGTTGCCCGAGGTTCAGGGGCAACAATTGTTGCGAAACAAACTGGTGTGGTGGATCAGGTCGACGCGACCCGGATTGTTGTTCGAGCGTTAGGTGACACCGAGCTTTCTTCGCCCGGTGTCGATATCTACAATTTACGTAAGTTTCAGCGGTCGAATCAAAACACATGTATAAATCAACGCCCACTTGTGAAAGTTGGTGATCAGGTAGTGTCAGGAGATATTATTGCTGATGGCCCGTCTACCGAACTCGGTGAGCTTGCTCTTGGGCGCAATGTCCTCGTAGCCTTTATGGCTTGGCACGGTTACAATTTTGAAGATTCCATTTTAATTTCAGAACGTATTGCTCGAGACGATGTTTTTACGTCGATTCATATTGAAGAATTCGAAGTTATGGCTCGGGATACCAAACTGGGACAGGAAGAAGTCACTAGAGATATTCCTAATGTAGGCGAAGAAGCGCTTAAAAATCTTGATGAGGCGGGAATTGTATATATCGGTGCGGAAGTTGAGCCCGGTGATGTTTTAGTAGGAAAAGTCACTCCAAAGGGTGAAAGCCCAATGACTCCAGAGGAAAAATTGCTGAGAGCTATTTTTGGAGAAAAGGCATCCGATGTCCGTGATACCTCTCTGAGATTACCACCTGGCGTAGCAGGTACAGTTGTTGAAGTACGCGTGTTTTCGAGGAGAGGGGTGGACAAAGACGAAAGGGCTTTAGCTATTGAACGAGAAGAAATTGAACGCCTTGCTAAGGACCGTGATGATGAGCTCACAATTCTCGAACGAAGTTATGAGCAAAACTTGATAGATCTTTTACTTAACCAAACTGTTGTAAACGGTCCAAAAGATATTAAAGGAGGGACTCGAATAAACCAACAGGTGGTAAGTGAATACAACCCACGTCAACTTGCCCAATTTGTTGTAAAAAACGACAAGGTTATGGGAAGCTTGGAATCCGTTAGGAAACAATTTGAGGCCAGTGAAAAACGCTTGCAAGCGCGTTTTGATGATAAAGTTGATAAGGTGCAAGGTGGTGATGAGCTGCCGCCAGGTGTTATGAAAATGGTGAAGGTCTTTGTTGCTGTTAAACGGAAACTACAGCCAGGGGATAAGATGGCTGGTCGGCATGGAAACAAAGGCGTTATTTCCAAGATTGTGCCAATGGAAGATATGCCGTACCGCGAGGATGGAACTCCAGTGGATATTGTTCTTAATCCGCTTGGTGTCCCGTCGCGTATGAATGTTGGCCAAATACTTGAAACCCATTTGGGTTGGGCGTCTTCAGGACTTGGCCGACAGATCGGTAATTTATTGGATTTATTCGCTCATGATGGAAAGCTCGATAAGTTAAAGGGGCAGCTAAAAGAAATTTATGGCCAAAAACTATTTATGGAAGATATATCCAAGCTAAATGATGATGAACTGTTAGAACTTGCCAGCAATTTACGCAACGGAGTGCCAATGGCAACTCCGGTATTTGATGGAGCACAAGAAGACGACATAAATGACATGTTGGAAAAAGCTGGTCTAGAAACTTCTGGCCAGGTAACCCTTTTCGACGGTCGGTCAGGCGAGAGATTCGATCGAAAAGTTACAGTTGGTTACATTTACATGTTAAAATTACACCATCTTGTTGATGATAAAATTCATGCCAGGTCTATCGGTCCATATAGCCTTGTTACTCAACAGCCATTGGGAGGGAAGGCCCAAT
Organism: uncultured Rhodospirillaceae bacterium; assembly: GCA_964499275.1. Taxonomy (GTDB): domain Bacteria; phylum Pseudomonadota; class Alphaproteobacteria; order MPNO01; family UBA2964; genus UBA2964. The sequence goes on from CAZCKO010000068.1 coordinate 7,426, forward strand.
TTGGCGGGCAGAGGTTTGGTGAAATGGAGGTTTGGGCTCTGGAAGCATATGGGGCAGCTTATACGCTTCAAGAAATGTTGACTGTTAAGTCGGACGATGTGTCGGGCCGGACTAAAGTCTATGAGGCTATAGTGAGGGGCGATGATACTTTTGAGGCGGGAATTCCCGAGTCCTTTAATGTGCTGGTTAAGGAACTTAAGTCCTTAGGCCTAAATGTTGAACTTAACCGACATGAAACAACCTAAATTAATATAATTTGTTTGACGTTTTTATTTATAATTTTGTGGGTCTATCTCAGGACCTAAAACCAGGAGTGGTTTAATGAATGAATTGATGAACATCTTCGGTCAGGTGAGTAATACTGAAACTTTCGACATGATCCGTATTTCTATTGCTAGTCCAGATCGGATCCGTTCGTGGTCCTTTGGAGAAATAAAAAAACCGGAGACAATCAATTATCGAACTTTTAAACCTGAGCGTGATGGGCTTTTTTGTGCCCGGATATTTGGTCCAATAAAGGACTATGAATGCCTATGCGGTAAATACAAGAGAATGAAATATCGCGGCATAATTTGTGAAAAATGTGGAGTCGAAGTAACACTTAGCAAAGTTCGTAGGGAACGAATGGGACATATTGAACTAGCTTCACCGGTAGCCCATATCTGGTTCCTTAAATCATTACCTAGCCGAATTGGTTTGCTAATGGATATGACGCTCAAGGATATAGAGCGCGTTTTATATTTTGAAAACTATGTGGTTGTCGAACCTGGCCTAACAACCCTTGAAGAACGTCAGTTGTTAAGTGAAGAGCAATATTTGGATGCTCAAGATGAATTCGGAGAAGATGCTTTCAAAGCTATGATTGGCGCTGAAGCTGTTAAAAAAATGCTTAGTGAAATAGATTTGGAGGATGAACTCGAAGTTGTTCGCACCGAATTCAAGGAAACTGGTTCGGAAGCTAAACGAAAAAAGCTTGTTAAGCGACTTAAACTGATTGAGGCGTTTATTCATTCGGGGGCCCGGCCAGAATGGATGATTTTAGATGTAGTTCCAATAATACCGCCCGAATTACGTCCGCTCGTTCCACTTGATGGTGGTCGGTTCGCAACCTCTGATCTTAACGACCTATATCGGAGAGTTATCAACCGAAATAATCGTTTAAAACGTCTTATGGAGCTAAGAGCCCCCGATATTATTATTCGTAACGAAAAACGAATGTTACAAGAGTCTGTGGACGCGTTATTTGATAATGGCCGGCGAGGACGGGTTATAACAGGTGCAAACAAACGTCCACTTAAATCCCTGTCGGATATGCTGAAAGGTAAACAAGGCCGTTTCCGCCAAAATCTGCTTGGTAAACGAGTGGATTACTCGGGGCGGTCTGTAATAGTTGTAGGTCCTGAACTTTTACTACATCAATGTGGTTTGCCGAAGAAAATGGCCTTAGAGCTATTCAAGCCCTTCATTTATTCACGTCTCGAAACCTATGGGATGGCGAGTACTATTAAGGCAGCTAAACGTTTAGTGGAAAAAGAACGCCCGGAAGTATGGGATATTCTTGAAGAGGTTATAAGAGAACATCCTGTAATGTTAAACCGGGCGCCAACATTACACCGTCTTGGTATACAAGCATTTGAGCCTGTTTTGGTCGAAGGAAAAGCAATTCAGCTACACCCGCTGGTATGTACGGCCTTTAACGCAGATTTTGACGGTGATCAAATGGCTGTTCACGTGCCGCTGTCACTTGAGGCGCAGCTAGAGGCACGCGTGTTAATGATGTCGACAAACAACATTCTCAGTCCAGCAAATGGGAAACCTATTATAGTGCCCTCACAGGATATAGTATTAGGTCTATATTATCTCACCCTTGATCGTGATGACCAGCCCGGAGACGGTATGGCATTTGCAGATATTGGGGAAATTGAGCAGGCATTAGATCAGGGCATAATCACCCATCACAGTAAAATTCATACCCGTATAGAAACTATAGATACAGAAGGTAATTCCAAAACTGTTAGATTGGAGACTACCGCTGGCCGGGTCAAAGTAATGCAACTTTTGCCAAAAAATAAGAACATAAGTCTTGAACTAGTAAATTGCCTTTTAACGAAAAAGCAAATTACAAATGCTATTGATACCGTTTATCGACACTGTGGGCAGAAGGACACGGTTATATTTGCTGATCGGATTATGGCTCTTGGTTTTAACAATGCATGTATTAGCGGTATTTCGTTTGGCAAGGATGACCTCATAATTCCGGCAGCGAAAGAAAAGTTAGTTAACGATGCACAAAAAGAGGTTAAAGAGTACGAACAGCAATATCTCGATGGATTGATCACCCAAGGAGAAAAATACAACAAAGTTATTGATGTTTGGTCTCAGTGTACCGATCAAGTAGCTGAAGAAATGATGAGCGAGATCGCAAACCCTAAACCTGGTGAACAAGTAAACGCTGTGTTTATGATGGCAGACTCTGGGGCACGTGGCTCGGCTGCACAGATGAAGCAGCTTGCGGGTATGCGGGGCCTAATGGCAAAGCCATCAGGCGAAATTATAGAGTCGCCTATAATTTCGAACTTTAAAGAAGGGCTTTCGGTTCTTGAGTATTTCAACTCTTCACATGGCGCTCGTAAAGGTTTAGCAGATACAGCATTGAAGACTGCCAATTCTGGCTATCTAACTCGTCGGTTGGTCGACGTCGCTCAAGATTGCACGATTGTAGAACACGATTGTAAAACTAAAAATGGGCTTACTGTAAAAGCAGCCATTGAAGGTGGAGAGGTTATCGATCCGTTAAGTGAGCGAATTCTCGGCCGTGTTCCATTGGTTGATATTGTACACCCAGTCGGTGGCGAAGTAATTGTTAAGGCTGGGGTGATCATTGAAGAAGATAAATTAGATACTATCGATGAAGCAGGCATCGAAATAGTTCAAATTCGTTCACCGTTAACTTGTGAAACGGTTGGAGGTATCTGTGCTCAATGTTACGGACGTGATTTAGCGCGTGGTACAGCGGTTAATCAGGGAGAAGCCGTCGGAATTATTGCTGCCCAATCTATCGGTGAGCCGGGTACCCAATTGACTATGCGGACTTTTCATATAGGTGGTGCTGCACAGCGGGGTGCAGAGCAATCTAGTATAGAAGCGGATTTTCCTGCCACGGTTGCCGTAAGAAATCGCAGCGTTGTATTAGATACTGATAAAATCAATATTGTTATGGCACGAAATACCGAACTTGCTCTTATTGATGAGAATGATAGAGAGCGAGCTACATACCGAATACCTTATGGCGCCAGATTACTGAAGGATGATGGCGAAAAAGTAAAAAAAGGTGAACGGCTCGCGGAATGGGACCCATATACCTTACCAATAATTTCTGAAAAGGAGGGGATTGTTAACTATGTTGACCTGATTGATGGTCTATCGATGCGTGAAATTGTCGATGAGGCAACAGGAATTTCATATAAAAAAGTGGTTGAATGGAAAGCACAATCTAAAGGAGACGAGCTTAGACCGCGTATCACTTTAAGGGACAAAAACGGAGAAGTTATTCAATTAGCAAATGGAGCAGAGGCCCGTTATTACATGTCAGTGGACGCAATTCTGTCGGTAGAACCCGATACTAAGGTTAATGCGGGTGATGTACTGGCCCGAATTCCTCGGGAAACCGGTAAAAATCGAGATATAACTGGCGGCCTGCCCAGAGTGGCTGAACTCTTCGAAGCTCGAAAGCCTAAGGACTTTTCTATCATCAGTGAAATTGATGGCCGCGTAGAATTTGGTAAAGATTATAAGGCGAAGCGTCGAATTGTCGTGCACCCAATCGAAGGTGATGGTGAACCTGTTGAGCATCTTATTCCGAAAGGGAAACACATCAGTGTTCAAGAAGGTGATGTTGTTGAAAAAGGTGATTTCCTCATGGACGGAAATCCCGTACCTCATGATATTCTTCGGGTCTTAGGGGTAGAGGCGTTGGCAAACTATTTGATTGATGAGGTTCAGGACGTTTATCGCCTTCAAGGGGTTAAAATTAACGACAAACACATCGAGGTGATCGTTCGCCAAATGCTTCAAAAAGTTGAAGTGTCAGAGCCCGGCGATTCTACTCTCCTGGTTGGAGAAGTTGTAGATCGAGATGAGTTTGAGGAAATTAATTCAAAATTACGCTCTGAAAAGCAAAAGCGGGCAATTGCTGAACCAGTTTTGCACGGTATTACTAAAGCTTCACTTCAAACTAGGTCGTTTATTTCGGCGGCATCCTTTCAGGAAACAACACGCGTTCTCACTGAGGCTGCCGTTTCCGGAAAGGAAGATAGTCTTATCGGATTAAAAGAAAACGTAATTGTCGGTCGTTTAATTCCGGCAGGAACAGGGTCTTATATGAATAAAGCTCGTCAAGTTGCTCATGACCGTGATTTGGACGCAATTGAAGCTATGGAGGCTCGTCGCGCAGAGGAGGATGAAGTGAAGGGTATTCAATCGACAAAAGATGAAGAGGAACAATCCGCTATCATATAACAAAACTAGGAAACGTCTTGTGGTATCTTTTAGGTCTGGAAAACTTTTTTAAACTAGAAACGGTTTAAAAATACGAAAATCTCGTAATTTTTCTCTGTTGACGGGAGTTTAGGGCACAACTATATTGCGCGCCTCATTGGGAACTGGTGGTAGGAAAACATCCTAAACGCGTTTCCGCTGAATTGACGATACATAGACTTTTAAACCGTTCGTAACGGTGAGAAGGCCCGCGGGGATCATGCTCCAATTTGCCGGGTCAATTTGGTATGCGGACATTAATTTTGTCTTGGAATTAGTTTGATGGGTAAAACGAGTCCAAGGCATTTGAACCATTAAGGATGACAAATTGCCAACGGTAAATCAGTTGATCAGAAAGCCTCGAAAGCGGCCAATCATTCGTAATAAGGTGCCTGCAATGCAGGGGTGTCCGCAAAAACGTGGTGTTTGCACCCGAGTTTATACAACGACTCCGAAAAAGCCTAATTCTGCTTTGAGAAAAGTCGCCCGTGTCCGTCTAACAAATGGTGCGGAGGTCATTAGCTATATTCCCGGTGAAGGCCACAACCTCCAGGAGCATTCGGTAGTAATGATCCGTGGTGGGCGTGTTAAAGATTTACCTGGCGTTCGGTACCACATTATCCGCGGAATTTTGGATACTCAGGGTGTGACGGATCGTCGTCAAAGGCGTTCCAAATATGGCGCCAAACGACCCAAATAGTACAAGATTAGGAATTAAACCATGTCACGTCGCCGCGCTGCAGAAAAAAGAAGCATTTTACCGGATGCCAAATATAGCGATCTTGTTCTTGCAAAGTTTATTAATTGTCTAATGATCCAAGGTAAAAGGTCAACTGCAGAGAAAATTGTTTATTCCGCCCTTGAGACACTTACTGATAAATCGGGTGGAGACCCATTAAAAACATTTCATGATGCTTTGGACAATGTCAAACCGTCGGTTGAGGTGAGGTCTCGGCGGGTCGGAGGAGCAACTTATCAGGTTCCGGTGGAAGTACGTAATGATCGTCGTCAGGCACTCGCTATTCGATGGATAATTGAGACTGCGCGTTCGCGTTCAGAAAATACGATGACGGATCGCCTCTCAAATGAGCTTTTAGATGCCGCCAATAATCGTGGTAATGCCGTGAAGAAACGTGAAGATACGCACCGTATGGCGGATGCTAATAAAGCATTTTCACATTACCGCTGGTGAGCCAGGTAGTTAGAGTCCAGGAAAAGAGCCATGTCCCGTACAACAGCAATAGACCATTATCGTAATATAGGCATCATGGCGCATATTGATGCAGGAAAAACAACTACGACCGAGAGAATACTCTATTATACCGGCCGTGCTTACAAGATCGGCGAAGTCCATGAAGGTACAGCTACCATGGACTGGATGGAACAAGAACAGGAGCGTGGAATTACAATCACTTCGGCTGCTACCACCTGTTTCTGGAATGACCATCGAATAAATATTATTGATACTCCGGGGCATGTTGATTTTACTATCGAAGTGGAACGGTCTTTGCGGGTACTCGATGGGGCCGTCGCAGTTTTTGATGCAGTTTCAGGTGTAGAGCCACAGTCTGAAACAGTTTGGCGACAAGCCGATAAATATGAGGTGCCGAGGATTTGTTTTGTTAACAAAATGGATCGTATCGGGGCGGATATGTATAACACGGTTGATATGATCGTCGATCGGCTTGGCGCGGAGCCGCTGGTAACTCAGTTGCCCATTGGTTCTGAAGCAGATTTTATTGGTGTAATTGACCTGATAAAAATGAAGGCAATAATCTGGAAAGATGAGAGTCTTGGGGCAGAATTTGAGTATACCGATATACCAGCAGATGCAGCAGAACTTGCTGCCGAATATCGTGAAAAGCTTGTAGAGACAGCAGTAGAACACGATGATGATGCGATGGAGGCTTATCTCGAGGAAGCTAAGGAACCGACAGAAGAAGTCCTTAAGTCGTGTATCCGTGCCGGTACGGTAGGTGGTTCGTTTGTTCCGGTTCTCTGCGGCTCGGCTTTTAAAAACAAGGGGGTACAGCCTTTACTAGATGCAGTTATTGATTATTTGCCGAGTCCAAAGGAGGTACCTGCTATCGGCGGCGTAGTTTTGGACAGCGAAGAGGAAATTGTGCGTGAGAGTTCTGATTCTGAACCTCTTTCAGCTTTGGCGTTTAAAGTCATGAATGACCCGTTTGTTGGTTCTTTAACCTTTGTTCGCGTTTATTCAGGTATATTAAAAAGTGGCGTATCTCTTCTGAACACCGTTAAAAATAAACGCGAACGGGTAGGGCGTATTTTGCTTATGCATGCCAATTCACGTGAAGATCTTAAAGAAGCCTGCGCTGGTGATATTGTGGCTTTAGCTGGTCTAAAAGATACAACAACCGGTGATACTTTATGTGATGCAAATAAAGCCGTCGTTTTGGAGCGGATGGAATTCCCTGATCCAGTAATTGAGGTGGCAGTAGAGCCAAAGACGAAGGGTGACCAAGAAAAAATGGGTGTTGCCCTAAATCGTTTAGCGCAGGAAGACCCGTCCTTTCGGGTTACAAGTGATTATGAAAGCGGCCAAACAATTATAAAAGGGATGGGTGAACTTCATCTTGAAATTCTGGTTGATCGCATGAAACGAGAATTTAAGGTCGATGCCAACGTGGGCGCACCTCAGGTCGCGTATCGTGAGACGATAACTAAACCTGCTGAGGTTGATTATACACATAAAAAGCAAACGGGCGGTTCAGGCCAGTTTGCAAGAGTGAAAATTACGTTTGAGCCTGGTGAATCGGGCTCCGGATTTCAGTTTGATGATACTGTTGTAGGGGGCAATGTTCCCAAAGAATTTATTCCGGGCGTTGAGAAAGGTTTAGCTAATGCTGTCGAGACCGGCATTTTAGCAGGCTTTCCTATGATCGACGTGAGGGCCACACTCACCGACGGAGCTTTCCATGATGTGGATTCTTCGGTGATGGCTTTTGAAATTGCGGCGCGTGCTGCTTTTCGTGAGGGTATAGCAAAGGCGTCGCCTAAATTGTTGGAGCCAATGATGCGGGTCGAAGTGGTTACCCCAGAAGATTATCTTGGTGATATTATCGGCGATCTTAATAGCCGAAGGGGAAATGTGTCTGGTATGGATCAACGTGCAAACGCGAGAATAGTCAATGCCATGGTTCCTCTGGCAAATATGTTCGGTTACGTAAATAATTTGAGGTCGATGAGTCAGGGTAGAGCTCAGTTTACGATGTTTTTTGATCATTACGAGAAAGTGCCTCAAGCCGTTGCAGATGAGGTTAAAGCCAAGTTGGCTTAAAAGGTGGAGAAAAAAGATGGCGAAGGAGAAGTTTGAGCGTACGAAGCCGC
>CAZCKO010000069.1:0-15285 GCA_964499275.1 uncultured Rhodospirillaceae bacterium
TAGTTATACCGGTATGGTTTGTGTTTTTTATGGTTTGGCCAATATGCCTATTGGCGATGTTTATGCATTATTATTTTTAGTACCCATGATTACGATTGTAATGGCTGTTTTACTGTTGCGAGAAAAAGCTGGTTTTGAGTCTTGGATAGCATGTGCTATTGCCTTTATTGGTGCTTTGGTCATCTTACGGCCTGGAATAATCGCGATAACCTTAGCGGCTTTGGCAGTATTAGTGACTGCGGTCACATATGCAGGAACCAATATTTGTATTAAATCGTTGTCAAGGACGGATACTCCAGCCCAAATCACATTTTATGGACAACTCTTAGCCTTGCCATTGGCTCTAGTGCCCGCGTTATACTTTTGGAAAATGCCAACGATTTCCGATCTACCACTAATTTTTGCACTTGGGACCTTACAGCTTTTAGCAGGTTTATTTCACGCTTACTCTGTGCGGGCGGCAGATGCCAGAATTGTACAACCTTTTAATTTTGTAAGGTTACCGGCAAGTGTTTTAATAGCCTTTATATTTTTCAGCGAGTTACCATCACCTTGGACTTGGCTTGGGGCTGGAATGATTTTCGCGAGTTCTTATTATGTTTTGTACAAGGAATCTGGTAGCACGAAGTCATCTAACGACGGAGGAGAAACTCCCGGCCCAACTTGACCCGTGCTTTTCCATCATACTCGATAATGTCGGCAGTCGCATATGTTTCACTCCAGGTTGTAGGCAGATAACTACCGGTTCCAATTATATCAACCGGCGCATTCGCTTCAGAAAATAAATGGCATTTAGCGGGCCCAAAGCCGCTTGATGCGACTATTTTTGCGTTTCTGTAACCTTCGCTATCGAGAGCCTCTCGGAGCCGCCAAATAGCCGCAGCAGATACACCCGGTCCAACTAGATAAGATAACTGTGTTTCAGATCGATAACCGCGTACTACCTCTGGAACATGGCGTTCTAAAACTGCGTATGATGCAGCTGGGTCTAATTTTTCGATATAACGGCTTCCTGGTGTATCGAGCCGGAATGATAAAGTACCATTCTCAACCAGATCAGGAAATTTTCTACAGACAGCCAAAGTATCAGTAATTTCCTGTCCAAAATAATCCACGAGTACTGTCATGGGTAGGTGGGGGAATGTCTCTTGGAACATTTCAGCGGCTCGAAGAGTGCTACCCGCATATCCAATGAAAGCGTGTGGCATTGTTCCTTTGCCGTTTTCTTCCCCGAAATAATGGGCGGTAGCGTCTGTTGCGTTACCTATAAACCCTAGAGCACCACTTTTGCTTTTTGCTTTGGCAGAACCTACTGAGGCCGCATAGGCCATCATTTCAGCCATACTGGTACCTGCACAATGGCGTGCATCCATTGCCATAAAAGCGACTTTTGGTAGGTCAGAGCACATAGAATAAGCGTTATAAGCGGCAACGCACGCTGGTCCAAGTTTCTGTAATAATAAAGTTTCAAGATCGACGAGCTCAGAAAAGGGACCAGTGACATAAGCTATGGGTTCGCCCGCGCCAACCCATTTACCCTCTGTATATTTTAGATCAATTTTAAAACTCGTATTGCGTTCTTTTGCAACCACAGTTAACCATTCTATTGCAAGTCGTGGTGCGGATATTACCGGTCGACGCATAAACAGAGCATAAGTTACTGTGGCATCACCAAATTTTGAGACAGCCTCTTTGGTATGAGAAAAATATTTATCAGTCCACGAGTCAATTTGGATTTGGTTAGTAGGCCATGCTGCCTCACCTTTCAATTTGAAGCGTTTGGGTTTGCTCTTAGGGCTTGCAGTTGTTGCCATAATAATTCTCTTACGCACTCATCGAATAATTTGGTGTATTCAAGCATATAATGGTTGGTCTGGGGTAGTGTCATTGTAAATTGAATTTATAGGATAAGTTATTTGTTTTCAGTTTTGATTTAGGCCTTAGAAATAAACAACTAAAAGTTGATTTCGATGGATTGCTCCAATGATACTTGGCCGATAGTCTGTGCGCCTTTATGGGTTTTGGTATAATACAGGCCGGGATTAAGGAGAAATAATTGCGTTATGTAAGCACACGTGGCTCTGCCCCAGTACTTGAATTTGAAGATGCTGTCCTCGCCGGACTCGCTGTTGATGGTGGGCTATATGTCCCTGAGTCATGGCCGCATTTTTCAATAAGTCAAATTCAAGCAATGCGTGGTTTGACATATTCTGAGCTGGCTCAGCAGATTATAATGCCATTTGTTGGTAGTTCTATCAAAGACGATATTATTAAAACCATTATAGAAGAGTCTTATAATGGTTTTAGCCACCCTGAAGTGGCGCCCGTCAAACAACTTGATAAAAATCAATTCTTGCTGGAATTGTATCACGGCCCAACTCTTGCGTTTAAGGATTTTGCTCTTCAAGTGTTGGGTCGACTGTTTGATCATATACTAGCAAAGAGAAAACAACGTATAACAATTGTTGCGGCAACATCTGGTGATACGGGCTCTGCAGCAATAGAAGCTTGCCAAGGACGTGACGCTATAGAAATTTTTATTCTGCATCCGAAGGGCCGCGTTTCCGATATTCAGCGGTGTCAGATGACGACGGTTATAGAAGCAAATGTCCATAATATTGCAATTGAAGGCACATTTGATGATTGCCAAGATCTCGTTAAACAAATGTTCAACGATCCGGATTTTCGTTCTGAACAAAATCTTTCGGCTGTTAATTCCATTAATTGGGCTCGTATTATGGCCCAGGCAGTCTATTATTTTTCTTCATCTTTGTATCTCGGTGCCCCGGAAAGGGCTATCGCATATTCTGTGCCAACAGGAAATTTTGGTGATGTTTTTGCAGGATATGTCGCTTACAAAATGGGTTTACCAATCGAAAAGTTAATCATTGGAACAAATACTAACGACATACTGGTCCGATTTATGAGGACTGGCGAAATGCATTTAAAGGAAGTAATAGCAACTTTAAGTCCCGCTATGGATATTCAAGTTTCTAGCAACTTTGAAAGACTGTTATTCGACCTTTGTAACGGTGACGGGCGTGTTGTAACCCAAATGATGGACGAATTTAGTAAAAGTGGAAAAATGTCCGCTAGTTCTAGTGTCTTCATGAAAGCTAAAGAAATGTTTGATGCTTGCAGCTTAGATGATGATGGGATCAGGAAACAAATTGCGGAGACCTATAAAGCTACAGGTTTAATTATCGATCCGCACACTGCTACCGGGATTCATGCGGCAAAGACCTTTTCCAGGGATTTAGTCGTGCCAGTAGTGACTTTATCGACGGCGCACCCATCAAAATTTCCCAACGCAGTTCAAGAAGCGATCGATGTGATTCCTCAATTGCCTGAGCATCTCTCTGACCTACTGATGCGTCGTGAAGCCTTTGAGGTGTTACCAAACGATCTAGAAATAGTTAAATCTTATATTCGAGAAAGAGCGACTAAGTAATGGTCGCTGAGCTGAGTAAACTTACCAACGGTATGACTGTAATCACAGACCGGATGGAAGCTGTTGAAACAGTCTCTCTAGGCGTTTGGGTACAAATTGGTGCTCGTTTTGAAACTGCTAAGAACAATGGTATATCTCATCTTTTGGAACATATGGCTTTTAAAGGTACAAAGAACCGCTCGGCAAGGGATATTGCAGAGGAGATAGAAACAGTTGGGGGTTACTTGAACGCCTTTACGTCCCGAGAAGTTACAGCATTCCATTCAACTATTCTTAAAGAGAATGTTAATTTAGCAATCGATATTATAAGTGATATTTTGCGCCACTCTGTTTTTGATCAAGAAGAACTTGAGCGGGAAAAAACAGTTATCTTGCAAGAAATTAGCCAAGCTTCAGATACACCAGACGAAATAATATTTGATTATTTTCAAAGTACAGCTTTTCCAAATCAACCTCTGGGCCGATCCGTCCTTGGCCCAAGAAAAAATTTAGAAAAGATAACTAGAGATACGCTTTTGAGTTTTATGAATGAATATTATGTTCCATCAAGGATGATATTTTCTGCGGCTGGGAATTTAGAACATGCTGATATAGTTTCGGCCGTTGAATTTTATTTTTCTCACATTAGTAATGCAAAGGCAGATGATCCTGTTGCCGCGGTATATGAAGGGGGTGATTACAGGAGAACTAGAGACTTAGAACAAGCACATTTAGTAATTGGTTTTGATTCCGTTGGAGTTCATGACCCTGACTATTACGCTGTAGCGGTTGCGGCTTCGGTCCTCGGAGGAGGTATGTCCTCTCGTTTATTCCAAGAAATTAGGGAAAAACGCGGTTTAGTATATTCAATTTATGGATTTAATTCTGCGTATAGTGATGTTGGTTTGTTTGGAATATATGCTGGAACTAGCGAGAGCGGCTTAGTGGAATTGATACCTAATCTATGTGATGAGTTGCTTAAATCATCCGAATCTATACGTGAAAGGGAGTTAGAACGCGCCCGAGCACAAATTCGGACTGGTATTCTCATGTCTTTAGAAAGCACAGCTGCCCGAGCGGAGCAGATCGCACGCCAAGTAGCCTTGTTTGGGCGTAGTATTACAATTGATGAAATTTTAGAAAAAATTGATGCCTTGACTTGTACGCATGTAGAACACGCGATCAAGCGTTTTTTATCTAGTAGCCCGACGGTTGCAGCAATTGGCCCAGTCCAACACCTCCCACCTTATCATGATATAAAAAAGAGATTGAAAGCGGCCTAACATATTTTTTTAAGCGTGGCCGGCCTGACCAGACAACATATTAAAATCTATACCAATTTTTCCCATAGCGCTTTCCCATATTTTTTCGGGTTTATTGTCAAATACCAATTTATTATCTGCTGGAAGGCTGAGCCAACCATTAGACTGTATTTCCTGATCGAGTTGACCGGGTGCCCAACCAGCATAACCGAGCGCTAGAATACTTTTTTCTGGGCCTTTCCCGTCGGCTATGGATTTTAGGATGTCTATTGTAGCAGTTAGGGCAACATATTCATTTATAAGAAGTGTAGCATCCTGGACATAATCAGCGGAATGAAGAACAAAGCCGCGACCTGTTTCCACAGGGCCTCCAAAATGAACTCGAATTTCTTGGTTGGGTGATTCGGAACTTATATTTAGTTGATCTAGCAGTTCAGGAAAACTGACGCTATCAACAATTTTATTAATCACTAATCCCATTGCACCATCTGAAGTGTGGGCACAAATATAAACGACAGAACGTATAAATCGTTCATCCTGCATTTGTGGCATTGCTAATAACAAATTGCCCGTCAAGTAGTCTGAGCTTTTGTTAGGATCTGGATTTTCCATCATTGCAATTCCATATTTGTTTAGGAAAGTATAACGAAATTTATCAGGATAACTACATTTTATACTTATGTTTTGGAAACATAAGTATGTAATATCATGTGGGTAACTTATTTAAGATTCTGATTTGAAAACAATAAGACGAATATATTTATTTCGAATTCTGGCCACTATTTTCTTAGTGCTGAATAGTCTTCTATATGTGTCAGTTGAAGTGTATGCCGCTGCTGGCCCGTGGTGGTCAAATAAACAAGGCTCAGTTCGTTTAATTTCAGCAAGTAATGCGGTAGAAAATTCTAAGAATTTGAATTTTGGTGTTCATTTCAAAATGAAGCCGGGGTGGAAAATTTATTGGAGATCTCCAGGTGATGCAGGTTATCCACCTGAAATGGACTGGTCAGGATCAATAAATTTGGCAAGGGTTAAAACTAATTGGCCTGTCCCTATCCGATTTAGCGTAGTGGGGCTAGAAACACTTGGATATAAAGATGAGGTAGTAATTCCGTTAAATATCATGCCGCTGGTTCCAAACAAGAAAATAATTGCTAAAGCTAAAGTTGATTATTTGACCTGTAAAAATATATGCATCCCTTATTCAGCCAGAATCTTTCTGGATTTGCCTTCAGGACCAGAGACTTCTTCTTTAGAGGGACGGTTGATCAACAGGTTTCTTTCCCTTGTTCCCAAAAAACTAACCGGTAAAAATACCTTAAACACTTCGGTTTCCATCTTCGGCCCGCCAGGCGATCAAATTTTACGCGTGAAAACAACAATTTCGGGTTTACCAGATCTTTTGGTTGAGGGGCCCAGTCAATTTCGATTTGGGAAGGCTAAGATAATAGAGAGGGATGAGAGTGGCAAAGCGATATTTGAAATGCGTGTTTTGTTATCCGACAAATCTGTGGAACTTGGTAATGTTCATGATTTATCAGGAAAGGAAATAACACTGACATTACTGGGCGATATCAATGGTGCTGTTGAACAAAAGTTAAGACTAAATGGAAATGTACTGGATCAAAAACCACAAGATGACACTTATTGGTCCATTTTTCGGATTGTTGCCTTAGCGGTATTGGGAGGCCTTATCCTAAATCTAATGCCCTGTGTTTTACCCGTCCTTTCTTTAAAATTGCTTTCAGTCATCAGATATAGCGATGATGAAGCACCCGCTATTCGCAGAGGCTTTCTGGCATCAGCAGCCGGGATTCTATTTTCGTTTTTCTTATTGGGTTCAACTGTGCTTTCTTTAAAGGCTCTTGGAAAGACTGTAGGTTGGGGAATTCAATTTCAACAGCCAATTTTTATAGGGGCTATGTTAGTTTTGATGACCCTATTTGCAGCGAATCTATGGGGTTATTTTGAAATTCGACTTCCATCTTTCTTGTCTTATTCTAGGACGGGAGAAGTTCAGAAACAAAATATAACAGCGCATTTTATCACTGGGGCTTTCGCTACCCTTTTAGCGACACCTTGTTCGGCACCATTTTTAGGAACAGCCATCGGTTTTGCCCTTTCTAGGGGACCTTTCGAAATTTATTTAATTTTTTTATGCCTAGGTCTAGGCTTGGCTTTGCCCTATTTGGTTGTGGCAATGTGGCCTAGACTGGCTTCCTTTTCTCCTAAGCCCGGTCATTGGATGATAATTTTTCGAAAGGTTTTGGCATTAGCCTTAATCGCTACTTCAGTTTGGTTGATTTCAATTTTGGATACTCAGCTTGGCTTTCAAGCCGCTTTATTTACTGCAGGTCTTCTCGTAATTTTGATTATTCTAATTGCATTTCAAAAAAATGCTTCAGAAAAATTGAGGAAAGCTATGAAGTGTTTTGCTTTTGCTTTAGCCTTCATTGTTATAATCAATCCCCTGCGTTTCGATACGAAAAACCAAAATTCGCTGTCTATAGTTGCTCCTAATTGGGAGAAATTTAAACCCAGAAAGATAATAGGGCATGTAGCTGAAGGTAAAAGTGTTTTTGTGGATGTGACTGCCGATTGGTGCTTGACTTGTAAGGCCAACAAAATTTTGGTTTTAGATTCGAACGAAATTCGCAGTTACTTAAATCAAAAAGAAGTGGTCGCGATGAGAGCGGATTGGACACATGCTGATCCCATTATTGCATCATTTTTGCAAAGATTTTTGCGTTACGGAATTCCATTTAATATCGTATTCGGACCGGAAGCTCCCCAAGGAATTATTCTACCAGAGCTACTGAGTACAAATTCGGTATTATCGGCGTTTAAAAAAGCCAAGGGGGACTGAGTCGGGTCGGGAAAGTAAACCCCTAAACCCATCGACGTACTCTTTGACGATAAGATAGATAGATTTTTCCAAATTTTGATTCTAGATACTGTTCTTCTTTAACTATCGTATAATAGTGCAGCACAATCAGACATGGTATTATACAACCTAGGGTTACTGTTTGACCAAATACAATTGCAACACCTAAATAAAGTAACGCATTTGATAGATACATCGGGTTACGTGAAAATTTGTAGGGCCCTTGTGTAATTAATTTGGTTGTCGATTTTCTTATATCTATAAAGGTTTTTGCTTTAATAAAATGTATACAAGACCAACAAAAAAGAAGAATACCCAATATTATAAAGCTCCAACCTATTGGGTGGGGATGGCCATAGAACTCTAAAGTATGAATTAGGGCCCTGTCTGTTACTAGACCGATAATTAGAAACGTTGCAAATATGACGCTTGGAAAGGTTATCACCTCGGGTGCATCAGTGTTAATTTTATACGTCATAGAAGTCCCGACTACCCCGACGTGCTAATTCATCTGCTCTTTCATTGTCGGCGTGTCCAGCATGTCCCTTTACCCAGTGCCAAGTTATATCGTGTTTACTTGTTAGTTGGTCTAAACTTTTCCAAAGATCGATATTTTTGACAGGTTTTTTGGATGCCGTTTTCCAATTTCGGCTCTTCCAACCGTTGATCCATTTAGTTATACCCTCTTTAACGTAAGTACTGTCAGTAAATAAAAATACTTTTACTGGACGTTTCAAAGTCTCTAAAGCCTTGATGGCAGCTAATAACTCCATTCTGTTATTGGTCGTGTTTGCTTCGCCCCCCCAAATTTCTCTTTCTTTATTTCGCCAGCGCAAGATCGCTCCCCAGCCGCCAGGGCCCGGGTTACCGCTACATGCACCATCAGTATAAATTTCCACTGATGTAATTATATTTTCGTTAGAACTGAGGTCATCCATGATTAATATCCCACAAGAATTCTATAATTTAAGCATAATTTCCGCTATAAATTTTGTGGAATCGAAGTCGTTCTAAATATTCCAATGGGTCTTTTGGGTTAACAAGGGCACCTTCAGGATGGTTTAGTAAATCGTATAGCCTTGTGAGTAAAAATCGTAGGGCACTTCCGCGTGCCAGTAACGGAAGAAAGTCTAACTCAGTTTTTTCTAAAGGTCGGATAGATTTATAACCTTCTAAGAGACTAGATGCTTTATTAGCATTGAAACTGCCATCCTTCTCAAAACACCATGCGTTGATACAGGTAGCAATTTCGTAGGCTAAGAATCCGTTACAAGCAAAATAAAAATCGATAATGCCGCTTAATTTATTCCCTTTAAAAAATACATTATCTGGAAATAAGTCTGCATGAATAATTCCTGACGGTAAATCTTTCGGCCAGTTTTGATCTAAAGTTTCTAGCTCTTTCTCTATTTCTATTACAATTCCATCGTCAATTTCCCCGGCGCGGGGCTTTGTAAGTTCAAAAATTTTTCGCCAAGCTGGTCTATCAAGGCTATTTTTCCGACTCAAATTGAAGTCTTTTCCAGCCATGTGTAATTTAGCAGCAGCTCTACCTACAGCATGACAGTGACTAGAAGTGATATTACGGGCCCCTAATCCGGTCATGAAAGAAATTAAAGCTGCTGGTTTATCGCATAATTTGCGTAAAGCTTTGCCGTCAAATCCATGAAGTGGTGTAGGACACGGGAATTTCTTAGAGGCAAGGTGATCCATCAGTCCTAGAAAAAAGGGTAGATCATTTATATCTACTCTTTTTTCATAGATAGTTAGAATGTAGGTACCTCGGTCTGTTTTTAAGAGAAAGTTAGAATTTTCTACACCTTCTTCAATCCCCTTAAGAAATTGGATCTTTCCTATATCATATTCTTCAATAAAACCCTCTAAGGCCTCATCTGGAATTTTTGTGTAAACTGCCATGCGTTTCTTCTAGTTAAATTTTTTTGCTAGCACTCGATGAGAGCACTGGGCAAGCTGAAACTAATGTCTTCAGATGTCACAACAATTTCCTGAAGCTCAACATTAAACTTTTCTTCTAGGATTGAAATTAATTCTTGAACCAAAATTTCTGGGGCTGAGGCGCCGGCTGTAATGCCGACCGTATGTACTCCATTTAACCAATTAATATCAAGCTCATCTGCTTGACCTATAAGAATTGATTTTGTGCAGCCCGCGGATTTTGAAACCTCTTTTAAACGGTTTGAGTTTGATGAATTGGGTGCTCCAATCACGATAATAGCATCACAATTTTTAGTGAGGGTTTTTACAGCAGATTGTCGGTTAGTTGTAGCGTAACAAATATCTTCTTTTCGCGGGGATTGAATTTCTGGAAAGCGTTTTTCCAGTACATTAATTATTTCTGCTGTGTCGTCTACAGATAGTGTTGTTTGGGTAACATAAGAGAGGTTGTTCGGGTTCTTAACCTTTACCGACTTTGCCTGTTCAACATTCTCAATCAATATCATTTCGCCTTGGGCTAATTGGCCTAAAGTGCCGATGACCTCAGGATGACCAGAATGCCCAATTAACAGTACAGTACGGCCCTCGCTATTTTGACGTTTCGCATCGACGTGTACTTTTGTAACTAGTGGACAAGTTGCATCAATATGAACTAGACCACGCTTATCAGCGGCCTCGGGCACTGATTTTGGAACGCCATGGGCAGAAAAGATTACTGGAGCATCGATTGGAACTTCATCAAGTTCTTCGACAAATACGGCACCTTTATCCCTTAGTAATTCCACTACATATTTATTGTGGACAATCTCATGGCGAACGTAGACTGGTTTGCCGAATTTTTCTAGTGATTTTTCGACAATCGCAATTGCTCGATCAACCCCAGCACAAAAGCCGCGGGGGCTTGCAAGTTGAACACTTAAATTCCTTTTAGACATGCTGCCGCCAGACCTTTTTACTTAACACCTACCATAATATGTTGCTTTGGTTGAGAAAACTCAACACCTCCAGTAAACTCCGATCTGTATAGATTTTGGGCTAAGAAGAATCCCCAAAATTTTTCAGTTTGGAAAGGAATTAACATGACGAAACCTGTTATTGCCCAGAATGAACCTATTGGGATCGATGTAATAGAGGGAACGGAGTATTGGTGGTGTGCATGTGGTGAAAGTCAATCACAGCCTTTCTGTGATGGTTCCCACAAAGGTACAGGCATTTCACCTGTACAATTTGTTGCTAAAAGAAACCAAACTGTATGGTTCTGTGGGTGCAAACAGACCGCTAATGTTCCCATTTGCGATGGCACCCATAATGATGTCCCAACCTGATAATTTTAAGTGTATTTGTTTTTCTTGAGGTTTATAGATGTTAAGGACGCCACAAGGTGTATCCGGTCGGTTTTCGTCTTTGGACTAATTACTGTTCTGTCAGCTTGTGGGTCCTTTTCTAAAAATAAAAGCCCAGTTCTTTCTTGTCCTAAAGTATTTTTGTTACAAAATGCTAATCATATGACTGTATTTTTGGCAGGCAAAAGTGGCGATATTACCGATATTTTAGCTAATATTACGCTCGTAAGCTTCAAAGGAGAGTGTGTATTTAACAAAAACCGCACGGAGGCACGTTTTTCTCTTGACGTAGTCTTTGATATTAGTCGCGGCCCCGCTAATCGAACCCGGTTTGTTAAATTTCGATATTTTGTGGCCATACCAAAGTTTTTTCCCGTCCCCAATGGAAAAAAAGTTTTTCCTATTAATGTTAAATTTCAAGGCAATAAAACACGGGTTAAATTATTAGACCAGGTTTTAATTAAGGTCCCTATTGCTCAAAATTATAAAGTAGAAGACTATTCAATTTATATAGGAATCCAACTAACGCAAAAGCAATTGGATTACAATCACACCCAAACCTACCGCCGTCTGCGGAGGTAAATCTAATTTACAATTCATTGTTAGATTATTGCAGGTTATCGGGAAGCTCTTGGATTGACTTGTCAATCAATTTAGCTGCTGCATCTTGGTCGAGTTGTTCAGTAAGTATCTGTTGTGTTGCTAGAATAGAAATTTCGATCGCTCTATTACGTACCGTTTGCATGGCATCGGCTTGAGCTTGAGAAATTTTATCCATTGCCAATTCTTCGCGTCGTCTTAGAGATTCCGCTAATTTTTCTGACCCTTCTTTCAATAAACGCTCGGCTTCAGTTGATGCATTTGAGAGCATTTCATCTACTTCTCGTGTCGCATCGCGTTGCTTTCGCTGATAATCAGCGAGCAGGTGTTGTACCTCTTCACGTAAACTCGCTGCTTCATTAAGAGTTTCCTCAATTGTTTTTGCGCGACTATCCAAGGTATTTGTAATTATTGTCCATGCTGGTTTCGCAACGAGTCCTATTAGTAGAAGGAAGCCGATTGCTACCCAAAATTCTGGCGTCTGAATGGCAGCCATTAACGAACTTTCCCTTCTTTTACAACCGCTGATACAGCGGCTTGGGCCTGGGCCGCCGAGATTTCCCGATTTGTTAAACGACCCGCCGCTGCTTGTGTAACCTCAGTTGCAATTAAACGAATTTCATTTAAAGCTTTTTCCGTTACAGCGTTAATTTGTTTTTCTGCCTTAGATGTTTGAGCTGCAAGTTTTTCAGTTAGGGCATCGTGTTGTGCCGTTGTTTCCGCAGTGGTTTTTTCGGCAACAGTTTTGATTATCTCCAGAGCTTTTTGTCGGCCATCAGTTATTAATTTTTCGTAGGCCTCACGGGCGGCTTCAGCTTCTACTTTTAGATGTTCCGCCCTTTCTAGGTCATTATCAATACGTATTTGACGGTCTTGCAGGATTTCACCTATTTTGGGAATGACAAGTTTCCACATGGCCAAATATAACAGGACAAACGTAATCGCCAGCCAAAATAGCTGAGGAACGAACGTAGTTGGGTCTAATTGCGGCATAGTTTAGTAATTTTTAATTATTGGCCCATATAACTATTTGCATAGATTAAAATACAAAAAGCAAAAGCAATGCCACAACTAGAGCGTAAAGTGCTATCGCTTCCACAAGCGCAAACCCAATCCAGGTCATGGCTGTGACATTGTCAGCAGCGGCTGGATTACGGGCAACAGATGAAATGAATGCGGCAAAAATATTTCCTATGCCAATACCGGCTCCAATAACGCCGATAGCGGCAAGGCCCGCACCAATTAATTTAGCTGCAGCAGCTTCCATTAGACTTATCCTTTCTTTCTTAGTTTTTTCTAAACCTGAGTTAATGTAAGTGTATGGCGTCGTTAATGTAAAAGCAGGTCAATATCGTAAAGACATACGCCTGTAAAAATGCAATAAGTAGTTCTAAACCCGTAAGAGCTACGACGAATGCAAAGGGCAAAAATCCACCAACGATTCCTAAACTAACAACAAAACCCGCAAACACCTTAAGCATTGTGTGTCCAGCGGTTAAATTAGCAAATAACCGGACCGCAAGGCTGATAGGTCGCGATAAATATGAAATTACCTCGATTGGGATCATTAATGGCCATAAAATTACGGAGACCCCGGGCGGTACAAAAAAGCTAAAAAAATGTATACCGTGTTTTATAAAACCTAAAATGGTTACACCGATAAAAACCGTTAATGCCATTGCAAACGTTACAATAACATGGCTAGTGAAGGTGAAACTGTAGGGAATCATTCCCAACATATTTCCGAA
This sequence comes from uncultured Rhodospirillaceae bacterium, assembly GCA_964499275.1. Taxonomy (GTDB): domain Bacteria; phylum Pseudomonadota; class Alphaproteobacteria; order MPNO01; family UBA2964; genus UBA2964. Next base: position 13,224 of record CAZCKO010000069.1, read on the forward strand.
TAAAATGAACATAAAAAGTGAGAAAACAAAGGGAAAGTATTTTCGACCTTCATTACCTACTGTATCGCGTAATAGGTTTGCGACAAATTCATATGACATCTCTGCCATGGACTGCCAACGCCCCGGTACAAGCGCACGCCGACGAACACCTAAAATTAAAAATAGCGCCACTAGAATTAGAGTTAGCGACATAAAAAGCGCAGAATTTGTATAAGAAACGTCAAATTCACCCAGTTGCAATGGGATCAGCGTTTTTATTTCAAATTGCGCAAGGGGACTGTGGCCTTCCGCTGCCAATTTAACCTCTCAAAAACCTAATTTGCAGAGTTTTATTTTGCATCATCGTCATTTCGTCGGTAACCAACACTCTGTCCAATTCCGGTAGTAACGCGATAAACATTTAAAAATCCTGCGACTGAACCAAACACAAAAAAAAGCAACATAAACCAAGGTTTCGTTCCGAGCCAATAATCAATCAGCAATCCAATGCCCACTCCAATTACAAGTGCCGAAACAATTTCAACACCTAACCTCATCGCTAAACCAAGGCCTCGACGACTATACCCTTTAGCGGTGGGTGCCGCTGCCGAACTTTTTGCGGCCCGACGTGCCCGCTTTAGCCGGGCACTGAGATCCTGCGCAGACGAGGATTTATTTTGCTCGGTCATGGCTATTTACGCCCCTCGCGTCACTCGACAGCTTACGCCCCACCCCTTAAGGCGGGGGCACCTTAGGGGGGACCTTTAACCCTGTCAAGGCTCAAAAATGAAAACCTAAGTATTTGATAATTAATAGTAATTTTTAACAAAATTATAAAAATCTTAAGCGCTCTCTCGAAGCTGCTCTGCCGCTTGGAGGTCCACTGATACAAGTTGGGACACACCTCGTTCACTCATCGTCACGCCAAACAACCTATCCATCCGAGCCATAGTTAATCGGTGATGAGTAACAAGCATAAATCTGGTTTTTGTTTGATCAGAAATTTCTTGGATTAATTGACAAAATCTTTCTACGTTGGCGTCGTCCAGGGGTGCATCAACTTCATCAAGAACACAAATTGGTGCCGGATTGGTCAAAAATACTGCAAACAGTAAAGCTATAGCTGTCAAGGCTTGCTCTCCTCCTGATAATAGAGATAGGGTCTGCATTTTCTTTCCAGGCGGACTCGCCATAATTTCCAAACCAGCCTCAAGAGGGTCTTCTGCTTCGGTCAATGCGAGGTGTGCTTTTCCACCACCAAATAAGTTGGTAAACAGCGATGTGAAATGACTATTTACATTCTCAAATGCAGCCATTAGACGCGCCCGGCCTTCGCGGTTAAGACTAGCAATTCCTTGACGGAGCCGCGCGATGGCCGAAACCAAGTCTTCGCGCTCGGCTACCATTACTTGTATTCGTTCGTTTAATTCATTTGCCTCGTTTTCAGCGCGCAAATTTACAGCGCCCATATTTTCACGCTCACGTTTCAACCGTTCTACCCGTACCTCAATCTTATCTTTTGAAGGCAGTTTTTCATCATTGGCAACCCCCACTTCTTTTAAAACGTTGGTTGGCTCGCATTTGATTCGTTCGTTTGCGCGCTCTACAATTAGCAACATAACTTGATCGATTTGTTCCTTAACGGCTTCACACCGCACGCGTTCTTCACGCTTTTCCCCTAAATTTGCTTCGACTTCTCGCAGGGATTTACTGGCAGCAGTTAACTTAAGCTCTCCTTTAAATAATTTATTGGCTGCTTCTGCACGAGCTTTTTCGGCATCAGTAATTTTTCGTAGTAGGTCGGCACGCTTTGTCTCAATTTCCTTCGGCTTGAGTTTTACTTTTTGCAAACCGGATTCGGTTGAATTCAATCGTTCTGATAAGGCATAAAGCTGTTCTTCGGCATTATCGGCGCGGCGTACCCATGAATCCTTACTCTCAACCATGTCGGCTAAACGTTGTTTCCTAGAGCCCGCCTCTCCAATCAACCGGTCATAGTTACTTTGTTGTTCCAAAGCCGAGGTGCGAGCTTGACTTAATTGTGCGCGCATATCAGCAGCGGATGTACGCCGTTCTTCAATAT
>CAZCKO010000070.1:0-13891 GCA_964499275.1 uncultured Rhodospirillaceae bacterium
AACTGACAAAAACTCTCAAAAAAATACCCGAGGCAAACAGGTTAATCCGGGTACAAACAAATACAAACAATTGCATTTTTCATGACATTTAATGGTTCGATTTTGGTTCTGGAACCAAAAGAGCCTGACGACTCTGAGTGGTTAAAGGTTGATCTAATTACTTTCTTCTTGGTTTTTAAAAATAATCGTGGCGTGATGGTTTTCCTCAAGAAATATTTAGACCAAGCATATCTCCTGCGTTCAAGGCCGCCATGCCACCATCCACGGTGATGTCGATCCCTCTCAGCCACTGGCTGCCAGGTCCCGCAAGAAACAGTATCACTTTCGCAACATCCGCTGCGCTAGCTGGTCTTCCAACGCGGGCTATATTTTTTGATGCTCGTTCGCCAAATGCTGACATAAAGTCGTCTAAAATGCCTGTAGCTACCGCCCCTGGGCTGACCGTATTGAAACGAATTCCACGGGTGATAGATTTCTCGGTCTCAGCAATGGTCCAAGCAATGATTGCCTCTTTAGATAGGTTGTAAGCTCGTACAGAATCGATGTCATTTTCAGCACAAAAACTTTCAGTGTCAGCGTCCTCTCGAAGAGCTAGAAACGATTTAACCTGCTCAATATTCTCCTGCCAAAAGGCACCCGCACGTGAAGCGACATTAATAACTGCGGCTCCATTAACTAATTGATCCATTAATCGTTGTGTGAGGTATCGTGTTCCAAGGAAATTGACTTTAAGTATCTTTGCTTGAAGGCCATCACGTGGCGGTAATCCAGCAATATTGCAAAGGATATTAATATCCTCATTGATCACCTCAGCTGCAGAATTGATTGATTTTGGATCCGAGAGATCGAGTTTGATGAAACGTTCAATATTATCGTGTGTTTCTATAATATCTAGACCAGTCACTTTGATGCCTTTTGCCGAAAGCATCTTAGCAACCTCCGCTCCAATACCGCTGGCTACGCCTGTAACAATGGCGTTTTTACCCTTCATCATTTTTCTACCCTGGTTAGAATTAATCAATATGCCTCAATCGCTAAAAATTGTGTGCGATAGAAATCCTTTGATCAATTGTTCTAAAACCTTGTGCCACAGAGCGGCTCAGGTAATCAGCTATTGGATTAAGATTTATTGGCGAGGGTTAAATCCGCTGAGATCGCATCAGCTGCAAGTTGCAACCTGTCTAGAAACTTTGAAGCAAAGGCCTCATGTTCTAAATAAATGCGGGTCCACATTAAAGTAAGCGCGCCTACTAGTTCACCATCACCTTTGCGCACAGGAACGGCAATAGCATTCAGTTTGTCATCGGGAGTACTTTCTCCCAAATAACCTGCGCGTCGGAACCCATAACCAGCTTTTCGCATGAGAAATAATTCATATTTAAGTTTCTCCAATGTAAGGCCAAATCGGCTAGGACCAAAGGTGGGGTGCTTTGTTGTTTCTTCATAGAGAGAATCTAAACTCTCTTCGTCTAAACTCATTAGAAAAGCACGCCCTCCTGCGGAGCCAAAAATATTGACCTCAAGGTCGATACCGCCGCCGTGAACATGGAAAGGACTTAATACCCGGGTAGATTCGACAACACGCATTCTCGATTCGTGACGTATATGAAGGTCTGACGGCCAGCCGATTTCTGTCGTCAATGCTTGCATATGAGGCGATGCAGCTTCGACTATTTCTGCAGTAACCGGGGAAGCTTCGGCTCTAGAAAGCGTGGGAAGTGATATGCTTATACGATAAAGTCGGTCATTGAGCCCTTGTCGTACTAACCTGCGCTTAACTAATGTCGCCAAAAGCCGACGCAGTGTCGATTTAGGTAGTTTGGTCAATTCGTGTAATAAATGAAGCGAACACGCTCCGTGTCCTCCCAGCGCCTCCAGCACCGAAATACCCCTATCTAGAGAACGATTTCCCAATTGGCGTTTCATAAATTTACTGTGCCGCAGAGCGGCACAGTTTTCAATAGGAGTTGGGGTGGAGTTCGAATGCGCTCAGAATATAAACACAAGGGACGGTTTTTTAAAATTGCGGAGGCCTGAGATGTCCATTGAACTACCTAAAAAATTTGAAAGCATCGTAGTTAATGCCAGCGACGACTGGTTAAATACTCGCGGGATGACACGTGATCAGCTCCGAAAGTTTATCGAAAAAAGAGTGATACGGGATAACGAACTTTCGCCAAAAATTGGTGATGATGCCCCCGAACTTGAACTCGAACGCTTAAATGGTAACGGCGCTCGATCCGGCGAAACAGTAAAACTTTCCTCCTACTTCGGAAAACCGGTTGGCCTAATTTTTGGGTCCTATACCTGACCGCCATTTAGGGACGGGGCCGTGCGCCTTGATAACCTCTCGAAAGACTTTGGAGATAAAGTGCAGTTCCTTGGCATTTATATCCGTGAGGCGCATGCGGAAGGCGAAGACCAAGTTCCGAGAAATCTGAAAGAGGATGTGATTTTTGCCCAGCCAGAATCGGAAGATGAGCGCGCAGAAGTGGCTGCAGCATGCATGCTTAGATATAACTTTTCGTTTCCAATGTTGCTTGATGGAATGGATAACGATGCCGAAGAGAAATACATTTCTTGGCCTGACAGGTTATATTTAATCGACAAAAGCGGAAAGGTAGCTTTTAAGAGCGGGTTGGGGCCACTTTATTTCGATGTCGATGAGTTCGAGTGCGCGCTAAAACGCCACCTCGGTACCTAACACAAATCTCGTTGCATTAGTGGGACGTACAACGCGACAGATCAACTTACCAAAGATGGCGGTCACACTGATTGGATTTGGGATTGCAGTGGTCGCGATCCATACTGCCGCTTTTGGTGTGATGGATGAAATTTATCAACGTTCCTTCACCGTCGGGGCATCGGTCATTCTGACCGTTTTTGCACTACCATTGGTTCGTTTATATCCAGGCTCTGTCGGTCCAATCCGGCTCGCCCTTGGGGGACTCGACGTTATTCTCATCGGTTTGATGGTGTCTTCGATTGTCTGGTTTGCCTCGGTGTACAATGAATTGGAGACAGGTCTCTATGATTTTTTACTCAATGACATTCTGATCGGTGCTGGAGGATTGGTCGCAGTCCTTGAGCTAACGCGACGAGCATATGGGTGGCCGCTCGCATCCTTGGCTATTCTATGTATCATTTATGCTCTTTTCGGCGAAGACCTGCCATGGATTTTTGCCCATGCGGGTTACGACCTTGAAGCGGTAATGCGGACCGTCTGGTACTCTTTCGATGGTGTTTTCGGTTTCATCGTTATTATTGTCATTTCTCTTATCTTCATTTTTATTATTTTCGGCGCAATGCTTGAAGCCACCGGTGCTGGCGCAGTGCTTCTGCGCATTGCTGTCAGGCTTACCGGAGGCTTGCGCGGTGGCCCGGCCCATGCCGCGATTGCTGCTAGCGGTTTCTTCGGTACCATCTCGGGTAGCGTCGCCGCAAACGTCGTTGGGACTGGTGTGTTTACGATTCCGATGATTAAAGAACGTGGTTTTCGTAACTCGTTTGCCGGTGGTGTTGAGGCTGCAGCCTCATCAGGTGGTCAAATCATGCCACCAGTAATGGGAGCCGTCGCTTTCGTGATGGCTGACGTAACCGGCACTCCTTATCTGGTGATAATCGGGGCGGCTCTTGTGCCGGCTTTATTTTATTATGGAAGTCTTTTCGTTGCGGTTTGGGTTGAGGCTGCGAGGCAGGGTATCGACGCAATTCCAAAGGCAGAACGTCAGCCGGTTTCTGGTGATGATTGGAAACTTTCTTTGATGTTCTTGGTCCCAATTTTAGTGATTATAGGAGTGCTTTTGACTGGTCGTTCTCCGGCCATGGCAGGGCTATGGGCTACGATCGTTGGAGCTGGGCTCGGGTTAATAAATTCTCAGGTTCGTAAAAGGCCTCAAATTTATCTAGAGGCGCTTGCGAAGGGAGGTGAGCAGTGTGGTCGTATATTGGTCGCTGTTGCCGCTATAGGAATTATCGTTGGAGTTATGCACCTAACTGGGCTCGGAATTCGATTTTCGAATATGGTTCTTTCGTTTGCGGGTGCAAATTTGTTCTTTGCTATGGTTCTTGTGGCTCTGGCGAGTGTTGTTTTGGGAATGGGTCTGCCGACTATTCCAGCCTATCTGATAATTGTACTGGTTATGGGCGAAGCGATGGAAAATCTCGGGGTACCCAAAATTCTGGTGCACCTATTTGTACTTTATTACGGCGTGCTCTCCGCCATCATTCCACCTGTGGCAATTGCCGCTTATGCCGCTGCACCGATTGCCAAGTCGAACCCGATGACAACCGCACTTCAAGCCCTAAAACTATCATTTGTGGGTTTTATCGTGCCCTTCGTTTTTATCTACAATCCATCACTGTCACTTGTAGTTGGATTCGAAATAATTCCATTTATTTGGGTGGTTTTACGACTTGGCCTTGCAATTTGGTTGATTACCACGGCGCTCGGCGGTGTCGACCGCACTTTACTGCCTATGTGGTCACGCATTTTGCGCTCGGCAATCGGGATTAGCTTATTGCTTAATATAACCGAAATTCAAGTTGGGGCTGCCGTTGCGGGACTAACACTTCTTTTTGTTGAGTGTCGTTGGACAAAACCCCGCAGGCCCCGGTTATGACCGGTTATATTGCCTCTCAAAATAACCGGTGTTGGGTAACCGATATGGGGGAAATCTGTCGTAATTTTAATAGTTAGGTTTTTATAAAGGAGAAACACCATGACTAAGTTTACATGCATTGCAGCTGCTGTTTTAGCGACGGCTATCGTCTCGTTAGGCGGTGCCCAGGCTAAAGACTTCTATAAGATGTCGACAATTAGTCTGCCGACCGCGTTTGCGATCCACACAACGTTTGCAAAGGTCGTACAAAAATACAATCCGGAGATAGAGATCCAAGTAAATGCTACAGGCAAGGCTACCCGGCATGCCCTAGATGCCGCGCGCGGTAAGACCGATTTACTAATGGGAGCACCCGCGCTTCATCACCTTATGTCGAAAGGTAAGAAGATGTTTGCAAAGGTCAAAAATGCAAAAAGTCTCGCACACAACTTGCGAGCGGTCTTCAATTATCGTCTTGGTTTTTATCAGTTTGGCGTCTTTGAATCTTCTGGCATCAAGACTATGGCTGATTTGAAGGGTAAACGTGTTTTCTTGGGTCCTCCGGCGGGAGTACAAAGGATCGTTGCGGGTAGTTTCGTCAAGGCAATTACGGGACTTAAGCCCGGTAAGGACTATAAAGTTGTTAAGCTTGGTTTTGGGCCAGCGATGCAGGCGTTCCAAGACCGCCAACTTGATGTCTTGGTCGCAAGTAGTAATCCGCCGGCGGCAAATTTCGTTCAGGCCGCTCTCACCAATAAGATTCGGTTTTTAGGGGCAAGTGATTCCGACTGGATGAAGCCAGGAATGAAAAAACTCATGAGAATTCCTGGAAGGGTACGCGGCCAGTTCCCTGCCGACGTATATGGCAAAAACCAAGCGAACAAAAGGCCAATTCAGACTGTTGGAGCATGGGTAGGACTTGTCACTCGCAAGGGTATGGATGAAGAAGTTATATATAAGATGACAAAAACATTCTGGGAACATATCGACGAGATGTACAGGGTCGCAAGTTGGGCTAAAGACGCACTTAGTTTGGACAAAGCGTTCACTCAGATGAACATGAAGTTGCACCCTGGAGCTCTTCGTTACTACAAGGAAAAGGGCTTGAAAATTCCACCTAATGTGATGTAGCGATCTTCTTGCAAGTTATTCCGGAATCTAGCTATTAGGTTCCGGAATTTCCTGTTGGTCTTACAAAAATTTGTGGGAGAGATAGAGAATGAAGCCTGTAGAGAAACTCAGAGCGCATAGTGCGGAGTTTGCCAAGAAAGTTTTCAGTGTTTGTGACGATGTCCATACGGCTGTTGGCTATGCAGCATCTAATAGCACCATGATCGAGGGTGATGATGGAATTATTATTATCGATACGACTGAAAGCACGCGGGCAGCGTCTAATATTCTCGCCGAGTTTAGAAAAATTTCTTCAAAACCGGTTCGCGCGATTATCTATACCCATGGTCATCGTGATCATATCTCTGGTGCTAGTGTATTTGCCGAGGGTGGTTCACCAAAAATTTTTGCTCGTTCTAATCTTGCAATAGAGCTGGCTGAGGACGATGGATATCCCTACCCAACAAAATTGATGGTCGAACGAACCAAACGGCAATTCGGAATTGGTTTGGAATACGAGACCGAGCGTATAAATCTTGGCTTAGGTCCGGGTGACCGGCCTGTTGAGGGATTGGGGCAGGGCTTTCTTAAGCCTACGGACTGGATTGAAGAAGACCGCTTAGACGTTACAATTTGTGGTGTCTCGCTTTCGCTAATCGCTGCGCCTGGCGAAACAGAAGACCATCTTGTGGTATGGCGGGAGAGGGACCGTGTTCTATTCAGTGGGGATAACTATTATAAGTCGTTCCCTAATCTGTATGCGATCCGGGGTACTAAATACCGTGATTTCAACGTTTGGGCCGACACTCTTGATACGTTGATCGCACTTGATCCTGTTAAAGTTGTCCCTGGGCATTCAAGACCTCTGATGGAGGCGGATTCGATTTGTTCCGTCCTAGCAGATTATAGGGATGCCATCCGCTATATTGTTGCCAAATGTGCAGAGGGAATGGATTTGGGTCTGACCCCGGATGAGTTAGTTAACTTCGTTCAACTGCCTGATGAGTTGGCTTCCCGGCCATTTCTTCAAGAGTACTACGGTACTGTCGAGTGGTCGGTGCGCGCGTATTATTCGGGAACTGTGGGTTGGTTTGACGGTAACCCTACAAACCTTTTCCCCCTTACCCCAATACAAGAGGCGGAGCGGGTCGCCAATTTAGCTGGTGGTTCTGAGGAGTTGGCCACTCAAATGGACATGGCGTTAAAAGATGCAGATTATCAATGGGCTCTGCAATTAGCAGACCGTGTCGCCCGCTTAAATGGCTATCATGATCGTGCTAAAATTGTTAAAAGGAGTGCGTTACTTGCGCTGGCCGAGGAGCAAGTAAATGCCACAGCACGAAATTATTATATCAGTGTTGCAAAGGAACTAGGTTAAACTGTCAGGCTCATAACCTGAAGGTCGTAGGTTCAAATCCTACCCCCGCAACCAATTAAATAAACATTTAATTCAATAAGTTATGGATTTTTTTTATTTATGGGCTAGATCTTAAATGAGATCCTCCCATAATAATTGCCGCATTTATTGCCACTTTTTCATACTTACTTTGTGAGACACCTTTAATGTGCCATAAATTGACAGAATGTTCCTATAATACCCAGAATGGTACGTCCACGATGATTTCGCCCTTGGCCATATTGGCAAGTGGCTTAGCGAAAGAACTCTAGGTTAGGGCTTTATAATGATCGGCAACAGTTGGCGTCGCGAACAGGGTCCTGCAGACCCTCTACTCCGTAAAATGCTTGCAGAAAGAGGCCTCGACAAAGTCCCGCAATGGGACAAAAAAGATGATGTCCGAATGGCCGCCAATGATTACTGGATGGGGTTGGTCAAGGACCGGGACGGCCCGGTCAATCCAGAACAAGTTGAAATTACTGACCCGTCCCACATAACCGAGCAAATCAAGGCCAAGACGCTTGAGCTCGGGGCCGATGTCGTAGGGTGTTGCGCGCTCACCCCGATCATGATCGACGAGGGGTTCGACATGCCCCACCGCAACGTCGTCTCTTTCATTGTCCACGAAGATTACGACAAGGTACTCCAGGGATCACTCGCCATTGAGCGTGAAACATATGACGTCTATATGCGCGTGGCTGACATCGCCACCCAGCTCGCGGCCTTTATCCGAGATCTGGGATTCCCGGCCTGGGCGCACCATAACGGGATAAGACAAATCCAGGCGATCCCCACGATGTATTACAGTGGCTTTGGCGAGATGGGTCGCCACGGCAGTTTGATAAATCCAATTCATGCCGCCAATTTTCGACCAGGCTTTGTGACCACCAACGTCCCCCTACAGGCTGACGCCCCGATAGAGTTCGGTGCACAGGATTTTTGCGAAAAGTGTAATATTTGTCGCAACAATTGTCCCGGCGATGCCATTGCCACCGATCATATTGTAACCGAAGGGGTCAAGCGCTGGCGGATTGATATGGAGAAGTGCTACCCGTTCTCACGCCTGCACGATGCGTACTGCCACATCTGCGTTGATGTCTGCCCTTATGTTTTCAAGGAAAATGGCGATGACGACAAACGCCTGAAATACAAAGCCTATATGAAACAGCGCAAAGAAGACGGCTACCGGTCACCTAACAGGCTTTAACGCCCAACCAGTTGCGGTACCTATTCCAAGGGTTCTTCAAGAGGGCGGTTGGCTGGTGGACCGATAGCTGACCGGGTCCTATACTAGCAACAGGGTCAATATTTAAAGGACGGAACGACATGGCTGATGACTTGCTGCTGGTCGGTAGTATTCCCCTCGATACGGTAGAGGACGTCTTTACCGATGTTGGAGCCAAACTCGGGCCACATCTCAATGCGCTGCCCGACGGTGAAGTCGGGTTCCGGACACATTGGATCAGCCGGGTTCACTATCAAGTTCTAGCCCTCCACCCTTCCATTGAAGTCCTGAAAAAGCCAGCACTGGACGATGGCATAGAGCGGCTTAACCCACGCAGTACCGCCGATAGCTGGATGTTTAAGGTGCGCGATGATACAGAAGCAATCCGCTTCGGCCATGATGGCTGGCGCCTCGGTTTTGCACGCGACGCGGTGAACTCCTATTTTGTCTTCCGCAGTCTCCGTGAAAACGGTCAAATTCCCGATGATGTCCGGTTCCAAGTCTCAATGCCGTCGGTCAACAGTGTGGTAACGCGGCGTATTTTCGTCGACCCCAACGATGCTGCAAAAATCCAGCCCGGATATGAGGCGGCCGTCAAAGCCGAGCTGGAAAACATAGTGTCGCGGATACCCGCCGAAGACCTCGCCATTCAGTGGGATTGCTCAACCGAAATGCAAGACGCCTATGGTGCCATCGAAGGTCTGCCGTTGGAGAGTATGATCAAGCGCAACCTCGATCACATGCAGCGACTATGTCCAATTATCCCGGAACAGGCGCAGCTTGGTTTTCATCTATGTTTTGGGACACTAGGTGGCTGGCCGCGGTTCGAGCCTGACGATTTGAGTGGTGCCGTAAAACTGGCTAATGGCTTTATCGACCTGGTGGGAAGACGGGTCGACTGGGTTCACATCCCGGTAATTGACCGCAGCGACGATGGGTTTTATGCACCGTTGGCAGACCTCAATCCAGGAGCCACCCGCATTTATCTTGGCGCAATCCACAATATGGAACGCTTTCCGGAGCGCATTGCCACAGCTCGCAAATATCTACCGGAATTTGGCGTCGGTGCCTATTGTGGGTTTGGTCGGCTAGATCCGTCAGAGATCCCCAGCGTGCTAGATGACCATCTCGATGCTCACCGCATGATGTCAGATGTCTAAAAAGCTGGTTGCTACAGCCATCAGTCTGATTGCAATTGCCGATATCGCTATTGCTGCTGAGAACCGAGTCCGCGTTTTGACCAACGACGATCAACACCGCTCGCAGGAGAGGAAATGACGTAATCCACATCGAGATTGCGAAACGCCTCGAGAATTGCCTCGCCGCCATCATGGTAATTGTTCAAGTTTTTTCTCCCAAGTGTTTCATGTATTAGGTATAACTCTTGATCAATCTTACTATGGATTAATTCTAGAAATAGAAGAACCCCCATCAAACCTCAGAGACCTTTGCTGACTTAACTGGGGAAAAATGATGGCGATGGCTGTTCGGCGTAGTGATCCTGTGAGTAAGGTAATGGGCGCCGATTATGAGATGATGCTGAAACAAAACGGAGGCGACCGATGGCTAAAATTGTTCTTGGCATGTGGACGACCCACGGTCCGACGCTTAACACGACACCCGACCAATGGGTTGGAAGGGTTAAGGCCGATCTTGCCCGCAAGCATTGGTTTAAGGGGGAAGAGCTCTCCTTTGACGAACTAGTCGAGCGCCGCGCCGATGAGAATATTTCAGAAAAACACACCGACGCTGAACGGCAGCGCCGCTACGATTCCTGCCAGGCAGCAATCACGAAGTTGGGCGCGCAATGGGATGACGCGAAGCCCGACTTCTGCGTCATTCTTGGCAACGACCAGCGTGAATTGTTTTTAGAGGAAATCCAGCCGACCTTTACGGTCTATCACGGTGACAGTTTTTATAACGTGCCGCTGACCGACGAACAAAAAGCGCAATTGCCGCCAGGTATTGAGGAAGCCGAATGGGGTTACAGACCGGAATGCCGCACGGAATATCCCGGCGCACCGGTGCTTGCTGAAAAAGTGTTCGAACAGGCAATGGTGGACGGGTTCGATGTGGCTGCATCTAACGCCTGGCCAACCCATGAAGACCACCGCCATGCGGGAACTCCCCATGCATTCAGCTTCATCCTACGCCGTATTATGCGGGACAAGGCCGTGCCAACTTTACCGGTCATCGCCAATACTTTCTTTCCTCCCAATCAACCCACCGCCCGGCGGTGTTTTGAATTTGGTAGCATGATCGGCCGTGCCATCCGAGGCTGGGACTCAGAAGCGCGGGTCGCAGTGGTCGGATCAGGCGGCATGTCGCATTTTTGTATCGATGAGGACCTCGACGCTCGATTTCTTGATGCGCTTTGCAATCGGGATGCGGATGCGCTTTGCGGTATTGAACAGGTGCTGCTTCAGTCGGGATCATCCGAGTTCCGAAACTGGATTGTCGCGGCCGGGGTTTTGTTTGATAGCGACCTTTCGGGCGACATCATTGACTATGTGCCGTGCTATCGCTCCGATGCCGGCACTGGGACTGCGAACGGCTTCGTCTGCTGGAACTAAATTAGTCCTGGTTTAATTGCCGGTTATCTTACGGATCAAGGCAGCAGGATCTTCCGGCGCGGAATCCCCGCACCAGGCCACATACTGGTCCGGTCGGACCAGTATCATTTTCCGCCCGTATTCAGTTCGCCCGTCTGCATAGCTGTCCAGGACGGTCTTCATAGGCATTCTGGCGACCTTGGCGGCGGTTTCGATCTGCGACACCTCCGCATCCGACGTGTCAAATGCCAGCAGCGTAAATCCCTGGCCCAAATCCTCATAGACATTGCGACCGCTGGAAAGTAGCTGCGGCGGCAGATGGTGACCGGTCCGGCCCTCGAAGCTGTAACTGCCGTGCGCGCTGCAGACCCCGGATGGCGGTCCGTCAACCACAGGAGAGCCTTCATAGTTGGGTTCATAACCTAACACGCGATGCGCTACTGACCCCGCGTGTTCTTCTTTCCAGGCCTTCTCGAAAGCGGCACGGTCGCGCTTTGGGTCGTAAATTTCAAAGAACTTTCGGTCAGATTCGATAAGACCTGCGATGAAATCGCGCCCCGTCTCTACGAACACCGGCAGGCGTTCGGCAGTGTAGCTGTCGAGTAGGTTGTCATTGCCCCAGCCTTTAAGCCGAGCCTCCAACTTCCAACCGAGATTGACCGCATCCTCCAGTCCATTGTTAAGGCCATACCCTCCGTAGGGCGGGTGGCTATGGGCGGCGTCTCCCGCGATAAACACCCGGTCAACGCGGTAACGGTCAGCCACCGATATCCTGAGATCCCAGAATCCAACGTGATCGAATTCAACACCAAATTCAAAACCGGCTGCATCATGCAGCAATTTTACGAAATCGAAGCTTTCGCGCGTGGTGCCAACGGGGACCGGAGAATGAAAAAACCAGCTTTCATCCTCATCGACCCGGCCGAAGAACTTCCAATACCCCTTTAAATCAGGATCCATCAGGCGGTAGGTAGAACGTTTGGGATACCGCTCCGCCAGTTTCCGGCTGAGTTCCGCGGAGCGAAAAACCGCGAGCACCATTGGTTGATCGAAGTCGTCACCGCCACGGGTGATACCGATCTTTTCCCGCACCAATGAGTGACTACCATCGCAGCCCACGGCAAAACGCCCCTGTACGGTCCGCTGGCTGTTGCCCTTAACGTCAGAGACTTGAAACTGTACACCACTAGCATCTTGAGAAACGTCGTCTACCGTCCATCCAAACAGCGTTTCGACCATCTCGAGCTTTAGAAGTTTGCGCCGCAGGACGTTTTCGAGCTGATACTGTGGAAGGCGTTCATTCTTCAGTAGGAAATACTTGTTCAGAAGCTCCCTGAGCGGTGGTGCGTACCACCAATCGGTTTCGAATGAACCATAGGCAACAACGCCGCTCATGGGGAAGTCGCGGGACATAACCCTCGCATCACGCAACTCTGATTCAAGTCCCCAGAACCAAAAATGCTCAACGGAGCGCTGCAGCAAATTTTGACCCTTCGGAATACGCTGTGGCTCTTCGTGCCGTTCTATAAGCGCGCAAGTGATGCCTCTGAGGCCCAGGTTGACCGCAAGTGCCGCCCCAACCGGTCCACCGCCAGCGATTATCACATCATAGGTTTCGGTCATTGATCGACAAATTATAGCCCAATGGCTTGCGCTCCGGTTAAATATCGAGAAGCTTACAGTGTTGTAGGATGGACCAATCTGCCGTGCCAAGCAATTGGGCTCCTCGGATAATTCATAGGCAAGAGAGAGGCTTTCGCTGCATTCGTATTCCATAGAGAAATTTGCCGAGACGCGCCAGTAACGCAACTCCAACATACCGCCTATACAGGGGAAGACATCTGGGCATTCGCCGGAACCTAAATTAGATATTTCTCTAGTTCCCTGCTTTGGGCATAATAAACTTGCGGATTAGTCTGCGAATCAACGATCAGATGCGCCGCATAATTTGACTTACAAGGTCAACGCCATGACAGACATCGCCGATTCAGAGCCCGAGCTAACCTCTGAAATTTTGGTGCGTATACTTACAAAACTCGGTCTAACTGAAAGGCCGGAATGCAACCGCATTGGTCTGAACCGCGTTTACGCGGCATATTGCGGCTACGTACCCAGAGACAACATCCAAAAACGGATCTGGCTTACGGGGAAGCAAAGTACGCCGGTCACCGGTGGGGATCCGATGGAGTTTTTTGAAAACTGGCTGGCACACGGGACCGGCGGTACATGCTTTCCGACTAGTGGAGGTTTGTGCACCTTGCTCAACGCATTGGGCTTTGATGCGAAACGCGCAACCGGCTGTGTGATAAGGGAAGGTATTGAGTACGACCGAAATCATGCTTCGGTGATTGCGCGTGTAGACGGCGCCGATTTCCTGGTGGACCCCCAACAAGGGTCATTCACGGCTTTACCCATCGTCCCGGGACAACTCGCATCAGCTGGCAACAGCATTCATGCCACGCAATCGATCCCCGTGCCTGGCGGGTTCGAATTACAAAGTTTCCCCGGATCGAACCGGCAGGATCCGTTGAGAATTCGGTTTTATTTAGAAAATTGTTTCGTCGATCATGCCTTTTTTCTTGAGAGCTACGCCCTGTCCACAGTTAGGGAACTCGACCGCTCTCCGTTCAACGATGCACTAATTGTCTCCCGCAGGTTTCCCGGTTCCTTGGTCATCGTAGGTCGCGGCAACCGGATAGAGGTTTCCGCGGACAACTCGGTAACTAAGGCCGAAATCACTATCGACGAACGCAACAGAATCCTTGTCGAGGAGCTGGGAATATCGGAAGAGATAACCAAGGCAATCCCACCCGATGACGTAGACGGGCCAGCTTTGCCCACATGATCGTGCTTTCGGGTGGCAAGCCTTCCCGGGTTCAGGGCATGATAGAGACTAAAACTCCATAAATGGGGGTGCCCCCATAATACTATCGATCCAATAGTCTTGACCCATTCAAACAAGAGAACTCAGAAGGTTAATTAGGATGTGAAGCAACATTGGACTTCT
>CAZCKO010000071.1:0-13392 GCA_964499275.1 uncultured Rhodospirillaceae bacterium
GTCGCTTTTCTTTTTCCTGCTAATGCTGCTTCAGACCCCATAATTATAACATCACCAGCGCCATTACCTTTAAAGTGACTAGTGATATGACGGCACAAAATTATTTGAGAGATTAGGTTAACATTGAAAAACTCCCTAATTTGTGATGTTGAAAAATTCTCCAAGTTTTTAAAGTTCCCATATCCGGCATTACTAATGAATACGCTAATTTCAGGGTATTGCCTTAAGATGTTATGAGTTGTTTGTTCAAGCTCGGTGATATCCGATAAATCGACAGTAATCGGATGATATATATCTTCGTTAGGGGTAAACTTACTGTGATCGCGAGCAAGCCCTATCACTTGTATCCCGTCGCGTAATAATCTAGTGGCTATAGCTTTGCCTATTCCACTCGAACTTCCTGTTACTAATGCAGCTTTCCTTGCCAAGAGTTTTTCCTATCTTACGTTATATTGTACAACGAAAGATTTTATTCTGTGTTGTATATTTTTTAAGTTCCATTTTTAAAAAACTTGTCATTAAGTTTTCAATTTCTTCTCCGTAAGAGACAATTCCACCTTTTTCCATCATAGGGAAGGAGAACAATTTATTTTCCGGATGAAGGCTCGAAATTTTCTTATACATTTTTTTCGGAAACCTTAACGGGCCATAGCTGACTGAGTGCAAGCTGGAAGGATTCAAATCATGCATAATATCAGTAATAAGGTTTGAATACATATTTTCCCAACCGGAACAATAAATTAACGGATCGAATCTAAGCCCTATAGACCAACCAGCGTTAGCCAACTTTTTGAGCCCGTTGATTCGCCTTACAATACTTGGCGCTTTATTATCCAGGATACTTGCAATTTTTTGAGGGGAGAGACTAAAGGCAACTATACAATTTTTAATTGGATTCCGATTCATTAGAGGGCTTGTCACAATGCTCTTTGTACGCAACTCAAGTTCTACCGAAGGCTGTTTACTGAAAAAATCTAAAGCGTGTTTTGCAAACCCACTCACTTTATCGAAAGCTAGAGAGTCACAGTCATAGCCTGAATAAAAAGTAAGAGAAGAACTAGCATGGGATTCAATGGTATCCGAAATAGATTCAAAAAAATCATCATAATTTACGAACAAGACATAGTTTGCTGATGAATACATCCCTTGCAAAAAGCAATATCTGCAATCGTATATACAATTATACATATGAGAAAAATAAAAATTCCTTTGAGCGTCCATGCCAAACCCGTGCGGTACTTGCAAAACAAAATTGTCATATTTTTTTGCAAGTATAAGGCTAGGGTTTTTTTTCTGGAGCCTGAAGTTTTGATATCTTTTGTTAAATATTTCCTGATAGCGGGTTATTTCTATTATGTCCGCCTTTGGAACAGATTTGATAACACTTTTCGTAATCGGGTGATCCAGTATTTTTTCTTCAACGTAAACTGTTTTTATCACTCCAAATTCCAATCTTTGACTTCGTCTAAAAGGTCTTTTTCCAGGCGGGTTATTAATTCTCTCGCGGTGTTCAGTTTACAGTTGAGGGCATCTAAGGTTTTATTGGGAAAAGTTGATTGCCATTTTTTGTAAACTTGGTGGAACTTAACCCGATTGCTCTCTGTAAAGTGAAATTTTTCCAAATAATGATTTACCTCAGGAGGTATTGCTAATCGATTTTTTTCATCTTTGACTAGTTCTCCAATAGCCCCAACAAGTTTCGACATTGTTCCTATATTTTTTTCTATAAGTTTGGTTGCCATACTTTTTGTAACTAAAGAGTCAGGTGTACTAGGGGTATCTGAAACAACCTTGAAAACATAAGTCAGCTCATTGCAACTGAATGTAGGAGCCAGCTCACAAAATCCGGCTGCTTCCATGTCGTAAAGAACCTGATTAGGGAAAAGGTGCTCTGGCTTGCTAACCGTTGAAAGGGCAGATCCATCAACAAATTCAGAGAAACGTAACCCCGGGAAATACGCTTTACCATTGTCATGATTTTGGACTTTTAAGGCTTGATATAATTTTCCGGTTGGTTCTTTAAAATAACCTGCAATGCCAAAATTTATCCATGCTGCATAGCTTCTGACGTTAAGAAATGACTTTAGGTATGTAGCGCCAGCTGCAGATTTGGCGGAGCCTTTTCCTGAGATGACGAGGGCATGTCCTTTGTCGGCATTCACATATACGGGAAACAGTAACTCATTTGAAACAATACTCATGTTGAAGGCGTCTATTACCGATTTTGCCTCGGAGCGTAACGCTATGACCCAACATAACTCTATATCAGTTTCCAGGAGATTTTCACTGTCCGCGTCTCGTTTCATTTTAAAGTTGTTCCTCCCAACCAATTTTTTTTATCATCATCTCGTTAGCAAATTCGTTTTTATTTCGTTTAAGAGAACCTTTGATTAATATCTCTAGTCTAAAAATAATCTGTTTGAGGGCTTCTTGTCTTTTATGTGGGTCTAGTCCTTTATCTCCCAAAAGTTTTTCAAGGGCGTATATTCGGAATCTGTCCATTCCCCAATGGGTTTTAGATAATTGGTCGTCATGACCACCAAATTTTATTAACAATGCCTCGTTTAGGTAATGAACATTCTCATAGGCACTAAACCTCAGCCAAAAATCATAATCTTCGCAAGCTGGTAATTTTTCATCAAAATATCCAAAATCTTGAAAAACAGATCTGTGAATCAATGACGAACTTGGAGAAATGCAGCATAGCTCTAAGCATTTCTCAAAAATATCGCCCCCGCTTTTTTTATGTTTATTATGGGCATTTACTCGGATTCCATTTCTAACCCAAATTTCATCAGTATGGCTAAGTCGAGCACGATAATTTTCGTTTTTGACGCCTAATAATTGTTTTTCAAGTTTATCTTTGTTCCAAAGGTCATCTGAATCAAGCAAAGCGACATACTCAAAATTTGATGTTTTAATGCCAATATTTCTGGCAGAACTAACCCCCTTGTTTTTCTGGTATATATATCGATAAGGCGTTTGCATATATTCATCATTAGTAAAGCCAATTTTTTTTAAAATACTCCATGTATTGTCAACTGAACCATCATCAACCACGATAATTTCATCAGGCTGTCTTGTTTGACACATAACAGATTCGACACATTTTGAGATGAAACTCTCTCGGTTAAAAGTTGGAATTACTACAGAAACGGTCGGCATGGATTAACATCATTTTAATTTTTTGATACGAGCTTTAACTAAACTTAACCTTTTAAGTATAGCCTAATTAATTGCTGGCCTATTGCTATTTCTCTTTAATTCTACGACACCGTTCAGAACGATAAGCAATATGATTCCATTTTTTTTCCATTTCTTGCGCCAAGTGAATAGATGACCACATGATCTGCAAGTCTTTTTTGATAGGTCGGTTTTCTTTCCATTCTTGTGCGACTTATTCACCCCATATAATTATAGAACCTTGATTAACCTAACTATTTATTTGGAAAGACGAAGGGTCACCCAATGAGTGACCCTTCCATTGTCAGAAACGGTCCAAACAAGGACCAAATGCGTCACATCAGCCGAAGCGAACCTCGTCAGAGGCGACGATCCAAATCCTTGCAGTCGAGGACCACACCTTGAGACAATGAGACATTGGATCACCTCCTTTCGGTTGTTAAATATCAAAATGAGTATGTGTTTTTGGGCTCATCATCGCAAGGTCTTCTATAAAAAATTCTAAGTATCGTGTTTTTTTAGGTTTATTTGGTTCATTAAATATTTTGAACTATTGTTAGGTAGATTTCTTATCCATGACTGTCAGTTAGTTTGTTTTTAATAAAAATTTCTAGAAGCAGATTTTTCCGAGAGAACTCTCAATGAAACCTTTTTTGAGGCCTTTTGCCGTTGCCCATGCCGCTGTGCCTCCTTCATTACGTGGTGTCCTACTGATGATGGTATCAGCGTTGGGTGTGGTAGCAATGAATGTCTCTATACGCCAAATTTCTGATGAAATACATCCGTTCGTGATAGCGTTTTTCCGTCATTCTATTGGCATCTGTCTTATGATACCGCTATTTGTTCGTCCTGGAACCAATCCGTTCCGCACGGCTAATTTACCACTTCAGGGTCTGCGCGCTATTCTTAATGTTTTTGCGATGTTAGCGTATTTTTTAGCGCTTACCATGGAACCGCTTGCCAAAGTTGTCGCCCTGACGTTTACAGCCCCATTGATCGGCACAGTTGGCGCTATCATCTTACTCGGCGAAAGGGTTTCAAAAGCCCGCTATTTGGCACTTACGATCGGTTTTGTAGGAGCTTTGATAATTTTGCGACCATGGGCGGTAGAAATTAGCATCGGGTCGATACTGCTTATACTATCCTCTGCAATGTGGGGTTTGGCGCTGGTAGTAATTAAGGTATTATCGCGAACAGATTCTCCGGCGACTATCGCACTTTACGCATCGCTATTACAACTTCCGGTTTGTTTAATCGCCGCCCTGTTTTTCTGGCAGTGGCCGACTTTTGACCAACTTCTCATGATGGTGCTTATTGCAATCTTTGGTTGCACTACACAACTCGCTCTCGCTCAGGCGTTCCGGGAAGCTGATGCTACCGTAGTTCTGCCTGCAGATTTTACGAAACTTGTTTTTGCGGGGCTTGCTGGATGGTTGTTTTTCTCGGAATTACCCGCAATTTGGATTTGGTTAGGCGGGACAGTAGTTTTTGTCGGCGTTTTCCTAAACGCCTGGTTCGAAAAAAGGGATCGTAAAATTTCCAATCCGGACAGGAAATTAAGCCAATAGCTGAAACTTTTTATTTTAGTATTGCTAAAGAACTCGTTTAACTTGCCATCCGTAGCGGTCAGGTTTTAAGCTTTAACTTACCAAATGAGCTGGATAAAATTGGGGTGTCATTATGGAAATAGGTTTAAGGCCTATAAATGATGGTTTTGGTGCATATGCATCTGGCATAGATTTGGCCGCTAAACTTTCAAGAAAAACAATTGCGGCGATAGAGTCAGCACTGGATATTTATTCCGTCCTAATTTGGCGTGATTGTCCTATGAATGATGATCAGCAAGTTAGTCTGGCCGAAAATTTTGGCAAAATTGAAGTCTCCCTTCTTTCAAAGGTAAGGGGTAAGGGGGGGCCAGCTAACAAATCTCTGGTGCCCATAAGTAATGTTTCAGATGATGGTCAAATGCTTGAACGCGATGGACGCAGGTTGGGATCGCAGATAGCAAACCAGTTCTGGCACTCTGATAGCTCTTTCATGAAGTCGGTAGCAAAGTATTCATTTTTGTCCGCGCGTAGAATTCCGAAAGAGGGGGGTGATACAGAATTTTCTGATCTTCGTGCAGCATATGATGCGTTGTCTGATGACCTCAAAAAGATTATCAATGGGCTCATAGCTGAACATCACGTTTTTCATTCCAGAATTAGTCTTGGGTTGAAATATACATCAGCTGAAATAACTGCATCGCCACCAGCATATTGGCCGTTGGTACGTAACCACCCTATCACTAAAAGAAAGGTGGTTTTTCCACCTGTTCATATTCGTTCTATAAAAGGAATGACCGACCCAGAAGCAAGACTTCTTGTTTCTGAATTATTGGAACATTCCACTCAAAAGTGTTTTTGTTTTACCCATAAATGGTCCAAGGGAGACCTGGTAATTTGGGATAATCGTATGACTCTCCACCGTGGCAAAAGGTATGATCTAAACGAGCCTAGAATCATGCGGCGGATTACTACAATGGAGTCGTAAAAGTAAAAAAAAAATAAGAAAGTTAGTAAACTCTTCGCATATTAATACCTAATTTTTTACTGAACAATTTTCCAGCCTTATTTATTTAATTTTTACTCTCACTTTAACTTTCGTTGGGTTTTATATTTAGGGAGGTCCACTAATGATGAACTTGGCATTAAAGGTTGGGAAAAATCATTTATGCCAGCTACCATCTCGTAACGTAGTAAGAAGGTCAGCAATATCTTTCCTTAATTTTGGACCATGATTCTTCATCTCAATGATTTCTGCCTCAGTTATAAGGTTGGCCAGCCCGCGTTGATAACTGGGCCATTCTTTAGCTCTATTCCACCATGCTTTTGTGTGTGGGCGTTCTGTAAGCCAGACATCGATCAAGCCCAGATAATCGAGCCGAGCAGTGAAGGGCATTAAGGAAATATCAGCTAGTGTTGGATTGTCACCCATGATCCACGCGCTTCCACCTGACAGCGACTTCTCCATGAGGTGAAATGCCTTTTCATAAGCGTAAACAGCCTGAAGTACATAAGGAGAATTGACACCATATTCTAATGTTGACTCCATACGATCGCGGCGGCGTGGGTCCCCGACATTCCGAAAACGAGCTTGACGTATTTCTTCTGGCGCATTTTTCATACGCTCACGGAACATAGCGGAAAAGCTTATGGCAGCGACGCCTTCAAACAACCCTTCATCCACCATTTTGCTCCAGGTTTTCATTTGACTACCCATCAATGGGTCGGACGGAACAAGCGGTGGATTCGGAAATACGCTGTCAATATATTCGCAGATAAGCGTAGACTCGGTCACTGATTTCCCATCATGTACAAGTGTCGGAACAACACCTTTTGGATTGAGGCCAAGATATTTTGGTTCATACTGTTCGCCCTTAAAAAGGTTTACAGATATTGCTTCCCAGACCTGTTCCTTAGCGCAAAGTGTAATGCGGACCTTTTGACAGCAAACCGAATTACCAAAGTCATAAAGTGTTAAAATTGCATGCCCCCTGTTTTCGAATTAATAATTTTATTTTATTTTTATTCTTTGAGATATCGACAACTTTTTATGATTAGTTTTTAGATTTACCAATAAGCTATATTGATTACCAAACACGTTACAGCAACTCCTGTAAGAGGTCCCTGCAAACTTAGATACCAAGTTGGCGTCAAATTCAATGTTGATATTCTGGTGTCAAAGGCAAGGGTTAATAAAAACCTGCCGGTCATTAAAATAAATCCAGTTAATGTCCCAGCTAACAAGCTAAACCACCCAGTGAGTTAAGGAATTACTGAAAGAGTTAGACCCAACCTCAAGCTTTTATTATTTTCAGCGATTTGGATTGTCATGTCCCACTGCACTCCGCCGATGAACGAGAGAATAATGGCACTATAAGCTTGAATGGCAAATTTTGGAATGATTATCGGCACGTTAAAGTTTAGGAGGTTAACCAAAGTCAGTAAAAAAAAGAGACGACACCCGTAGTACCCAGGATTAGCCCACTTGAAGGAATATTTTTATTGAAATGCTCCCTTCATCATCGCAGGTCTTGGATTATAAGTGCAGTAAAGTCTATAACTATAAAAGACGTTTGTGTTTTTATAACATTACTTTAATTCGATAACGTTGGCATAACAAATTAAGGTCGGCCGTCTCTAAATTTATAAAGGCCGCAGCAAAATTTTCACGGAGATGCTTTAACGAACTGGTGCCGGGAATGGGCAGAATCATCGGAGATATATGAAACAAAGAGGCGAGGGCAATTTGTGCAGGTCTTAGAGAATATTTTTGGGCTAACTTACTTAAAACAGGTTCAGTCCAGGGTATTCCCCCGTCACCCAAAGGCATCCAAGGTATAAATGGCATTTTGTTTTCTGTGCAGTAATCCAAAACTTCCGAATTCGCTCCGTGTTGAATATTAAACGCGTTTTGAACTGAAACAATCTCGGTTTCGATCCTTGCTATTCTCAGATGGGTAAGACCGACGTTTGATACCCCGATATAACGAATTTTACCTTCATTTTTCATATCTACTAAAGTACCAATAGAATCTGAATAGGGTACTTTGCTGTCAACGCAGTGGAGCTGATATAAATCGATTGTTTCAAGTCTGAGCCGTTTTAAACTACCCTCTAAAGCGCTTCGAAGATGGCTTGGTCGTGCATCTGGCAGCCAAGTCCCCATACTTTGGTGACGGTAGCCACCTTTCGTAGCTATTATTAGTCCGTCATATGGATATAAAGCATCATGTATAGCTTCTTCTGCTGAACCATTACCGTATGAATCCGCAGTATCAAAAAACTTTATTCCCAACTCAGCTGCTTCTTTTAATATGTCTATCGCATTTTCCCGTGGTTGGCCAAAGCCACGCTGTTGAGTTATGTAAAGCGTGCCAAAGCCAATTCGAGGTATTTGTCTTTCCCCTAATAATAAATTTTCAGGCATTGTTTAAATAAAAATCAGATGAAGAAGGTTAGGCCATTCGGTGATTATTTCCTTTGATACATCAAACCATTTACTGCGGAAAATGTCTTCTTTTATATCTTTCCTAGATATTAAGGCACCGGAATAATACCTTTGGAATTTATAACATGGAATTTGGTGGATTTTTTTTACTGTCCTTCATTATATCTTATGACTGAAAAAAAGGGTCCGTGGCATCAAGATAAAAAAAACTCGGGTTTTCCCTTGGGTGTTATTTTGTGGCTAGGGTTATTTGTTTTCGTAGGATTGCTCCTATGGGCTTTATTCGCTTTATTTCCAGATCAAAATTTCTCCGGTAACGATACTTATATTGAGATAGTGAGACTCATTGGAATATTGGCACTTGTTTCTAGTGGTTTGCTTTATGTTCAAAAAATAAAAGTCGGAGAGGTTATTCGTAATATATCTATCTGGACGGCGTTGGCAGGGATTTTACTGCTAGGGTACACCTACCGAGGTGAAATTTCCCATATTTTTTATCGGGTTGGTGGAGAAGTGATACCCGGCCAAACGACCACTTCGGGGGTCGGTGAGGTCATGCTTACAGCAAGTGCTGACGGGCATTTCTATATAAATGGATGGGCAAATGGAAAGCGAATTCGGTTTATGATTGATACGGGGGCTAGTGATATAACAATCAGTCCTCAAGCCGCCCAACGAATTGGTATTGATTTAAAGAAATTGCGATTTACCCAAAGATATCAAACAGCCAATGGTATAGGTTTGGGTGCTCATCATTGGATCAAGGTCTTATCTATTGGACCCTTTAATTTTCTAGAGGTTAAAGTTTCAATCAATCAATCTGAAATGTCGGTATCTCTGCTAGGAATGGCATTTTTAGAGCAGTTCAATTCTTTCGAATTTAGAGGGAATAAATTATATCTCCGCAAATAAGTCACACATATCCCCGTGCCTGAACTTGGTGTTTTAAATGAAAATATTGATCCTATTTTCATGTGGTGCAGTTAGTGTAGGGTTGAATGTTAGGGATGATTTCCATTTTTTGAGAGGCTCTTTGCAGGGTGTTCTATAAGTTCACGGAAGATTGCAAACGTATCCGAAGTTGTGTCTACAAATTTTTCCTCTAAGGAATTGACATTTTTCATGTCACATAAAACGGCAAGAAGATCCTGGTTTTCTTCAGTAACCATGCCTTCATTAATATCTTTACCAAATAACAGTCGTAATGCGCCTTGCAAATTTTGATAAAATCTTAAAGAAGCGATTAAGCTTTTGGCATGTTGGAGAGATAGGTAGTCAAATTTTAAGAGGTTGTTAAGTACGTCATTTGTATTCGTTGCTATGATTTCTGGTTCTTTTTCCGCATATCGCAGTAATAGGTATTGTGCGATAAATTCGATATCGATCAGGCCTCCACGTTTATTCTTTAAATCCCAAAAACTTTTTTCGGGACGCTCGCGTTCAATACGTGAGCGCATACTACAAACATCCAAGGTTAGCTTTTCTCCCTCTCGAGGTGTGGTGAGAACGGCTTGTATAGTATTTTCAATTTTAGCAGTTAGAGACGATGTTCCAGATACGATGCGGGCACGGGTAAGTGCCATATGTTCCCAAGTCCAAGCATTTTCCGAATAATAGTGTTGGAATGTCGTCAAAGCAGAAGCAAGGGGGCCCGCTTCCCCATTAGGACGAAGCCGCATGTCTACCTCGTAGAGTGAACCATCTCTGGTTTGTGACGTGAGAATGCCCAGGAAGCGCTGGCCAAGACGATTATAATAGGTAGTTTGCATGAGCGGGTGACGGCCATTTGATTCTGGCTGGCTGGTGTCTTGATATATGAAACAAAGGTCGAGGTCAGACCCAAGGGTCATTTCCTGTCCGCCAAGCTTACCCATTGCTAGGATCGCCATTTCATTATCGTTAAAGCGTCCGTGCCTTTCCGCCCACGCTTCTTCGACAGGTTTGTATAGAGTAGCTAATGCCGTGTCAGCGATGTCGGATAAACTACGTCCTGTTTCGGTTGGCTTTAAACGCCCGCTTAGGATGTGTACGCCGATCTGAAATTGGCAGTCGTTTATTTGTCGACATAATATTGAAAGTATATCTTCGAAATCGCGCGCTTCTTCGAAAGCTACGTCCAGATCCCTTGCCAATGTTTTTTTATCGATCTGGAATTCAAAAAAATCAGCAGTTATCATTGAATCAAATAATATAGGGTGTTTCCGAAGCGTCTCCGCTAAGAATGGTGTAGAACCCATTATCTCAGCTAATAGCGTTAAAAGTGAAGGGTTGGCGTGCAGTAACGAGAGGATTTGTATTCCGGCTGGCAAAGATGCGAGTAAGTCGTTAAAGCGCAGTAAAGCTAAATCTGGGTTATGTGTTTTTGAAAACGCTTCGAGGAGCGATGGCATAATCTCAGTCAGAAGCTCTCGTGCACGTGAAGACCGGGTAGCAGCGTATCTGCCATGATGCCATTTTCGAATTACCGCCGAGATAGACAAAGAATCTAAGAACCCCATAGAAGATAGGGTGTTTAGTGTGTCAGGGTGATCCTCCTCTCCCGTAAATGCCAAAGTCCCGACAGTGCTGAGCGGCGGGGCTTCTTCGAATAGGCCCGCATAATGGTTTTCTACTGTTTGCAACCGGCGAGAAACTGCATTTATGAAATCATTCGCTTTAGGGAATCCCATAAATCTCGAAAATTTATCAATGCGTTCGGTCTCTTTTGGGATGGTATGGGTTTGTTGATCGTCTATCATTTGAAGGCGATGCTCAACGGTTCTTAAGAATTCGTAGGTCTCGATTAGATCCTGTGTTGTATTGGCATCTACGAGGTTTGCATTCGTCAGAGCTTTTAAGGCTTTGCAGGTTTGCGGCGTTCGCAAATCTGGTTGCCGGCCACCCCAAATTAGTTGCTGCGTTTGCGTAAAAAATTCAATCTCACGAATTCCACCTCGTCCTAACTTAATATTATGACCGCCAACTTTAATCTGATCGCTACCTTGTTTTGCATAAATCTGACGCTTAATGGAATGAATGTCTTGGATAGCATAAAAATCTAGGCTTTTACGCCAAATGAATGGACGCAAATAGTTAATGAATTTTTGTCCAGCCTCAATATCGCCGCCAACCGGTCGTGCTTTGATCATTGCGGCGCGTTCCCAATTTTGACCCATACTTTCGTAATAAGCCTCCGCGGCCTGTGTTGTCATTACAATCGGGGTGGAGCCAGGATCAGGACGCAATCGTAAGTCAGTGCGAAAGACGTGACCATCTTTAGTATGCTCTTGTAAAATTTTTACAAAACGCTTCCCGAGGCGGACGAAATACTCTTGGAGTGAATTTTGTCCTATGTAGTTCACTTTATCCGGGTCAAAAAGAAGAATTAAGTCGATATCGCTTGAGTAGTTTAATTCTGCTCCACCGAGCTTTCCCACTGCGAGTATGATGAAGCCGCTATGTTTCGCAGGCTCCGAGGGGTAAGGTATCTCTATCTCGCCATTTTTATAGCTGTCTAGCAATAGCGTTTCTGAAGCCAGACAAATGGACTGTTCTGCAAATTCTGTTAGCGCCTTAGTCACTTCTACAACATTCCAGGCATTTGAGATGTCTGCGAGGCCAATCGTTAGAAAAGCTCGGCGCCTAGCTTTCCTTAGTATCCTGGCAACAGTTACTTCACCTTGTTTCAGGAGGTTCTTGTCTGAGATGGAATCTAGAACCATTTTGAAGGTAGGTTTGTAGCCGTTAGTATATATCTCAGCTATAAAACCAGGATCTGCCAACATACATTGAGTTAGGAAAGGGCTGTAGTTAAAAACCACTTCAAATAGATGCGAAGTGGGGTACTCATTCAACGCGGTTACAACTAGTTTAGCGGTTGCAGAGTCTATTTCGCGTGCGATGGCCTCGATCATTCTTTGTCGCCCAACATTTGCTGATTCATCAGTGACAATGGGCTGCAGATTGCTCGGATCTGGTACGAGAGTAATCACTACTTATTCTGCGAAAAAGTTCATAACTAATGTCTTTCAAAAAAATGCCGAATAATGACTAACAAAAGTCAATATTAAATAGGCACTAGATTTTCATAGATTACCCTATATACAGTTTCGATGTGACCAATTTTAGTGATACAGATTTTATTAAGATAAAAGGGTTATTTTAATTTTTCTGTTAATACTTTCGTTATTTCATCAACGGTCATCACATCACCAAACTGTTGGATAATGTTTTCTAGCGTGGATTGATGCTCGGTATCGGAGAGGGCAGCGCAACAATCGTCAATCACTACTGTTTTAAAATCGAGCATCATGGCATCACGTGCTGTACTTTCGCAGCAAATGTTTGTTTTAGTACCCCCAATGAGAATGTTTGTTATACCGTGACTACTCAATACTCTTTGTAATATTGATGAACCGGGAGTAAATGCTGAATATCGATTTTTACGTAGCTTTAAATCGTTCTCTTTTACATCGAGCTCATGCCAAATTTGTTCGCCGTGACCATCGGGTCTCATATATTCCATAGTTTTTTTACGAATTTCCTCCGATACAAAATATTTTCGAAAAAGTTCCCAATCACTTTTCCCGTTTGCATAAACGGAAGCGCTCGTAATCCAAACTATTAACCCATTTAATTCCCGTAATTTGTTACAAAGTCGATTGATTTTTGTACAAATACTTCTAGACAATGGGACCTCTGCCGGGGCATTCGGTTGGCAAAACATATTTTGCATATCAATCACTAAAAATGCTGTTTTTGTAGGTTCAAGTGAATCAAACAAATGGTATTGACCTCGGCGTTTTATAACCCGGTCAATTATTTCTTGACGTATCTTAACTCTGTGCATGGCTCGACCTTACTCATCTTCGATGCTAGCGATCAAGTCGATCATGACTGGCGCATCTTGTGGGAGACGTATTACGCCTAGGACACTTCGTGGGTGTTTTCCTGCTTCTCCAAAAGCGGTTACAAAAAGTTCAGTAGCATGATCAGCTATTCGAGAAATTCCATCAAAGTCTATGGTGCAGGCGACATAACATTTGAGCTGGAGTATACCATTTACTCTCTCTAAGTGCCCCCCTGTGGCTTCTTTAAGCCAGTTTATGGCCTGAAGAGCACAGATTTGCATTTGACGACTAGCTTCATCTTCATCAATTTCCGCACCCACCTTACCAAGATTTTGCACCATCCCATCCTCTTTCCCAAGAGTGCCCGCAAGGTAAACTGTCCCGGAAT
>CAZCKO010000072.1:0-13145 GCA_964499275.1 uncultured Rhodospirillaceae bacterium
TTTCTCGTTGGCGACAAAAACGTTGATAGGGTAAATTATTATTGAACTGGTATTCAAAAATTTGACGAGCCAGGGTATCGAATTCATCTTCCTTGGTTTTGTGGCGGATGATAAATTTAATTAAAGAGTCAATCACCTGCGTTTTGGTCACGTATGTAATCTCCAAGAACGTTTTTCTACCTAGGGTTGCCAGCGGAATAATGAAAGGGATTTTACCGGTGTCTACTTCCCTTTTCCTACGCCGGCATAACCCGGATCAGGTTCAAAGGGTCTCCGCAAGTTGGAGCTATCGCTAGCTCTTTTGGCGGGATCTCAGCCTCCTCTTGAGGCACCCCTGGGAACAATTTAGGTCATTATGACCGCCGTTTAACTGGCGTCAAGGAGAAGACTATTTAAGTCGCGCATTAAAAAAGTTGAAAAGTTTTTCCCATGAATCTTCTGTGGCTTGAGCGTGGAACCGATCCTCCGAGACAAAGTCCTGAAACCCGTGTCCCGCTCCATCATAGCTGTGAAATTCATGTATAATATTTTCTGCAGTGAGTGCGGCACCGAGGTCATCCACATCACTTTGGGAAGGATTCTGATCTTCCTTGCCAAAAATGCCAATGACATCACAGTTCATTTTATTAACCAGTTCAATGGGTGGAGGATTCCCTTGACCCATACCTATTTTGATACGTCCCCCGTAAAGAGTACCCAGGACTTTATATTTTGGATTATGGCATGCCCCTAACCAAGACATGCGCCCCCCCCAACAATGGCCCATTATGGCAATACGATCCGGGTCAACGCCACTCGTATTTAATAACAAATCATATGCTGCGGCCAAATCATCTACCGTCTTGATATCATCCCATTCTTCTCGTTTGATGGTCAAATCGGTACCGGGTGGCCACCAATGGAAAATAAATGGGATTACACAAGCATATCCGTTGGCGACGAATTTCTCCCCAATATCTATGGTGAACGGGTCTGTCTCAAGCCCATCATGGGCGTTGGGTATATGCTGGGTTACAATGACACCAGGAAACTGATTATCTGCCTTTGGTTTAAAAACAAGACAGTCCATGGCACTCCCTTGTACATCAAGCGTCACGACTTTATAGGGCATTGGGTTCTCCTTTAAATCTTACTTGTGTGGAACAAAAGCTACCGCGATAAAGGGACTACTGCTAGATTACTAACTATAAAAACAAAAAAGGAATGGAACCGAATTGTCAAAACTTGACTTATTTTTTGCGCCAACAAGCATAGCCGTAGTTGGAGCTTCCGCGACACCCGGAAAGCCCGGGCGAACAGTCATTGAAAACCTCATTGCCAATGGTTTTGAGGGAAAAATTTACCCAGTAAATCCACGTGGTGGGAAAATTTGTGACCTACCTGTATTTCAAACGATAGAGGCCCTACCGAATAAGATTGACATGGGTATTGTTATGCTGCCTGCCACTCAGACGCCGCGCGCTATAGAAGATTGCGCGGCAAAGGGCATCAAATCGGTGGTTTTGGCGGCAGGAGGGTTTGCAGAAGTAGATCACGCGGGCGAAGATCTCCAGGCGCAACTTAAGGGCATAATAAAACAAACTGGGGTAAGGGTGCTAGGCCCAAATACGGCGGGTCACATTTCAACACCGGCCAATTTTACTTCTAGTTTTTTTCCTTTAGGTAAAATTCCGAAAGGTGGTATTTCCTATATCGCCCAAACGGGTAATTTCACCGGGGCTATGATGCGCTCTATCATGACTGGTGAACATTATGGGGTGGCACGTTGTGTGGGTCTCGGTAACACCGTTGATATAGATGAAGCCGATATTTTGGAGTTTCTTGAGGATGATAGAGAAACGAGCACGATATTTATCTATCTTGAGAGTCTTCATCGACCACGAGAGTTCTTAAAAATTGCTAGAAGGGTAACGCGAAAAAAGCCGATCATTATGCTAAAGGGCGGGGCAACTGAGGCTGGGGCCAAGGCTGCAATGTCTCATACTGCCTCTCTGGGATCAGATGATAAAATTTTAGATGGGGCCATGAAGCAGGCTGGAATCATTCGAATTGATGAATTTACACACTTATTTTTGGCAGCAAAAGCAGCGGCGATGATGCCAATCCCTAATAGTAATCGTGTCGGCTTCGTATCGCCGTCGGGGGCATTTATTGTTCATCTCTCAGATATTTGTAAACTAAGAACTTGTTTGGATTTTGCTGAGGTGACAACTAAAACACAAGCCAGACTTGAAACAATCAGCCCTCCATTTATCAATATTACAAACCCCGTAGATGTATTTCCCTCTGCCACTGTCAATGGAATGGAGTTTGCTTGGCGCGAGTCCATGGACGCTTTGCTGAAGGATAAAAACGTAGATGCGGTTGTTGCAATTTTGATTTTGACGAAAGAACTAGAAGAGATGGATCTCGGTTTTATAGTGGAGCAAAAGAATCGCTTTCCTGAGAAGCCTATATATATTTCATTTTCTGGTGATGAAAATAGCAACGCTGCTGCCAAGGCTTTCCTAGAGCCTAGGGGTGTGCCGACATTTCCACGGATTGAAGACCCTTTCAAGGTGCTGGATATTATGACGCAATGCCGGGAAAGTCTTGCATAAGGCGGTATTTTAGTCGATGAAACATACAGCTCCCTTAAAATTATGGCGGGAAGTCATCCAGTCGGAATGGACAGACTATAACCAACATATGAATGTTGCCTATTATACGTTGGTATTTGACCATGCCGTCGATGTATTCTTCTCCTATGTTGGGTTAGGCAAAGAATATCGCGAGGCCACGACGGGGAGTACATTCGCTGTTGAACACCATATTACCTATAACCGCGAAGTGGTTGAGGGTGATGAGGTGTATATCGAATCTCAACTAATTGGGTTCGATGAGAAGCGCCTCCATCATTATCATGAAATGTATAATGTAAATGAAAATTATCTTGCTTCGACTTGTGAATTCTTGTCACTGCATATCGATCTTAGCACTCGCCGGGTTGCTCCTATTCCGGTTGAGAAATTGAGGCTACTTTCAGAGGTGGCCAAGGAACATCGATCTATACAGATGAATAAAAATCGTGGGGGCATAATAAAAATTCCAGACTCGAAGAATTAACCAAATTGCTTAAAAACATTATAGACGGTGTCATTAGATATTCGTGGTGACTCACCAGAACCTGCTATAATGCTGGTTCCTATGTCGGACGTCAGAAAAAATACCCCGAGTGGGCGTGGGCCCGAGCCAGCCTATTTGGCAACACTAAACCCTGTTCAACGCAGTGCCGTTGAGGCTGTGGATGGACCCGTTTTGGTTTTGGCGGGAGCAGGAACAGGTAAAACACGGGTACTAACGACCAGACTGGTCCATATATTGGTGACCAGAAGGGCTTTTCCAGGACAAATTTTAGCAGTCACCTTTACCAATAAAGCTGCTCGCGAGATGCGGGAGCGGGTTTTTAACCTCGTAGGCCCGGTGGCGGAAGATTTGTGGATTGGTACTTTCCACGCTATTGCTGCCCGAATTTTGCGGCGTCACGCGGAACAAGTTGGATTAAAATCGAATTTCACAATTTTAGATACCGATGATCAGCTGCGTCTATTAAAGCAAATTATGGAAGCTAACGATATTGATCACAGTAAGTGGCCTGCACGCGCCTTACTTTCAATCATTCAGCGTTGGAAAGACAGAGGCCTAGTGCCTGAAAAGGTTTCTTCTGCAGAAGTAGATGAGTTTGCGGGGGGGAAGGCCCTTGATCTTTATAAAAATTATCAACAAAGATTAATTACTCTTAATGCCTGTGATTTTGGGGACCTATTACTTCATAATCTATCTATTTTTGGGAGTGACGAAACAGTACTTTCAAATTATCAGCGTCAATTCCAGTATATTTTGGTTGATGAATATCAGGATTCCAACATCGCCCAATATTTATGGCTTCGATTATTAGCGCAAACTAATCGCAATATTTGTTGCGTTGGTGACGATGACCAGTCCATTTATAGTTGGCGAGGTGCCGAAATAGGCAATATTTTGAAATTTGAGGAAGATTTTAATGGTGCTGAGGTTTTTCGGCTAGAGCAGAATTATCGGTCAACACCGGAGATCCTGGCCGCTGCGTCAACACTAATTGCCAATAACACGGGGAGGCTCGGTAAAACCCTTTGGACCGATCGTGAAAAGGGTGAAAAAATTAGTGTTCGGGGGGTTTGGGATGGTGAAACTGAGGCTCGTCAAATAGCTGATGAAATAGAAGTTCTCCATACTAAAAAAATTTCATTAGATGAAATAGCTGTTCTGGTCCGGGCAAGTTTTCAAATGCGTGAATTTGAGGAGCGATTTATCACGATAGGAATCCCGTATCGGGTTATTGGTGGACCAAGGTTCTATGAACGCCAAGAAATCCGTGATGCTATCGCTTATATGAGGGTAGTCAACCAACCGGATGACAGCCTAGCCTTTGAAAGAATAGTTAATGTACCGCGTAGGGGGATTGGTGCTGCTACGATGCAGGCCATTCACCAATTGTCACGTTTACAGTCTTTATCATTGCCTGAGGCTGCAAAACGCCTTGTAGTAACTGATGAATTAAGACCACAAGCGCGAAGAGCAATCACCAGTTTATTAACTGATTTTGACCGATGGTCAGGGCTCGCTGAAACTATGACCCATACTGAACTGGTAGAAATTGTTCTTGATGAATCAGGTTATACAGAAATGTGGCAGCGTGACAAAACCCCTGAAGCACCTGGTCGTCTCGAAAATCTGCGTGAACTTATAAGTGCATTAGAGGAATTTGAAAACCTTTCGGGTTTTTTAGAGCATGTCAGCCTGGTTATGGAGGCGGGTAGCTCAGATAGCGGGGAGATGGTTAGTTTAATGACGCTCCACGCTGCGAAGGGTTTGGAATTTGATATCGTCTTTCTCCCCGGTTGGGAGGAAAGTGTTTTTCCGAATCAACGTGCGATGGATGAGGGAGGAGCTCCAGCTTTAGAAGAAGAGCGGCGCCTAGCCTATGTCGGTTTAACTCGAGCGCGATCACAAGCAAATATAAGCTTTGCCGCAAACAGGCGCATTTATAATCAGTGGCAAGCGTCCATTCCCTCGCGTTTTGTTGATGAATTGCCTGACGACCAAGTGGCACTTTTGACAGAAATAAATTTGTCTGGACAAATATCTGGCTCAATTGAGTTTGAGGATGATGTAACACAGTGGACGGACGTCGGTCGCGGGCCAGGTTTTAAAAGAATGAAAGCCTCTCGAGTAAAACATCACGAGACGGGAATCATTGATGGTAGAGCGATACATGTTGAAAGCGTTAAGCCTGTAGGGGCTGTCGAAACAGGTATGAGAGTTTTTCATCAAAAGTTCGGGTATGGAAAGGTGAAATCCCTTGATGGAGACAAGTTGGATATCGATTTCGAGAAGGCGGGTCGCAAGAAGGTAATGAGTAGCTTCGTGGAACCAGTTTAAACAGATGGGGCGGAGCTCAAAAAAAAGCTGGAAAATAGTAATTTATAGTGATTTTAAAACAGACTTATCAATTTTTGAAACAATCATGGAGCCGTTTATTGATGGGATTCTCATAGATCAAAGATCGGGCGATAACCGACGCCAAATTACCGGGTTTTGTTCAAAAGAACCGGATGAGGTTGAATTTACCTCACGTTTACTGATCGGGACTTTCTCTAACGATGTTTCTTTGCCCAAATTCGCGATAAAGGTTATAGATGAAGTGGATTGGGAGGCCGAGTATATCGCGCGGACGCTTCCAATTAAGGCTGGTAAATTTTTTATATATCCCGACCACTTCCACGAAAACTTTCCTGTTGGGAGTTTGCCTCTGGCAATTAATGCAGGTTTAGCCTTTGGTACAGGTGAGCACCAGACGACAAAGGGGTGCCTGTTAGCATTAGAAAAGATTGTTGGATCAGGGTTGAGAATAAAAACGGCAATTGATGTAGGCTGTGGGTCAGCAATACTGGCTATTGCCCTATCCAAGCTTATTCCCGAAGCGTTAATTCTAGCATGTGATAATGACTTGGCGGCTGTTATGACAGCGAAAGATAATGTAAAAAACAATGAATGCCAGATGACTGTAAAGGTTATTCAAAGTGACTTCTATGATGCTTCAGAAATTATACCGTTTACCCCGTTTGATCTTATAATTGCTAATATTTTGGCTGGTCCACTTATTCGGATAGCGCGGGAAACAGCAAAACAACTAGCTCCCGGGGGTCGTCTTGTTTTATCGGGTATATTAGAAAAGCAAGCGACGAAGGTGATTAATGAATATTCTAAGGTGGGGTTAACAGTAATGGATCATCTAAACGTTAAAGAATGGGTGACCCTAGTTTTTAAATTCAAGTAGTGAATTTGAGAGAGTTATTGTGCTCTTGCTAGTGACGCTGGTAAAAATCTTTTCCGTATAGGTGTATGAGATTCATCGGGTCAACGCTCAGGGAAGTTATAAAAGATGTTTAATATATGAATAAAAAAGTCATACCACAAAACCACATCGAACATACCCTTGGCGTCAATTTAAAGGCCCATGGTATCACACTCAGTGTTAGTGATATTCGGTTATTGGTCGAAGGCCAGCTCGCTGCCCCTAAAAATATCGATCCGCATAGTTGGATAGGATTGATAGAGCCGAACGCCTCTGAAGGGTTACGTAAAGCTTTACAAGACTTTATGGACTATGTCCGCGGTCTAACAGCTGAGAAGGAAAATTCGCCAACCGACCGGATTGCAGCTCTGCGGGTTGAGCTGTGTAGTCGTGGCCTTGATGGGTTTTTAGTGCCTCTGGCTGACGAACATCAATCGGAATTTCCGCCTAAGTGCTCCCAACGATTGGCGTGGTTGACTGGTTTTACTGGTTCTGCGGGTATTGCGGTTGTCCTCAAAGATGCAGCTACGATTTTGGTCGATGGACGTTACACGTTGCAAGTAGGTATGCAAACCGATGGAAAAATATTTGAAATTTTAAACATTCCAGAGGGGTCGGTTGATGGGTGGCTTAATAGGCATGCCCCTTCAGGATCACGTATTGGGTTTGACCCTTGGCTTCATACCAATTCTGATTTAGCCAGACTTAAAGAAAAGTGTGGTAGGATACAAGTTGAGTTGGTGCAGGTTGATACAAACCCGGTGGATGAAATTTGGAATCAACAACCACCACCACCACTAGCCCCTGTTTATACTCACCCCAAATCTATCGCTGGACGGTCAATTAAGGAAAAAATTCATGAAACAGCATCGATAGTAAGAAAGAATGGTGCAGATGCGGCAATATTAACTTCTCCGGATTCTATTGCTTGGCTTTTAAATATCAGGGGCGGGGATCTCCCAAATACACCAGTAGCGTTAGGGTTTGCCATTCTTAATAGGAATGAGTCTGTGGAACTATTTATGGATCACAGGAAAATATTACGGGATACACGGGAGGCATTAGAAAATAGTGTCTCGCTGATGGCTGTCGAAAAGTTTGGAGAAAGGGTAAACAATTTGTGTGGTCAACAAGGGTCAATTCAGTTGTCACCTCATACCACCCCTTTTTGGGTGAGCAATCAGGTTCTGTTGGCTGGTGGTAAAATAATTGAGAAGGAAGATCCCTGTGTATTACCCAAGGCTTGCAAGAATGTGATTGAAATTCAGGGTATTCGGAATGCCCATATTCGTGACGGGGTTGCACTTTGCAGGTTTCTCGCTTGGTTATCGGAAGCGGGCCCAGCGGGTTCTGTTGATGAGATCACCGCGGCTAATCGGTTGTATGATTTCAGAAAAGAGATGGAGCGGTTTAGGGGCTTATCATTTGAGACTATCTCGGGGGCAGGACCGAATGGTGCAATTGTGCACTATCGAGTAACGCCGGAGACAAATAGGAGGCTGGAGCTCGGATCTCTCTATCTTGTTGACTCAGGTGCTCAATATATCGACGGTACCACCGATGTTACGAGGACGATAGCGATCGGATCTCCTTCAGACGAAATGCGAGATCGTTTCACCCGTGTTTTGAAGGGCCATGCGGCGATGGCGATGGTCCGTTTCCCTATGGGAACGAGTGGGGGGCAGCTGGATATTCTTGCCCGTCAAGCACTTTGGGACATAGGGCTCGACTTTAATCATGGAACTGGACATGGCGTTGGTGCATATTTGGGGGTTCATGAGGGGCCCCAACGCATAGCAAAAAGATCAGCAGGGGTTCCACTTCGGCCTGGAATGGTTGTTTCAAATGAACCTGGTTACTACAAAGAAGGAGCTTATGGTATACGAATTGAAAATCTACAAATCGTCAGGAAAGTGGCCATTGAAAATTTCGTTGGTAATCAGCAGCCAATGCTAGAGTTTGAAGGTTTGACCCTTGCGCCAATTGATATTTCTCTAATTGACCGGTCACTGCTCACTGCAGATGAAATTAGCTGGTTGAATCGATATCATACCCGCGTTCGTTCAACGATTGGACCGTTTTTAGATGTTACGGCGACAAATTGGCTTGAGAAGGTAACACAACCTCTGGAATGCAAGTAATACTCAAGTGGAAATTTCAAACTTACAGGAAGATTTGTAATTTAATTTATTGACTGATTAAGGTGTGCCAGTCGTTTTCCGTGAGTATAGAAATACTGAGTTCCCGGGCCTTCAGAGCCTTGGACCCTGGATCAGCACCAACGACAACATAATCGGTCTTTTTTGAAATAGAGCCTGTGACCTTGGCCCCCAAGGATTCGGCCTTCGCCTTTGCTTCCGCCCGACTTGTAGTTTCAAGTGTCCCGGTGAAGACGATTATTTTACCTGAAAGAGCTGACTCCTTGGTGTCAGATGGAATGATATTTTTGACGTTCAAAAATTCAACAAGATCCATAATTATGGTTAAATTCTCGGTATTTGCAATAAATCGGACAACATCATCCGCCATACTAATACCAATTCCATCGATTTGGCACAGGCTGTCAAAGGCATCACCGATCAGTTCTGCTTTCTTAGACTCCATCGAGTTCGCCTGGCGCTCTATTGCCGCTTTCTGCATCTCCGTCAACCAATTTGGAAGTGATCCATAATGAAGTGCGAGTAGTCGTGCTGTGGCAAGTCCAACCTGCCGGATCCCTAGAGAATATATAAAACGATCTAATGAAATATTCCTTCTTTGTTCAATTGCTTTGATCAGGTTGTCGACGGATTTATCGCCCCAGCCTTCCCGCTGTCTCAATTGTTCATGTCTTTCATGAAGCCGAAAAATATCTCCTGGTGAGTTAACTAAACCTTCAACCTGAAAAGCATCAATGTGTTTACCGCCTAAACCCTCTATGTCGAAGGCCTGGCGGCTAACAAAATGTTTAAGCCTTTCCAGCTTCTGTGCAGGACAAATTAAACCGCCGGTACACCTAATTACCGCCTCACCAGCCAGTCGAATTGTGGGGCTACCACATTCTGGGCAGTGGTCAGGAAAGTGGAAAGGCTCAATATTACCAACTCTTTTTTCTGATACGACCTTAATAACTTGTGGAATGACATCCCCTGCACGTTGAACAATGACTGTATCACCCTCTCGGATGTCCTTCCGATTAATTTCATCGGCATTGTGCAAAGTTGCACGGCTGACAACCACACCACCTACGGTGATTGGTAAAAGATTAGCAACGGGCGTTAAAGCTCCTGTCCTCCCGACTTGAATGCTGATTGTTTTAAGGACTGTTTGGGCTTTTTCTGCAGGAAATTTATGTGCAATGGCCCAACGGGGTGCGCGGCTGACAAAACCGAGCCGTTGTTGCAGGTCTATACGATCTACCTTGTAAACTATTCCATCAATATCATAGCCAAGTTTAGCTCTCAGCTCCCCTATTTGGCGATGATATGAAATAGCTTCTTCTTCATTGGTACATAATTTGCTATGTGAATTTACTGGAAATCCCCATAATTTTAGTCGTTCAAGAAACTGCCATTGGGTTTCTGCTACCGGCTCACTAAGTTCCCCCCACGAATATGTAAAAATTTGTAGCGGCCGCTTGGAAGTTATAGTGCTATCTAATTGCCTTAGAGAACCAGCGGCGGCATTCCGGGGATTGGCAAATGGGGCCTCTTCATATTTTTTACGTTGTTGGTTTAAATTTTGGAAGGCATCATGCCCGATATAAACTTCACCGCGCACCTCAAAAACTTGAGGTGCCCCATGGGATATCTTTTGAGGGACTTCGGCCATGGTTGCGATATTGCTAGTAACATCCTCACCCTCTTGGCCATTACCTCGGGTCGCCGCTAAAACAAGTGATCCCCGCTCGTAACGGAGAGATACCGAAAGTCCGTCAATTTTTGGCTCAGCTACAATGTTAATGCTTTCATCACCTCCTAATCCGAGAAACCGTCTTAAACGATTATAAAACTCATAAACATCACTATCATCAAAGGCATTCCCTAAAGATAACATCGGTACTGCGTGTTGTACTTTCTCAAATCCTGATGTGATTGCTGCCCCGATTTTGTTTGAAGGAGTGTCTTTTCTTTTAAGAGATGGAAAGCGCTTTTCAATTGCTTCATTTCGAGATCTTAAAAGGTCATATTCCGCATCAGAAATTATCGGAGTATCTTTTTGATGATAAGCCCTGTCATGAAAAGAAATTTCATTTGCGAGGCGGTCTAGCTCTTCCTGTGCTTGGTCAGAGGTCAATTGTTTGACAGATATTGCTATAAAATTATCACTCATTTATTTTCAGGGTTTACTATGGTTTATCTCTATCTAATAGCCGTACTGCCGCTGCTCGGGCTTCTTCTGTTATCTTTGTCCCAGCCAACATTCTTGCAATTTCTTCCTTTCTCTCACTAGCAGATAATATCGAAACTTCTGTCTTAACGGTGCCTTTTTTTTCTGATTTTGCAATTTGCAAGTGTTGTGTTCCATATGAGGCCACCTGCGGGGAGTGGGTAATTGTGATTACTTGCATGCTTTCGGTTAGTCTGGAGAGCCTTTCACCTACAGCTGCAGCGACAGCACCACCAATTCCAGAGTCAACTTCATCAAAGATCAATGTGGGTACTGTTTTGGTTTGATTTAACACGACCTTTAAAGCGAGAAGAAACCTTGCCAATTCGCCCCCAGACGTAATTTGACCGATTGGCCCGGAAGGGTTGCCGGCGTTGGTAGATACTTCGAAATTAACCTGATCTATACCATTAGGCCCCCAACTCTCCGCTGGTATGGATTTTATGCGAGTAAAAAACGTAGCTTTTTGCAGTTTAAGAGGCGGCAGTTCTTTGCCGACAGAAGTATCCAACCTCTTTGCTCCTTTACGTCTCTTTTCGCTAAGGACAGTCGCCTTTTTTTTGTACAGTGAATGTACATCGTCGCGTTCATTCTTTAGTTTTTTTAATAACCCACTTGCATCGTCAAATTTTTGGAGTTTTTGTTCAAATTTATTTTGGAGCGATATAAGATCTTCAACAGAAATTTGGTGTTTTCTTGCTAGGGCTCTAATAGAAAAAAGTCGTTCCTCGCAAATTTCTAACTTCGCTGGATCAGGCGCTGCTTCCTGCATGATTTTGTTTATGAGTACCTGTACGTCTGCTATAGCGTCGGTAGCAATTGAAAGTGCGCCCAAGATCGGCTCTAGACTTCCGGTTGTGCTCTCAGCTTCTTTGGAAATAATACGTTGTGCCGCGGTTAATCTCTCTTCAACTCCGTCACCGCCTGACAAAGAATTTTCTATTGCGGTCATAGCGGAGACGAGGCGTTCGCCGTTCATCAAAAGTGAACGAGCCTTTGACAGTTGTATTTCTTCTCCTTCCTTGGGATCTATTTCTTGGAGTTCTGATAGTGAATGACGGATATAATCCTCGTCAGCGCGATTTTGTTCTTGTTCTGAAATTTCCTTCGCTAATTTTCTCTCAATAATTTGCCAAGCGTTATAGAGGTCCTCAACTTCTGAGCGTAGGAGATTTAATCCAGAAAAATTATCTAGAACGTCCCTATGCGTGCCTTGATTCAATAATCCCTGGCTTGCAAATTGACCCTCAATTTCTACCAATTGTTCACCGACTAATCTCAAAAGATTTACGCTTACGGGTTGGTCATTTATAAAAGCGCTACCCCGACCATCTTTATCTAGGTTGCGGCGTAAAATTACAGGTTCCCCTGGGTTGGGTAGCTCTATGTCATGCTCAGAAAGGATAGAAAAAATAGAGTGGGTAGTGCTTAGGTTGAAAGAGGCAGTTACAGAGGCCCCCGCCGGCTTTTGTTTTTTACAGCCACTACTTCGGATCAAATTCGTATTAGCTCTCATACCTAATGCTAAACCGAGAGCATCTAATAAAATGGACTTTCCAGCCCCAGTTTCACCCGTCAATACGCATAGCCCTCGATCAAAGGAGATGTCAATTCTGTCAATGAGTACAATGTTTCGTATTGTGACGGAAACGAGCATTTTAGATCAAAAAACCTTGTCCCAAGTACGGGAGAAAAACCCCTTCTTCTTCTTCGTTTTCTTAATATCTTTACCAGTCATAAGCCTATAGCTGTCGATATACCATTCGCTGCCAGGGTAATTATGTCCGAGAACGGCAGCCGCTTTTTTGGCTTCATTGCCCAAGCCAATGGCGGTGTAAGCCTCCGCCAGTCTATGTAGAGCTTCAGGTGTATGCGTTGTCGTTTGATATTTTTCGATGACGCGGCGAAAGCGGTTGATGGCTGCAGTATATTCCTTTCTAACTAAGTAAAAGCGCCCGATAGACATTTCTTTCCCCGCGAGATGATCGCGTGTCAAATCTATCTTTAGGCGGGCGTCGCGGGCATATTTTGTTTTAGGGTAACGTCGAACAACGTCCCTCAATGCCTTTAGCGCCCTTTCTGTTGATAATTGATCTCTACTTACATCTGTAATTTGTTCATAATAACTCAATGCCTTTAAATAATATGCATACGGGGTATCGCGATTGCCTGGATGAAGCTGGATGAAACGATCCAGTCCAATAATAGCATCACTATATTTGCTGGCTTCGTAATTGGCATAAGCTGCCATAAGTTGTGCTTTGGTAGCCCATGTGGAATAGGGATGTTGCCTTTCAACCTCTTCAAAAAACTTTGAAGCCTCCGAAAAATCTTTATTTTCCAATGCGTCGACAGCACGATTGTAGAGGGTATTTACTGAGCGCTCTATGTATTCCTCTTG
>CAZCKO010000073.1:0-12845 GCA_964499275.1 uncultured Rhodospirillaceae bacterium
GGATTGACCCATTAAAATGATTGGTCGGAGCGATAGGATTTGAACCTACGACCCCCACATCCCCAGTGTGGTGCGCTACCAGACTGCGCCACGCCCTGGCAGCAGAAAACTTTGGTTTTGAAACCTCCAAGTCAAGTCAAAAACGGAAAGAATCTGAAAATATGGGATAAAAGCGGAAGAAATCCAATTAAACTTTTAGGGTACTTATTTTGTTCTATTCGACTGTGTTAACTCTTAGAATTCTGTCTTACGTTTTGATCCTTTTCGGTGTTTTTTAGGGAGGGTAGGTTATATAATAACCTTCGATTAATGTGGCAAATATTAAAGAATACGGTACCCTCTAAAGATTTATAAGTCATTGAAACTAAGAGATTTCGTAAGTGGAAGATTTAGATTATGAGCAAAGTACGCAATATTCTATTCATTATGTGCGACCAACTTCGTTGGGATTACCTATCTTGTACTGGGCATCCTTTCTTGGAAACTCCCAATATCGACCAACTTGCATCTAAAGGCATAAATTTTACACGCGCTTTTGTTCAATCCCCACTTTGTGGCCCATCTCGTATGTCATACCTAACTGGAAGATATGTCCATAGCCACGGTTCAACCTTTAACGGAGTACCTTTATCAATCGGACAGACCAATATTGGTGATTTTATTAGACCCTTAGGATTAAGATGTGTGTTGGTTGGAAAAACTCACATGACACCCGACCTAGAGAGCATGAAAAGGTTAGGCGTAGATAAACTATCTGACCTTGGCATCCTTACATCTGAATGTGGACTCGAACCAATTGAAAGAGATGATGGGTTGTGGCCAGAACAAAATGTTGAAGCAAACTATTCATATAATAACTATTTACGATCGCACGGATATGATGGAAATAATCCATGGCACGACTGGGCCAACTCCGCGGAAGGGCCAGATGGAGAAATACTATCTGGCTGGTACCTGAACGCTAGTCATCTCCCTGCACGCGTCAAAGAGGAGCACTCCGAAACTCCTTATATGACCCGCCGCGCAATTGAATTCATGACTGAACAAGGGGAACAACCTTTTCTTTTGCACCTGTCATACATCAAGCCTCATTGGCCTTACATTGTCCCTTCTCCTTATCACAATATGTATGGCCACAATCAGATTATTCCTGCCAATCGGTCAATTGAGGAACGACAAAACGCTCATCCGATAATAGCCGCTCATATGAAACATTCAGAAAGC
Source organism: uncultured Rhodospirillaceae bacterium (assembly GCA_964499275.1). Classification (GTDB taxonomy): domain Bacteria; phylum Pseudomonadota; class Alphaproteobacteria; order MPNO01; family UBA2964; genus UBA2964. The sequence goes on from CAZCKO010000073.1 coordinate 1,225, forward strand.
AGAAATTTTTCAATCGACGAGGTAAGAAACAACGTTATACCCGCGTATATGGGGCTAATTAAGCAGATAGATGATCAGATGGGGCTTCTTTTTTCGTGGATGGAAAAAAATGGCCGAATGAAAGATACAATGATCATATTCACGTCTGACCATGGAGATTACCTCGGGGATCATTGGCTCGGTGAAAAAGAATTGTTTCACGAGTGTTCGGTCCGTGTACCAATGATCATATATGACCCAGATAAAAAGGCTGACTTAACCAGAGGAATGAAAAATTCCTCATTAGTCGAATCTATAGACATGATTCCTACATTTTTAGATCAGTTAAAAGGCTTGAATGATTATGAACATGTCCTTGAAGGACAAAGCCTTGTACCAATTCTACACGGGGAAGTAGATGAAATAAACCGTAAAGCAGTATTTTCAGAAATTGATTATTCCCCAAAACCGGCTAGAAATTATACCAAAAGAGAACCAGCACAAGCTCGAGGGTATATGATCAGAACAGAAAAATGGAAATATATACTTTGGGAGGGTTCTGAATCGCAATTGTTTGATTTGGAAAACGACCCTAATGAATTCCAAGACCTCGGAGTTTCTAAGAAACACAAAGCGATACGGGACGAATTACACGAACGAATTTTTATTTGGTCACGCAACAAAGCGATGCGCATTACCATATCCGAAGAAGAAGTTCGTCGCCGAACCGGAGGTGCGCGAAAAAGGGGTGTTATAATCGGTGAATGGTCAACCGAAGAAACAATAAAAGGACAACCCGAGTCTGATTATTGGATAGAATAAACAAAACAGCCCACTAAACAGTAGGCTGTTTTATTCTACGGATAGATTTACTTCTTTTTTTTCTTAAGTTTCGCTCTAAACTTTTTTACGAATTTAGAAGAAACGGTATATGTTTTTCCTACCTCAACACCCCTCTCTTTCCAATACCGTAGGGCACCAGGATGAACAGTACCCGCCATATAACTGACCGCATTAGTCGGAGTTAATACACTTTTCAAAGACGCAGAGAGAGCATGGGCCTCATCAATATGGTCCCAAAAGGCTTTCATCATTTTATAAACCATCTCTGAGGACAAGTCGCTTCGGACACTCATACCAACATAGGCACCAGTAGTAAGAACCGGTTCTTTATTCAAAAGATTTTTCCCATATACTTTAGGGTCTATCTTGTCCATAAAACGCCCGGGCTGTTTTCTGTATTTTTTCCATAGGGGGTGTTTAAACCTAGACTTATCAAGAGCCAACAACCTTATTTTATTGGTTAGGGCAAGCTGAGAGATAGCTGGTGAAGGATAGCCAGTTGGATTAATCCAAAGTTCATTTTTTCGATCTTGGAAGGCCTGTGCGGCCGGTCCCCAACCCATTTTTACCTGCTTAAAATCTTTACCCGGACTATAACCTGTCATGGCCTTTACAATCATCGTCATATTGCGAGTTGCAACGCCAGCAGGTGGGCCCAAAAATACCTTTTTTCCTTTGATGTCATTAAAAGACTTGATCCCGGAATCAGCATATACAACGGCGTGGTAAACCCCTATCGGATAGGAGAATAACGCGTTTATCTTCTTAGTCGTTTCAAACCCATTTTTTAATTTTTTAAAAGGACCAATGCCGAGAGCCATAAGTCTATATAATGTTTGGGCTCCCATTGCAAAATCCATCCGTCGTTTGGAGACTAAAACTTGATGCTTTGTGGCCGCTCCAACAGCAGAAACTTGTATTTTATGTCCACTAACATATTTATTAACGGCCTTTGCCCAGGCAGTATTCACCAGAAACGGCGTTGTCCCTGGCCCTAGACTACCAAGCGTATAACGTTTGTCAGCGGCCGAAGTTGGTGTCACCGATACAAACGCAAGACTAGAGAATACCATACACAAAGTTGAGTATTTTAAGATTTTCTTCATGAGGTCATTGTCCTCCTGATTATATTTCTAAAATTAAGTCGGTTTAAAGATTATTAATGATATTGATACGCACTCATTACACCCCGAGTATTTCATGTATAAACGGACGTGAACAGAAATTAAATTTGGTTAACTTCTGGCACGAAGTCGATGGAAAACTATTAAGAATAACCCAAGGCAAAAACCAATAGCCTGGGACCACGGTTCTATAAGTAAGCAGCAAACCCCTAATATTATTCGTAAAATACGTTCTGAAATTCCTAGGCGCCTAGTATCACACCCAATCAGCGAGGAGGCTATCAACCATACCGCCAATACCATACGAACCATTATCCATATAAAGTCTTCCCAATTGAATTGAATGACTAAACTGATAGATGGGTAGTAAACAAGGATAAAAGGTATAATGAAGCCAACAGCAGCAATCTTAACCGCTTGAAATCCAGTAATAATAGGATTTGACTTTGCAATTGGAGCTGCTGCATAAGCGGCAATTGCCACTGGTGGTGTAACATTTGATAGCACGCCGAAATACAGTACAAACATGTGAACGAGAAGAACAGGAATACCAAGCTTTCCTATTACCGGCCCTACAAATAGAACGATAAACAGGTATGCTGGTAAAGTGGGTAGACCCATTCCCAAAATTAAGCACGCTACAGCAGTTACAACTAGTGCAGCAAATAATGATCCCTCCGCAAGTTCTGCCACCAATTCTCCAAAATTTCCAGCGACTCCTGTAAGACTAACAATGGCTATCACTATCCCAATAGACCCGACAGCTGCCAAAATTTGTGCACATTGGGCACCACCATTCTTTAGGGCTATTACAAGTTGTTTCAAATATTGAATGAAATATTCACGTTCCCTGCGATAAATAAGGTCTATCCCTGCTCCAGTCAGAACAGCTGTAACAAGAGCAAAGAAACCCGCCATAGCTGCAGATCTTCCGGCAAAAAGTACGAAAACAACAGTGACTAAAGGCACTACAAATCGTGCAGCAGCAATCCAATCATCCTTGGTTAATATGGGTATTTCTTCTATAGGTAATGGTTTTATACCTAACCTTACTGCCTCTGAATAAACACTGGCGAATAGGCTGAAATAATAGAAAAATGCCGGTATCGCAGCGCACAAGGCAATATGGATGTATGGTACATTTATTAATTCGGCCATTATAAAAGCCACTGCTGCCATTATAGGGGGGGTAAATTGGCCACCAGAGGATGCCGCGGCTTCCACTGCTCCAGCAAAGGAATTACTGAAACCTTGACGTTTGATCATAGGTATGGTGAACACCCCGGTTCCTACCACATTTGCTACGGGGCTCCCGGAAATTGTTCCAAATAAAGCGCTGGCGACAATAGCGGAATGTGCGGTACCTCCGCGAATTCGTGCTGTTGCGACCGTTGCAATTTTCAACAAAATTGCTGTTGCTCCTGTTGCTTCGAGAACGGCACCAAAAATTATAAAAACCAAAACAACCGACGAGACGATATCCGTTACCCGACCAAATACTCCAGAAAAGCTAAACCAGGTAACCTCTACTACCTCTTCAAAAGTAAAACCTTTGTGTCCTAAAACTCCAGGCAAATCACCAAAGTGTGCGTAAACCAGTATAGTTATACAAATAATTGGTAAAATGATTCCAAATGCTCGACGGACCATTTCTATTACCACTAATACCCCGAAAAACCCGATGCCGAGCGTCAGGCTATCAAGGATAATAACACCATCCCAGAGGCTTTCGTAAACTTCTGCGAAGTTGATTAGGGTAAAAAGAAAACCAATTAAAATCGCTATATCGATAGCCCAAAGGATTATGCGCCACCGCACAGAATTTACTTCAAATTCTTTAGCTAGGGGCTTTAATGTGAGTATGATAATAACGGCCGAACCGATCGCTCCACCCAAACGAATGCCTTGTTCCAAATAAGGAAATGGTCCCGCCCCATAGATGGCCACTATGGCCAATATAAAAGCTACAGAAAACCCAACTTTTTCAACTACCTTCTCGAAACGATCCACCATAGCAATGATATCTTACCCAGTGTTCTATATTACGTTAAGCCATTAAGGGCTTATTGCAAACACCATTAAAGTATTATGAAATAATTAATTATTTTTGAGATATGGACAACATGATTAAACATTGATTGCAAATTTCCAAGGAGAATTAAAGTTGATCCCCCCATTCTCTTCCCAGGCACCTTTCGGGGAGACTTTTGGAATTCAATCAGTTAGGAAAAAGGCATAACCAACAGGTATTTACGCTTCTGTACTCCTCGATGATTGGTAAATTATTAATGTGATAATGGATTTACAAAAATTTGATCCACCCTGTTAAAAGTCAGGGAATATAAATTCTTGGACCAGTATTTAGGAAACATGGGTTTTTTAACCTTCACGTCAGGTTAAATCCCTTGTTTAGCGTTTATTTAATACTTCTCTAAGGGAGACAAGGTCCTCTAAAATATCTTGTAACTCTATACGATATTCCATATCAATTTTGGTTGGAACAGATGAAGTAGTATCCCCTTTCAAAGATTTAACGAGACCTGTCGCTTTTTCCGATTTAACTCCAGGCGCTTTTACATTCTTTAATCCAACGTCACGAATTAATTTTTGTACACCTTTGATTGTATAACCATCATCATATAAAAGTCCTCTGATCTGCCGTAAGACCAAAATATCTTCGGGCCGATAGTACCGCCTTCCTCCTCCTCTTTTCATAGGTTTTATTTGTACAAACTTAGTTTCCCAGAAACGTAAAACGTGAGTTGGAAGATCTAACTCAGCAGCAACTTCACTTATCGTTCTAAAAGCTGTAGCAGATTTGCCTACAGACTTAATAGGCTTTTTAATAATTTGCGTACCAGCACCATCAATCATCGTAACTCTTAGCTATCCACAGCTTTCCGACTGACCGGGTTTAAAGAGGAGTTGATCTTTTGTTTTAGAAGGTTGGAAGCACGAAATACGAGCACACGCCTAGGCTTAATCGGAACCTCTTCTCCAGTCTTTGGATTCCGACCCGTTCTTTCCCCTTTTTGTCTGACAGAGAAACTACCAAAGGAAGAAATCTTAACTTGTTCACCTCTTACTAGAGTATTTGAAATTTCGTCAAGCACTCCTTCAACAAGCTGCGCTGATTCATTCCTAGATAGACCCACTTCTTGATAAACCGCTTCGCTTAACTGCGCGCGCGTCACTGTCTCCTCTGACATTTCCCCCCCCCATGACTGGATAGCTATGACGGTAACCAAGAGGTATATAGCAGTCAATATCAATAACATACCTGAGAGAGTTTAACTTATTAGATCAGAAACCATCAGTACCAATTTTACTACCAGCGAATTAAACTTGCGCCCCAAGTGAATCCGCCACCCATGGCCTCCAAAACAACAATATCCCTATGTCTAATTCGACCATCATTTATCGCCTCACATAAGGCAAGAGGAATGGACGCTGCGGAAGTATTAGCATGACGATCTACTGTCATGACCACCTTTTCAGGGGGCAATTCCAGCTTTTGGGCAGTTCTATCTATGATACGTTTGTTGGCCTGATGTGGAACTAACCAATCAATATCCTCTGGTGACATATTATTGGCAGCCAATGCTTCTTCCATCACTGAAGCCATATTATTTACAGCATGTCGAAACACCTCGCGCCCTTCCATCCGCAGGTGACCCACTGTTTTTGTTGATGATGGTCCACCATCAACATAAAGATAATCATGATGCCGACCATCTGCATGAAGGTGGTGGCTTAAAATACCACGAATAGGTTTGTCACAGGTTTGCTCGAGGCCTTGTAAAACAACTGCACCAGCTCCGTCTCCAAACAAAACACTAGTGGTGCGATCCTCCCAATCCAATATCCTTGAGAAAGTCTCAGCACCAATTACTAAAACGTTATCTGCTTGCCCAAGTCTAACAAAATTATCTGCAATATTTAGAGCGTAAATAAAGCCGGTGCATACCGCCTGAACGTCAAAAGCAGCGCCCTTGGTCATTCCAAGACCATCCTGCACCCGAGTTGCGGTTGCTGGAAATGTTTCGTCTGGGGTCGCGGTAGCCAAAACAATTAGATCAATATCAGCTACTGAAATTTTTGCTGATTTTATCGCTTCACTTGCAGCTTTGATTGCCAAATCAGAGGTTTTTTCGTTATCCGCTGCTATTCTTCGCTCACAAATCCCGGTCCGTTTGCGGATCCATTCATCAGAAGTGTCAACGCTACTCGCTAATTCTTCATTCGTAACAATGCGTTGAGGTAAATAACAACCGCATCCAATAACAATTGATCTCCGAGTCATATAATTTGCGCCTGGTGCTCCTCTTGCTCACCGTACTCTGCTAACTCTCGAATAATAAATTCATTAATGCCATTTGCTGACATGTCGACCGCGACACCAATCGCATTGGCAAATCCAAACCCATCTGTTCCGCCGTGACTTTTTACCACCACACCATTTAATCCTAAAAACGTCGCACCATTATATCGACGCGGGTCAATCCTCGCCCTCATTTTCATAAAAGATCGTCTGGCCAAAATATAAGCTAACTTAGACATTAATGAACTCTTAAAAGTCTGCCGTAAGTACTCTGAATAAAGCCGAACCGTCCCCTCTAAGGTTTTTAAAGTTATATTACCAGTAAAACCATCGACAACAAACACATCCACAGTACCTGCTCCGATATCATCTCCTTCAACAAAACCATGAAACTCAAAGGGTAGCTTACGTTCTTTAAATATAGCTGCTGCTTGGCGAACAGCATCTCGACCCTTAATTTCTTCTTGGCCAACATTTAAAAGCCCTACAGTAGGTTGTTCTATACCAAAAACTGTTCTAGCAAACGCCGCTCCTAACATCCCAAACTGGACAAGGTTTTCAGCATCCCCTTCTACATTTGCGCCTAAGTCTAACATCACGCTTTCTCCCACCCGAGTGGGGCAGGGAGCGGCAATTGCGGGCCGGTCTATTCCAGGCAACATTTTTAGGGAAATTTTTGCCATAGCCATCAGAGCACCTGTGTTACCCGCAGAAACTATTCCAGCTGCCTCCCCAGAATTCACTGCATTAATAGCCAATTGCATACTAGAGCTTTTTCCCTGGCGAAGGGCTACGGTTGGTCGTTCTTCGGCACTGACAGAATGTTCTGTATGAACGACTTTTACGGAAGACCTCGGTAAATCATATTGTTTTACCAGCGGCACAATCTGGTTTTTATTACCAAACAAGATGAATTTGATCTCTGGAAAGCGAACAAGGGCCAATGCTGCTCCTTCTACCACTATATTAGGAGCGTCATCCCCACCCATAGCATCAAGTGCAATAGTTACACGCGGACTCAAAATCTGTTCCGTATACCTGTTTCAGAAAATAAATTCGGCTTAAATGCCAGCCGCTTCCACGACTTCACGTTCGCGGTAGTAACCACAAGAACCACATATATGATGTGGTCTTTTAAGTTCACCACAATTTGGACATTCAACATTTGCCTCTCCAGCAAGCGCATGGTGCGAACGGCGCATGTTCCGACGCGATTTGGATGTTTTTTTCTTGGGTACCGCCATAGTTCAAATTCCCACTCATAACCTTCCAAAGGGCCAGCTGTAATACCTAAGTTCTAATGCCACCGCAAGCAGCAACATAAAATACTAGCAAAAATGAAACAATTTTTAATTCTACTTTTTTTGTTTGATACCCGCTAGTGCAGAAAACGGATTAGTTTTCGTATTATCGTTTGTTGGCAAATATGGACCTATTGTTTCGTCCGCAATACCCTCTGCTCTAGGATACGGGTTAGTCGCCAAAGCCAACTCTTGGGCTCCAAATTCTCCTAAATCTATTGTATCGTTTTCATAGGTTTCAAACTGATCGTCATCAAATAATTCCTCACTAACTAATTGATTTTTCTCATAAAAAATGACTTCGAACACTTCATCAATTGTGTTCTCAATAGGAATCAGTGAGACCACACAATTTTGAATTATTTGTGCGTGTAACTTTCCATTTACTTGAACAGCATTTCTTTTTCGAAGATGCTTAACTGTTATTGATAATTTGAAGGCATCTATCCCTTGTAATCCAAACCTATGAGATAGCGCCGACCGTTCATTTGATTCGGCATTTAAATCAAATTTTGTTTCAACTTCATCCAACTCAGAAGGATGAATTAAAAATGAGAATTCTGTTTTGGACATTTCCTGCACTTATGCTTCTACAATTACACAACATTTTAAATTAGACGGAGATTCTTAACACTATCAATAGTGGGAATATTTCCCAATATTAATTCTTCAACGGAGTAACGACTAAGTTTTAAAAAAAAACAGTTAGTGTATTTAGCTATCTTTTCAGCATCTTTTTTTCTTGGCTCTTCCCCTCTAAACACATTTCGTAATATGGCTCCGGTAAGTAATTCCGAATCTTCATTTTCCATAGCTTTTTCATAAGCATATAAACGACCATAAAACGCCGTTGCCATTGCCTTTACTCTTTTTCCCACCCCTAGATCGCCTGCCCCCATTTCGCGCAAAGAGCGATCCATATCGTCAAACATTGTGTCAAAAAGACTTTGTGATAAACCTTCCACCTTATTTTCGTCAGTGTTGAGTTTTCTCAAAATAAGAAAGACATGTAATGAAATCATATCAAATCGACCATCAACCGTGTCAGGTACACCAAAATTGTCGAACAAAAATGGTTGCCGGGCTTGATTTACAATCGCAACATATAACAGATGGGCATGATCTTTGGTTTTTTTTCGATTAAAAATCTCCATCCAACTTTGACTCCCATTTAGAAATAAGTACCTTTTTAAAACCTTTAATAACGACTATATGTGTTTGAGTAATCTTATTACCATGGTCATCATGATGCGGACCCAAGCAACAAACTTTCCTACTTTAATCTTAATTGCCCTCTTTTTAATACCAATGATAGGATGCCAGAAACAAGTTGAAACACGTGGAAACGCCCCGGACCCCAAACTGGTCAGCAGCATCAAGCTGGGTATACATAAACGTTATCATGTTGAAAGGCTTCTAGGCTCTCCCTCTACAATCGCCGCTTTTGACGAAGAGCTTTGGTATTACATAGACAGTAGCGTTAAAACATTCTCCTTTTTCAAACCTGAATTACTGAAACGAAAAGTCCTTATTATAAAGTTTGATAAAAAGGGTATCGTTGAGAATATCAGGCATTTGGACACAACAAACCAAAAAGAAATTGATTTCGTTAAGAGAAAAACACCAACAAAAGGCAAGGAGCTAACATTTATTCAGCAGGCTATTGGTAACGTAGGAAAATATAGAAAGCCCTCACCACAATAGGCATAATGCTCCTTGGTTATTTTCTCCGAATTTATTTTTATTAAGCCACCATTGCTAATAAAAGTATGGCAACAATGTTTATAATTTTAATCATGGGATTAATAGCCGGACCCGCAGTATCTTTATATGGGTCTCCAACAGTATCGCCTGTCACTGCTGCGTGATGGGCTTCGGATCCTTTGCCTCCATGATTGCCATCTTCAATAAGTTTTTTAGCGTTATCCCATGCACCTCCACCAGAGGTCATAGAAATTGCGACGAAAATACCTGTAACAATCGTACCTAAAAGTAGCGCGCCCAAAGTGATCAAAGCGGCCTCGGTTCCACCTATTGCCTGAAATACAAAGAAAACAATAATCGGGGTTAATACGGGTAAAAGCGAGGGAATTATCATTTCTTTAATAGCTGACTTCGTCAGCAAATCAACCGCGCGGCCATATTCAGGTTTTGCTGTCCCCTCCATTATCCCAGGAATTTCTTTGAATTGACGACGAACCTCGATAACCACTGCACCTGCAGCCCGTCCAACTGCTTGCATACCAAGAGCACCAAACAAATAGGGCAATAAACCACCAAGAAACAGCCCGATAACCACAAAGGGGTCTTGTAACTCGAACTTAATTTTTCCGTCTAAACTAGGAAAATAATGTGCGATATCGGCGGTATATGCGGCAAAAAGTACAAGAGCCGCTAAAGCGGCAGAACCAATTGCGTATCCCTTCGTGACAGCCTTGGTTGTATTGCCGACCGCATCTAAAGCGTCTGTAAGGCTACGAACCTCATTTGGCAACTCTGCCATCTCGGCTATGCCCCCGGCATTATCCGTCACAGGCCCGTAAGCATCGAGAGCAACAATCACCCCTCCTAAGGCCAACATAGTGGTTGCTGCTATGGCAACACCATAAAGGTCCCCCGAAAAAAATGAAGCAAATATGCCGGCACATATCACCAAAACTGGTAGAGCGGTTGATTCCATCGAAATAGCAAGGCCTTGGATCACGTTAGTCCCGTGCCCCGTTTCCGATGCCTTAGCTACCATCTTGACCGGCCGGTGATTAGTCCCGGTGTAATATTCGGTAATCCATACCAACAAACCAGTAACTGCCAATCCAATTAAGGCACAATAAAATAGATGTCGTGCTTGAATTCCAGAAGAAATCTCGGTGGTGAGGGAACCAAACAGCCAGAAAATAGAGACCCCTATTAGAACTGCTGAGGCAATCACTGAAACAATAAGTCCTTTATACAAGGCCCCCATAATATTATTTCCGTTACCAAGGCGGACGAAGAAAAATCCAATTATTGAACCTAGAATGCTAACGCCACCTATCAAAAGTGGTAATGTAATCAGTAGATCTTGCATAGGGCCCGTAAAATAAATTACGGCTATTAGCATTGTAGCAACCATCGTTACTGCATATGTTTCAAACAAGTCAGCTGCCATCCCTGCACAATCCCCGACATTGTCACCAACATTATCGGCAATTACAGCTGCATTTCGTGGATCATCTTCTGGAATACCTGCTTCAATCTTGCCAACGAGGTCGGCACCCACATCGGCACCCTTTGTAAAAATACCTCCCCCAAGACGAGCAAAAATCGAAATTAGAGAAGCACCAAAACCAAGAGCAACCATAGCCTCAAGAATATGGCGCATACCCTCCGGAGAACCTGCGTCGAATATACCGCGAAGTATCAAAAAATAGCCAGCTACACCCAATAGACCCAGGCCAACAACCAATATTCCAGTGACAGCACCAGATTTAAAAGCAACATCTAATGCAGGGGCTAAACCGCCTTGTCTAGCCGCATCAGCCGTCCGAACATTGGCTCGAACCGATACATTCATACCTATATAACCGGTTATTCCAGAAAGTATCGCACCAATAAAGTAACCAATGGAAACAAACCAATTAAGTCCGAAGCCAAGAACTATACCGATAAGAACTCCGACAATAGCAATAGTGGTATATTGACGGTTTAAATAAGCGTTCGCCCCTTCTTGGATAGCTAGTGCAATTTCTTGCATGCGATCATTTCCAGCGCTCACGGACGTAACAGCTCGAATTGCATAAATGCCGTAAACCACGGCCATAGCGCCACAAAGAAGTATAATCCAATATGCTGCTGACATGGAGTTAGGTCCTTATTTTAAAAATTTGAAATATACTTAACCGAGGCCTTAATTCCAGCCCCGCCTTGAATCTAGAATACAAAAATCGGGGCGGAACATGCCAGAATCAGCTTGCTGACGCAACACCCCCACGTCTTAAATTTATAAATAATTCAGTAACTATTTACTAGGGATCCTTAAAATTTAACCAAAATTTTATTTAAAATGCTGCCAAC
>CAZCKO010000074.1:0-12632 GCA_964499275.1 uncultured Rhodospirillaceae bacterium
GCATGTCTTCCCATCACTTCAAGAATAAAATCTTTAGTGGATGTGTCGCACATAGATTTTACATCTAGAGAGGCTTCTTTAACTGAAGTCGCTACATACTTAGCAGCCGAACCAAAACCAGGAGAATTATCAGTAACTGCTAGGTCATTATCGATAGTTTTAGGAATGGCAATTGCACTCAGTGGATAATTTAATTTTTTTGCGGCCTCAGAAATCTTAAGGCAGGTATCAGCTGAGTCATTGCCTCCATTGTAGAAAAAATGACCAATGGAATACTTCTCCAAGTTTTTAAATAAATCCTGGTAAAATTCTTCCTCTTCTATGTCTGGAAGTTTGTATCTGCAGGATCCAAACATACCCCCTGGTGATTCGAGCAGGAGTTCGAGTGGCTTCCTTGATTTACTTAAGTCATAAACTTCATTTTCAATGAGACCAACGATTCCATTTCTGCCCTGATAAATATCCGACCCAGGAGCTTTATCTTTAAGTTCAGAGAATAAGCCAAAAGCTGACGAATTTATTACTGAAGTCACCCCGCCCGACTGGGCATAAAATACATTTTTCATATCACCTATCTTATACTCTCCCAAGCATTACAAGAAGGGAGTCAGCCTCAGTGGTAAGGAACTGTTTATGCTTACCTGATCAATATATAAATTCTCAAGTGACTTCTGGCCGATAAGTCTTTTAGTGTGAAATCAGTCAAAAATACTTTGTACAGTAAGCGATCGACTCGGCCTTACCTTGTCTACGTCGACACCAGCTGTTACTGGTATTCTCCTATAATCTGCAGATGTTTTCACCACGTTGTAGAAATCATTCACTGAGAAACCAAACTGAGATTCGAAAACTGACTTCCAATTCGAATCGGTCGGATTTTGTGCAGGAAAAGTGGTTAAGACACTTTTAAATGCATCCGTCTCTGAGTAACCTGATTTCATCAGTTCTTTGACTAGTGCCAACACTAAGAAAACCGATGAACTATAATTCTGGTCCACATTTTGGCTAGAATAATTTTCCAAAACAGATGGGTCACCGTCAACTAGAAAATCTACGCTAGTTTGCGCATCAAAATAAGTTTGGTTGGAGGGGGTGTGATATTGATCGGTATATACCGATTCGAATGCTGCAGCTGCACCCTCCATCAACCATTTTATGCTGAAATCTTGGGTTGACATTGCACTATGTATACTCAATTGATGAAGATGAAAGTACTCATGCGCAATTACTGAATACTGATGTAAGTGATTATGTTTAAATTCTAAATTAGGTATCTCTAGAACCATCCACTTGTCCGTTTGTGAGCTTCCTCCTATATACGCGCCCCCAGAGACGTCAGTGTAAGGTCCAGCAATACTGTCATTCCATGAATAAACGGTCACCTTACTAAAGTTCGTTGTGTTTAACGGCAGTAGCACTACCAAATTTTTCATGATGGTTGCGAACTGTTCGGTCCACTCAGATGGCAAGCTTTCATGTAAATTATAGGTAATCGGAATTGTACCGCTGACATGTGGCAGCCCTACAGGAACCAAAGTTGTAGCTGTTGGCGTAGTTGGGCTACTTTCTTCGCCACAACTCCAAAAAGACAGTGAAAATATCGCTACACACAATACAACTGTTCTCTTCATAGGTCCTAGCTCCAACAGGTGCCTTGTGATTACGAGGTTGCTGTTGAAGGACTCATCGCTGGTAGAATTGGCCAAGGCTGCGTGCCTGGACTAGATATCAAACGCGGACGGATAGCCCGTCGTGCAGGGCAGTCCGGTAGGCCTTCAGCGCAGGTACAAGTCCTGCGACAAACCCTAGAATGATCACGGCTCCAATATACATGAGCTGTGTTTGATCTAGTACACGTATGGGAACTAGCAACCCGAACTCTCCTTCCAGCCAAGGCTGGAGTGCAGCCAAGCCAGCATACACGAAGATGACACCCAGAAATGCGCCCAAGGCAGAGAGAAGACCAGCTTCGAGCACTAAAAGGGACACAATGCGCTGCGGACCCGCTCCCAGAGCCCGCAAAATAGCCATTTCCCTTCGCCTTGCATCGAGCGATGTGTAGATCGACACGAGCATACCTAGGAGCCCGACCAAAACAACGAATCCCGAGATCACCATGAGCCCGTCTTCCGCATACCCTATACCTTGCCACATCTCGGACAGTGCCAAACCGGGAATCACCGCTGTTAAAGGCTCCTGCTCATTCGTGGAAATCTCCCGTTGGAGCTGGAGCGTGTAGGCTCGAGATTCAGCTCCTAGAAAGAAAGAGGTGATTTGTGAGACATGAATCTCATCCATTTCATGGACATGATCTGCATGGATCTCTTCACCTGGCATCGGTGGACCACCCTCTTCCCATCCTAGGTGGATGGCAGTAATACCTTCAAGCGTAACATAAATAGCCCTGTCGACTGGAGTAAATGTCTCGTCCAAAATTCCAATAACCTCAAAAGGCATCTCATCGTGGTTCATGAAGCCGACATCGCTCATCCCATGCGTAACAGAAATTGGGTCTCCTAGTCCATACCCAAGGCGCTCTGCTACTTGTGCGCCCAGTACTACATCAAACACCTCTTCTGCTGGTCGGCCCTCTGCGAGCGATATCGACTGACCTCCGCGATACTTGTAGTGCTCATAAAATGATTCATTCGTGCCAATAACGCGAAAACCCTGGTGGCTATCGCCAAGTGCGTAAGGAATCGTCCAGGAAACAGCTGGATGCTCGTCCCACTCCTCCCAAGTCTCGTGCGAGATGTTAGCTACAGGTGAACCCATCCCAAAGACTGAATAGAGCATTAGCTGAATCGTGCCACCACGCGCTCCAACAATCAGATCTGTCCCACTCACCGTGTTCGAGAAGCTCTCGCGCATCCCAGTCCGAACGTTCTCCACACCAACCAGCAAAGCAACACTAAACGCAATGGACAGAGCTGTGAGTGAGGTGGTCAGAAGGCGGTTTGAAAGCGACTGACGGGCTAGGTGAAGTAACAACATTGCTTATTCTCCAGCGTGGTTAAGTTCTGGGAGGGAAAGGGAGCGGTCGAATTGGTCAGCCAACCCTAAATCGTGACTAACAAAGAGTAGCGTCGATCCTGCCTCAGCCACGTTAGAAAACAGTAATTCCAGGAACGCATGTCTCCGATTCGCATCAAGCGACGAAGTCGGTTCGTCAGCGATGATCAACTCGGGAGCCCCTAGGATCGCTCGTGCGGCCGCTACTCGCTGCTGCTGACCAACACTGAGCCGGGTCACTTTTTCGTCGAGTAACTGTTCAATACCGAGATGAGCTGCAGCTTCTTTTACCGCTATATCAAGGCTGCTTCCCAGTCGCTTTTTCCTTTCCTCGTTTATACGGACTGGGAGAGCGATATTGTCGTGCACATTCAGGTAGGGGATGAGGTTGAACATTTGAAAAACGTACCCAATATGGCTCGCCCTAAAGCGATCTCGCTCAGCCGAAGAAAGCGCGCCAACATCGTGTCCCAGCACGCTGAGTGTTCCGGAGGGTGGCTCCAGGACACCCGCTATCAAGCCAAGTAGTGTCGTCTTTCCACTTCCAGAGGGTCCGTAAAGAAAAACTCGCTCACCCGATTGAACGGTGAGGTCAGGGATATCAAGTATGGTCGGTCCGTCAGCATACCCAAAGGAGAGGTCCCTGGCACGGATACATTCTGTTGTTTCGATCATCGCACTAACTAACCTCTACTCAACTCAGCAGTCGCCTGATCTAAGTAGTCAGTCAGGCGCTCGATTGCTCGCAGGTAACGCTCCTCCCACTCAGGAACTTCTTCTGGATCCTCAGTCTCGATTTCAAAGCGAACCCCAGGCAGCATCCAGGATGCATATCCACTAAAGGGATCGGGAGATACATAGAGATTTCGGCTCCACGGGCGATCCTGCAGCCCCTCTTCGTCCAACCATGCTTTCTCCAGCTGCCTAAGCAGGCGATTGGTCCTCTGCGCCACCGGAATGACAAGAGCTGCAGCGTCCCCTTCAAGAGTGCGATCACGTGCCACAACGAACCGGTTGGCAGCGTCCTCTAGTCCCGTTGTCGCCTCCATGAGGCGTGTGAGATTTACTTCAACCGACCTGGCCTCTGCCACGTCTAGCAAGGTCTGGACGTGCACCCGAGTATCGGTTGCATATCGCACAACATCGTACGGAAGGACATCTGCGTTTGCTAGACGAAGGGCTACCAGACCGTCCACTCGGGCCAGCATGGGGCCAAACACGAATTCTGTGTCGCCAAAGCGCTCGAACCAGGCAAAATTGTCGTAGTTGGAATGATAAACCCCACTTGGAGCGCCTGTCGAAAGGCCTGCAGAGGGAACGCCTGCGTGAGTATAGAATGGCACGTGGTCTGACCCGCCACCCAAGTCTCCGAGCTCAGAGGCGCCTGCTTCCGTCGTCCACCAGTCATAGACTGTCTGATCTCTCCCTGGATACATCACGTCGTCCAGGACATCCAGAATTGTACCTTTGAGAGACGGTGATGATGAGCCCCCGAAATTAGGGCCAGACACCGCTCCATCAGCGTTGATGTATGCAACAGCATCGACTGTGAGTGGATCTATGAACTCCTCTACCCATTCGGTAGAACCGATGATGCCAGCTTCCTCGGCATCCCAGTGAGCTATCAGGATCGAGCGGCGCGGACTGCATCCTTCATCCTTCAACTGACCCAAGGCCTCAGCAAGTGCAAGTAGCATTGCGGTACCACCGTTGGGGTCGATCGCTCCGAAACCCCATGGATCATAGTGAGCACCGAGTATCACCCACTCATTTGGAAACTCGGTGCCGACGACAGTTCCCACCACATTGACGGCTGGGGTCAAGGCTCGCGGTTGATTGACACGAACGCGAACGGTCAAATCTGGACCTCCAGTGATGCGGTAATCTACCTGGACACCGCCAGCCCATCCCTCAGGAGCCGACGTGCCCTCCATGCGAGAAAGGATTTCCTCAGCGGCCAGATATCCCAGTGGTAAAACCGGAATTGTCGGCATGGCCACCTCTTCGGGGTCAAGTCTGGTCACATGCCCGCGCTCACCAGTCACTGGAAGTGCTGGTTCGAACGGAGTGAGCGGGTCGCCGGTCCATGGTAAGGTGAGAACCGATCCGCGCTGAATCGTCTCGCCATTCATCATCGGACCCTCGGGATAGGCACCCTCTCGTGAGAAGCCTGGATCGTTGAACATAATGACTCCAGCCGCGCCCCGTTCCTCAGCGAACTTCACCTTGTAGCCGCGGAAATTGCCACCGTACCGAGCTATCACTATGCGTCCCGTTAAATCGATGCCCATCGCATCGAGAGCCTCGTAGTCCTCTCTGCGCCCAAAGTTCGCGTACACGACCTCCCCCGTAACATCGCCACTACCAGAGAAAGCATTCCAGCCGTTCAGCAAATCTGGATGATAGGAGAAGCGATCCCCTGGAAGTGCTGGTTCGCGATTGGATAAACGGATGCGTTCGGGTGTAGCAATCCACGCCTCAACGTCATCGGTGAGTTGTGGCAGATAGACATCGTACGTATGACGCTTGACCTCTAGGCCAGCCGCCTTCATCACTCTGGTCAGGTAGTTCCCAACCTCAATCTGAGCTTGTGACCCTGCTGGATGGGGCGCCGCTGTCATGATCCTGAGGTGCTCTCTAAATGCTTGGCTCGAAGGTAGTTCGAGAAAAAGTGCTTCACACCGACTCTGCTCGAGTGCACGAGTAGCAGTAAACCCTACATATGGGTCTGGGGCGACCTGCCCATGAAGTCCTGAGAGTGTGGTCGATAGCAAGGTCGCCAAGGCGACTATAAGGGTGCGTCCATTTGGTCTATAAAGCATCGGCAATGGTGGGGTTAAGTGAATTTTCGGGACTGAGATGGAAACAAAATACCTCCACAGGTCGGGGCCAAGCAAGACTAGGCTTGGTTGCTCGTCAACCGTACATCAGCTAAATTTTACGACTTAATTTCAGCTACCCGAGCCCAAGGAAGTATTTATGTACCGACCTGCTACTCACATAGCCCTGATTTTCGCGCTCCTGTTTCCCTTGGGAACGGCTGCGCAGTCTCTCAGTAATCTAACATCTCTAGTCGATGAGGGCGTCCAGAGTCGAGCCAAGCTCGGGCAGGTTATGGTCGACAAGATTTTCTCTTTCTCGGAGCTAGGGCAACAGGAGTTCGAAACGTCCGCTTATGTAACTGGACTGCTCGAAGAAAATGGGTTTTCCATTGAACGTGGGGTAGCAGGCATGCCTACCGCCTGGACGGCGCGTTGGGGCTCAGGACGTCCGGTAATTTCTTTCGGTTCCGATATAGATGGGATTCCCAAGTCCAACCAGAAACCTGGGGTAGCCTATGCTGATCCTTTGATTCCAGGAGCTCCTGGACACGGAGAGGGCCACAATTCAGGACAAGCTGTCAACGTAGTCGCTGCACTCGCACTGAAGGAAGTCATGGAAGCCGAGGGCATACAAGGTACTCTAGTGCTGTGGCCAGGAGTAGCTGAGGAACAACTGGCCAGCAAGGCGTGGTACGTGCGAGACGGAGTTCTCGACGACGTAGACGTGACCCTATTCACACACGTTAGTTCAAACCTCAATGTAAGTTGGGGTCAGGCTGGTGGAACAGGACTGGTCTCGGTGGAGTTCAGCTTTGCGGGCGAAGCTGCCCACGGGGCAGGTGCACCCTGGCGTGGTAGAAGCGCTTTGGATGCTGTCGAGCTTATGAATGTCGCTTGGAACTTCAAGCGTGAGCACCTACGCCCAGATCAGCGGTCCCACTACGTGATCACGGACGGGGGAGATCAGCCTAACGTGGTGCCAGTTTCAGCTTCAGTGTGGTACTACTTCCGCGAGATGGATTACGCTGACATTCAACGGAACTACGACACCGCAGTCCGGATCGCCGAAGGGGCGGCAATGATGACTGATACCGACATGACCTACCAAGTTCGTGGAGCGGCATGGCCTCGCCACTTCAACCGTACCATTGCGGAGACGATGCACGAACACATTCAAGAAGTAGGACTTCCAGAATGGACCGAAGAAGACCACATGTTCGCCGAAGCGGTACAACAGTCTGTGGGAAGTATCCCATCCGGGATGCCGACTTCGTTATCTCCAATCGGTGAGCCAGGTCCTCGCCGGAGCGGAGGCTCTGACGATATCGGCGATATTTCCTGGACGATGCCAACTGTGACCATGCGGTTCCCATCCAATGTCCCAGGACTACCCGGACACCACTGGTCAAGTGCAATGGCTATGGCAACACCAATAGCCCACAAGGGTGTGGTCCAAGGAGCTCGCGTCATGGCTAGAACGGCCCTACAACTATTTATGGAGCCAGAGCTTGTTGATGAGGCATGGGAGTACTTTAACGATGTGCAAACAGCGAGTATGGAGTACGTGTCCTTCATAGGCCCTGACGATCCACCACCGATCGACCTGAACAAGGAAATCATGGACACTTATCGACCACTTCTCGAGCAGTACTATTACGATGAGAACCGGTTCGACACTTATCTCGAGCAACTGGGCATTACCTATCCGACGCTGCCAGAACCCGATCCAGACCACTAAGAAGGGAGTTAAATCGATGAAAGAATCCTTGCTTAAGAATGTAGTAGTAGCTGCGACCTGCGCTGTGATTGCTCTCGCGGTATCGCCTGCTGCATTCATGGACCTCGAAGCGGGACTTGTCCTTATGCCTCTGCCCACCGCGAGCGATCTGGAAATTGAACGCAAAGTAGTGTCGTCGTCAGACGACCCCGTTGAATTGTCATGGAGAGCACTAGCTGCGCTTGATTATCGCACTGGTGAAATGTCGGACCAGCTTCGTGACCTCGTTGGTAAACCCGTTAAGATCCCCGGATTCACAGTACCACTGGAGGATTTTGCCTCAGCGGCCACGGAATTCCTTTTAGTGCCCTTCGTCGGAGCTTGTGTACACACTCCCCCACCTCCACCTAACCAACTTGTCTATGTCAAGATGGATGAAGGAAGACGGGCCATGATGGATGGATGGAATCCAGTGTGGCTCGAAGGTATTCTCCACGTCGAAGACGTGAACAGCGTTTATGGTAGCAGCAGCTACCGTGTAGTGGGGATGTCGGTCACGCCTTACAGCTGAGAGCATAGAAGGGAAAATCACTAATCGGCGAAGACAGGGTCCTAAAGGGAATTTAAGATCCTCGACTGAGCAATAGAGATGAACGATCGAGATCGATTCGCTCTAGGTGACTCTCTAAGGTCGGTCCTGGTTGAATTTTTCTTCGGACATTGTATCATCATGCGTCAGGAGTATTTCTGAACAACCGCCAAAACCAAAGAGAGAGATGATTAAAGCCCAACTTGCAACTGATAGATTCGCAATCGGCATGTCCCTGGCGTGCGCCATACATTGTCTTTTTATGCCATCATTTTTTGTTGTAAGTTCTAGTTTTTTTTCAGTTTCTTTTAATAGTGAGTTGATCCATTATTTTATTTTGCTGATGGCGATTCCGATAAGTGTTTTTGCTTTACATTTAGGCATGAAGAATCACAAGAGCCCTCGGTTATTTGCAGTCGGTACCATCGGCCTAGTCGCTTTGATCTTGGCGGCGCTTATAGGTGAAAGTGCTTTGGGCGAGCTCGGAGAAACGTCACTTACTGTATCCGGTTCCATCTTGGTTATTTTTGCACATTTCAGAAACTATCAGATCTGTCGACAAATAGAATGTACTTCCTGTGAGAATTAGGTGCGCCTCAACAGAGTTCGTGGGTAATAGTCGATAATATAGGACCGTGGAATTCTCCGTCCTTCAATACCGGCTGGAAAACAACCTTCCCTGAGTCGTCATCGTCTCACGGTCCAGATACAGGTCGCCCTGCTGGACCAGCGTGTCCAGATTCCTTGGAACTGGTTCAGCTGCACACCCAACAGCTATTAGAGCGACTATTAGCGTTAGTCTCTTTCCCATAGCTCCTCCTTCAGGGGTGTGATTCACAACTCACAGGCTGAACCTTGCTTGCTCTTCTTCCAATTCCTAAAGACTAAAATGATATAGATCAATGACCACACCGCAATGAGATCAGCGCGACCTAAATACAAAACTAGTGCGAGAGCACCATATAACAGCAACTGCTGTGGAGGTTTCTGACCTCAGAGTGACTTCATTTTTTCTCCTGATTTAAAGAAGGATCACCCCAAGTGATCGTTTTTCTTCGCTTTATAATAATGACTGCTTAGATACTAGCTTAAAAGACCCTATCCAATATCTTCAGGGTGTCATCATCAAATTAGAATAGATCACCTAATAGCGACCTCAAGGAAAGGGAGTAATAATGCACATCCAAGTTATCAACTTTGGCATCAATGTTTCCCAAGAAGACTTTGTAGCAGAGGCAGAAGGAGTGGCACCAGTCTTTGCTACGATGCCCGGACTCATAGGAAAATACTGGCTGGGAGACGAAGAGAATGGCATCTACGGTGGAGTATACATGTGGGAAAACAAAGAGGCCTGTGAAGCCTACAAAAATGGAGAAGTCTTTTCGGCAGTAATGACTGGCATGGGGTTCGTTGATCCGACATCGAAAGATTTCGGAGTCATTGACAGCTTAACTGCTATGACGACGTAGCAGAGTTGTCCATAGTTTTTCCTTCAGGTGTCGATTCATTATGCGGTTTTGGGCACGCCCCACATGAAGGGCGTGCTGTTTTAAGATGAAGAAGTCCCTTGTGAGAGTGGTTCTGCCAGGGATCATTACCATTGCACTCGTCGGCTATACACTTGGCGAAGAGATACTCGCGGGTCGGAGCCCTAGTCTCTCGTCCTTCGCGCTAATTCACTTCGCTGGGTACCTCTTCTTTCTCCTAATGCCAGTAGAGGCCCTAGTTCCAATCTATCAGGCAGAAGGACATGCTGGAACGACACTAATATTCATCGCCGTCTCAACAGCGATCGTTGCTGAAATCATTGATTATTGCATTGGAAGAGCCATTAGTGACCGAGTGATCTATGACTTGATAGGTGAAAAGCGTTACTTGCGTTTCAAGAATAGCATCGATAAGTGGGGAGGTTGGGCAATCTTATTCTTCAACCTCTTTCCTCTATCGTCTTCGGTCCTATCATTGGTGGCAGGAATGATGCGGTACAGTGCTCGTCGGGCCCTTATGTACAGCGTCGCTGGACTGACATTGAAGTATTTTACAATTGTTTATTTTTTTGACCTGGTATCTTCGTGGCTATCGTAAAAGGGGATTCAATGCGTTTTCTAACCACTGCATTCATCAGATTCACATTCGTACTGTGCGCCGCAGTCTTAGCAGTACCTGCCGATGCACAGTGGACCAATCGTTACCCCCACGTCGGAACCGGTCATCACGTCTATCTCGAAGGCTATGAACTTCCGACGATGAATGTTGGGCCCACGGCTCCAGCAGTATCGCCAGAAGGAGACCGCGTTGCGTTTAGCGCCCGAGGATGGATCTGGATGCTTGATATTCAGACTGGTCTAGCGACTCGCATCACCGACGGTGAAGAGATGGATTTTCGCCCTGCATGGTCTCACGATGGCACAGAACTAGCTTTCGTGCGCGACGATTCGCGGGATACTTGGATTGTCGTTCGAAACCTCGAGACCGCTGAAGAACGGGTGATCAATACACCAGCTATCGATCTGGATCCAGTGTTTGGACCACAAGGTGAAATCATCTACTCGTCAGCTGCAGCCGGCCGCTTTGATCTCTGGAGTGACAATGGCACAGCATTGACCGAGGGGCGCCCCTACGAACTCAAGCCAAGCCTTAGTCGCGATGGTGATGTATTAGTACACCTGCAAAAGGGTGGTGGACTAGACCGAGTGGTAGCAGTCAACCGAGCGACCGGCGATAGCAAACAACTTCTGACTGATGGGATCCTGTCCCAGACGCGGCCTGCGATCAGTCCAGATGGTTCCTACTTGGCGTATAACTGGCCGACCCAGGAGGGGTATGAACTTCGAGTGCTCGGCGTCGCAGACCCCAGCACCTCGGTATTCCTCACGGGAGGGCTGAGAGGCCTCCCGCTCTCGCCAGCTTGGAGCCCAGATGGGACCTGGCTCTGGTTCACCGAGGCGGGTGCGGACGAGGTCATGCGCTTGTACCGGGTGCCTGCAGCAGGAGGTGAGACCGAGGAGGTTCCTGTCCTGACATGGGACTGGGGAGCGGCGACTGGCACCCTTCGCGTAGTCACCAGAGACGAGAGAATTGGAGGAGGAGAAGCTCCAGCTACTGCGCGCCTGAATATTCTTGATGGGTCAGGACATCCGGTTGTCCCATCGTCTGGGTATGCTCAATTCGAAGGCCAGAACGGCCGAGTATTCTTCTACTCTCCGGGTGTCATTGAAGTATCTGTTCCAGAGGGTACTGTCACGGTTGGAGCCGTCCGAGGTTTAGATACTCCCGAGGTAACGCGCTCAGCCGTGGTTCGTGCTGGTGAAGTTACCGAGATTGAGGTCATGCTCGAAACCGTATGGGATGCGCGAAGTGCGGGATTCCTATCGGGTGACCATCACTTCCACCTTAACTATGGCGGACCGTTCGGTCTGGATCCGGAGGATCTGCCGCTGATGATGCGAGGCGAGAATCTTGATGTCGCAACACCTCTCTTGGCCAACCTCCACACCCGATTCGAGGATCAGAAGTTTTGGGGTTGGGAGAAAGGAGATGACCCGCCGCTGATCCGTTTCGGTCAGGAAGTGAGGTCACACTTCTTGGGCCACGTATCCCTTTTGGACACTCGCACACTTTTTTGGCCGTGGATTTGGGGTCCGGGCTACCAAGTGTACGGTTCAGACGACCGACCTAATTCAGATGCATTGAGTCATGCCCGCCACCAAGGTGCTATCGGCGGTTACGTCCATCCAGTGGGAGATTCAGACCCGTTCGCGCCAGAAAATGTCGCTAATCCACCAGTCCTTTTGGCCGTGGACGGCATTCTTGGGAACATGGATTGGTTGGAAGTAGCTGTTCTATGGACAGACGAGATCGGGACGTCAGAGATGTGGTATCGGTTTCTGAATGTGGGATCCCCAATCTTACTAGCAGCGGGGACGGATGCGATGGCCAACTTCTACCGGACTATGCCGCTAGGGGTCAGCAGACTCTACGTGCAGACCCAGGGTAAAACTAGCATGGCTGCGTACATGGAAGCGATGAAGCAGGGACGGTCATTTGTTACGACAGGTCCAATGCTTGAATTTGAGTTGGATGGTGCTGCACCTGGAGATGTTGTATCGGGAGAGGTGTCCACCCGTTTCAAGATCGATCTCGCATCGGCGGTGGCGGTAGACTTAGTCGAGGTGATCGTCAATGGTCTAGTAGTCTGGTCTGGCCCTGGTTTAGATGGTCCAGGAAGCCGCACCTATCAGGGTTCCATCGACCTTCCAGCTGCAGGCTGGGTAGCTGTTCGGGCTCACGGAGGCGAAACCGTCTGGCCAGCGGCGGACAGCTATAGCTTCGCTCACACTAGCCCCGTATGGATTGAGTCAATCGGAAGCGTAGCCGCTGATGCCTTCCAGAGAGCAGCCGAAGAGTTAATGCCGATTGTCGATGCAGCAGAAGCAAGGCTTCGGGAATCTTATGGAGACGTGGCCACACCTAGGATACTGGCCGATTTTGA
>CAZCKO010000075.1:0-12544 GCA_964499275.1 uncultured Rhodospirillaceae bacterium
AATTTACCGCACTAAGTAACAGTTAACCCGATATAATTAGAGGAAAATGTTCACGCACAAATCCTGTAAAATTCTGGCACTTTAAATTCCACAAACGGTTAAGTCATTGATTTGATTGGTCGGGGTGGAGAGATTCGAACTCCCGACCCTCTGCTCCCAAAGCAGATGCGCTACCAGGCTGCGCTACACCCCGACGGCAGTTTTCTGGGCTTTTTTAACTTCCACGTCAAGTCAAAAACAGAAAATAACGGAAAATAGAGGCTAAAGGAGGAACAAATGTCCTGCCAAAGGTCGCACCGTTTTTTTGAGTGTACTTATTTGAACTCAATTTATAAGTAAAATTTAAATTGTACTTATAAATGTGTGCATTTTATTAGAGAAGCCACCCTCTTTAAATAAGTCTAGAGAATTTTCTTTGCTTTATCAATTTTGACATCAATGGGGTATCTTATTCCTGTTACAGGTGTATCAGGAGTAGGTTTGCCCAAAGATATCCCGATCTAAATCTCTAGGATAGAAAATAGTATGGCTCTTTTCAAATCAAATGAGGGTAACGCAATTTGTTTAATGATTTTGGGCGCAGGTATGCTGGCAATGAACGATGCGGCAACTAAATACTTGGCTGAGTCCTACCCTATGGGCCAAGTTCTTGGTCTACGACAGTCAGTAACTTTATTAGTAATTTTTGCCTATGTTTTTTTGTCGGGCTCATGGGAACAGCTGCGGATCAATCACCGTAGTGGACAAGCGTGGCGCGCAGCGGTGCATTGCGGTAGCGCAATACTTATTGTCTGGGCTTTGACATTACTGCCCATCGCCACCGTGACGGCCATTGTCTTTTCGTCACCGCTTATCGTTCTAATATTTTCGATGCGGCTTTTAGGAGAAGATGTTTCGTGGCAGCGCTGGATCGCCGTAATCATTGGTTTTACCGGCGTCCTTGTAATCGTTAGACCCGGCGGTGTAAGTTTTGAATGGGCTATTCTTGTCGCAGTAGCAGCAGCATTTGTAAGTGGCTTTCGAGATTTGCTTACTCGTCGCTTATCGCGGACTGATACATCCATCTCAATGCTGTTCTGGGCGTCAGCCCTGTTAATTGTTCTCTCGTTGTTAACAATTCCATTGGGTTGGAAGACACTTACCTTAAGTGGCACTTTTTTGTTTATTATTAACGGACTTATAAACGCAGGGGCCCATTTCCTGATGATAGAAGCTCTTCGACTTGGCGATGCAGCGTTGGTCTCACCGTTTCGGTATTCAGCTATCCTTTGGGCTATTCTCACAGGTTTTATCGTTTGGAACGAATTGCCCGAAACCTTCACAGTTGTTGGGGCTGCAATGCTCATTATTAGCGGAATTCTTATCTCCCGCCCCAACAGCAAAGAGGGCCGAGGGTAATGATTATAAAAACAAAAAATTTGTTACACCGATTTATAACGGTTTAGACCTTGCCGTATCACCTTACAAGTGGTCCGGATTTTTAAGGTATCCATTCATATCGGTTCGCCAATATTCCCTGGATATCCTCCTGCGCTTCCATGCTACGCTACACCCCGACACGGTTTAAGAAATTGAAACTAATAATTTTGCAAAAGCCAAATATTTTAACTTTCAAAAGTATTAGAATAATAAATAATGTATAGTAAATTAAAATATGGCAGAGAAACTTAAAAGATACCTGTATTGGGGGTTCTCTTCCCTATTATTCATTATCATTTTATATCTCTGTCTAAACTATCATTTGCCGAAAGGCATCTGGATCGGCATGAAGCCCACATTTTTATCGAAAGTGGAAAAATGTATAAAAGGCAGTGAAAGGAGACGGCTGATCGAAAATACGACATTCTGGATTGAAAATCTTAAAGCTAGGATCCCGATTAAGATACTGATGCATGATGAAACTATTGCAAATTTAAAAAAAATGAAAATTGAAACACCGATAGATAAGGTAAATATTGAGGCGGCAATTAAAAGAAAAGAAAATTTCAAAGACCTAGAAATCCAGTTCCTAAAAAATGCAATCATTTTTAATAAGAAGAAAGTAAAAGATACTATTGGGATAACAGGCACCGACTACTGCTTCAAAAAGAATAGAGTGAAATGGACAATGGGTGTTTATCGAGGGTCATTCACTTACGGTATTCGTAAATTCATTCTCAACGAAGACGAGGGGTATTGGAACAAACAGTTCGAACAAAAATTCCAGAGACCAATATATGAAAATATCAACTAGGGTCGGCTATTTTAAACTTTCCTAACTCTACCATTTCCATGAAATAAACTTTTTAGCCGGGGATCACCGTAAGTTTTAAATTTTGATTTAACCCCAAAGTAATCCTCAATAATCGAATTATAAACAGCGCGATAATCCATTGTTGATTTAATATCCTGGTTTTTACCGAGTTTACCGAGATTAGGCGCCTCTCCGAACAACCCACCCTGGATGTTTCCTCCAATTATGAAATGTGGAGCGGCTGTACCATGATCAGTACCACGAGACCTATTTTCCATCATACGTCTTCCGAATTCAGAAGTAGTAAGAATTATTGTAGAATCCCAGTGACCAGAGTCCAAAAGTTCATTTCGCGTATCCATAATCACGTCATTTAATTCTCTCATCAATCTTCTATGCCGGTAATATTGGCCGGAATGGGTATCAAATCCGGTCAATTTAACGGCAAATACCGGTACACGGGCATCTGACTGGATAACTTTAACGACCTCTCCGAACTGTTCGCCTAAGGCTCCATCAGGTAAATCTGGTTGTTGATGAATTCCCTTTAAATGTTTACGCAGCGCCTTAAGAGAGTTTTGAAGAGATAAGGCCCTCTTTGCCACAACCGATACGGCTTCGCTTTTAAATTCGTCCCTCGAGAAAGTATCCAACTGGATGTCCCTTAGCTGATCCACACTTCTAGCCGAAATAAATATTCCATCTTTATGAAAGAACGGACCCATTTCCTCAGAAAAACTTATCCCATGTGCAGCTGCATTCGGCATGAACATTTGCGATGCACCTGCTATCCATCCTTCCTGAAAATTTATTTGTCCATCACCGCCGACGTGCCATAGAGCCGTGGATTTGAAATGAGAATGGTTGGGAGATGGATAGCCTAAACCCTGAATTATTGCGACTTCCCCATTGAAATATAAATCTGCTAACTTTGAGAGACCGTCATGAATACCTGTTTCATCATTTAATCTGATTATATCTCTTTTCTTCAGCGCCAGCGTTGGCCTGTTTTTAAGGTAATTATCGTCGGAAAAGGGAACAACAGTGTTAAGCCCGTCATTACCCCCAGAAAGCTCCAGAATTATTAGCCTTTTTCCTGTATCTGACTTGGAACCTTTTTGTACATGCTGAAAATGCGCCGGCTTACAACCTAAAAGTCCTCCTACCGCCAACCCCCCCAAAAGAAAATTTCGTCTATCAATTTCCATTTTATCTCACGTTGTATGCGGGGCTTGTTAAAATCGCCAATAAGTCATTGGGTGACCCACTAAATTCCTGTGGCAAGACCAAAAGATAATCTATCAAGTTTAGTCCCGCAAAAGTCTGCGGATAAGCATCCTTTAAACTTTTCGGGTTATAGATAGGGGAATATCCACCTGGCATAACACCTTCAAAAGACCCTGCTCTTCCCAACATCATACCCATACCCCGTTTGCGTGGGATATAGCCATGATTGGATATTAAGGCATAATCTTTTTTTAAAATTTCTTTAATCCACCTTTTATTTTTAAATTTCGGAGAGATTTCCCGTAAATAATCAGCCCAATCTCGGTTTTTTTGATATCTTTCGTAACGCCTGCCACTACTAGTTAAATCTGCAATCACATCGAGTGACCCAGCAACAATAGCGACCATTTTCTTTTCATCATGACTAAAATGCCGTATCTTTTTAAAAACTCTTCGACTGGAATCCGTCAAGTAAATATTCAGCCCCTTCCGTCGTTTTCTCTGGGGCCCCACATTCGAATAGGTAAAACAACGCGGGTAACACTTGTGTTCACGAAATTTAATTCGGAATCCCTTACCTTTGGATACATCAAACCCGACGCCCAGCGTGCCCCATGATGCGTTATTAACTCTGGCATTAATAAATCCGATAGTAAAATTTGGCCTCCTCTTCATACCAAAACCACTCGCATATGCTGAAAGCATGTAATCAGATTTGAATACATTCTGGTCATTTTCGACAGGTTTAGATGGATTGGATTTCAGTGATAGAGGGTGTTGATCCTTAATGAATCCGAAATAGCGTTTGATCTTGTTAATTTTATCAGTCTCGGAAGTG
The DNA here is from genome assembly GCA_964499275.1 of uncultured Rhodospirillaceae bacterium. Classification (GTDB taxonomy): domain Bacteria; phylum Pseudomonadota; class Alphaproteobacteria; order MPNO01; family UBA2964; genus UBA2964. The sequence continues at coordinate 4,299 of CAZCKO010000075.1, forward strand.
ACCCCCCCTTCGGCGATTAGATTTTGAGCATATTTTGCTCGTTCAATAAGTCCGCTCGGCGTAACCCAAGATCTAAACCTTGGCCAACCTCCTACGTTGGGAGGATTAAAAAGTTCTTGCCCCATATTTTTGAGGACTTGAGGTGTTTTTTTAAAATTTTCGGGTGATACCCTGAGTGAACGAATGGTCCCCAATACAAAATCTACAGGGCTCTTAATTATTGATCCTCGTGCCTTTGGGGACCAAAAGGCCTTCGATTCCAACATTTTTTTCAGTAATACCCTAAGATCGTAACCACTTTTCCTAAAATTCTCTGCAATCTGTTTGATTGTCTCACTGTCATCCCAAGTCTCAGAGACAAAATACTTCCAAAACTTCTCGGTAATAAACTGACTAGTCCTTGGATGTTTTAACAGGAGGTTAATTAGGTCCTCCTGAGAATAAAATCCGGTGCCACCGAATATTATTTTTGAGCCCTTATCGTGAGCCCACTTATCATTCCGAAACGAAAGATTTTTGAATTTAGAGGTTCTCCACCCAGTCAAAGCGCGAGACACCTCTTTGACATCCCTCTCGCTGTATTCACCCTCACCCAATGTAAACAACTCTAATAATTCACGGCCTAGGTTCTCATTAGGTTTACCTTTCTTGTTTTTATCCGCATCAAGATACTTTAGGAGTGCCGGCTCCTTCAGGGACCGCGTAAGTAAAGTTTTAAATGACCCTGAACCGAATTTCCTAAAGGTTTGGTTTTGTCTAATTAAGCTAATTGACCAGCGGTCAATGCCCGCGTAGGCCGCCACGAAATGATTGTGCCAAAACAGCACAAGGCGCTCGGTTAGTGGGGACTCTGTCTGGGCTAATTCGGTTACCCACCATTGCTTAAGACTTTCAAACTCTTTGGTTCTAGTTGTATCAAATAAATTCTGATCTCCGCGCACCATATCCGTTCTTCCCCAAAACGGGGGTGCTTGATCATACGTCCAATCCGGAGGAGGAGTAACCGGAGTTTTTCTAATTCCCGAAAGTATATCATTAATTGCCGCGTTTCTTGATTTTCCTAAATATTTGATAAGGCTTTGTGGTTCAGCGCCAAAGGCCACCCTATTCAGAAAGTGAACAGTATCGGAAACATCCATCATTTTTAAAAGATGTTCGCTTGGTTTTAATGAGTTAGCGAAGCTATTTCCTACCACAAAATATGCGAAAACAGACGGGAAAATTAACCATTTTAACAATAAAGGAAGACGTTTTAATATCATCCAAACTCCCTTTTAAATATATTATTGTGGTACCCTTTGGGTATGAGTAAGTATTAGATCTTTTAATCGTATGAAGAAAGCATCAATCTTTGGTTACAAAGGAATACTGCTGCACAAACGACCCGACTAAATGATCAAATATTAAAATCACTTTTGCGAACTTTTACTCTAAAAAGGAAGCCACAATTGTCTTTTTTTATCTGAATTTATTCAGCCGCTATGGGTTTAGGGGGTAAGTCTGGGATCTCCGCATCATAAAATTGATCCATATCATGTTCTAAATCATGAACGGCTAATGCGTCTGTGAAGCGAGATCTGACACCATCACTCTCATCAGCATAATCTATTTGATCTCCTCCTATACGCGCTGAGATCCATGATTTGGGCACGCCTTGCGCGTTTCTTACTGCAACACCCTCGTATTTAAACGCAAGATACCGTGAAGGAGTTGGACCAGTATTGAAATGCTGATGCCACCACATATTGGGAGGTACTATCATTGTCCCGACTTCCCAAGGATAATATCTGGGCTCTTCTCCATCGGGCCACATTAACGAGTACCCCTCACCAGATAATATTATCACGTGCGCGCCGGGTCCGTGACGGTGCCCTTTCTTATACGTTCCAATAGGAAACTGTGAAATATGAGCATTCATAGAACTTTTCGCAAAATTAAAACGAATATGACCCCCGCCTGCGCCACGCTCCTTAGCAGTAATTAAAGGTAAATTTACAGCATCAGGAACAAAATTTGTTTCTAATTTAAATCCGTTTGTTTCCGATTTTGCCGCAAAATAATCTGGTTCCCCATTGAACCTGCCTTTGAAGTCATACGCTGTTCCAAAAACAAAATCAGGGTCCTCATAAATATTAATTAGCGGTGGAGCATTAGTAACGGCCACGAATCTAGCGGGATCCTTACCCGAAGCATTAAAATGTTGATGCGAACAATTGAGTGGAATAGCAAATAGGGCACCGGGGCCCCACTCAAAGGTAATTTGGTCACCCTTGTCATTCCACACACTAGTGGAACCACGACCTGATAAAATCATAATCATTTCTTCATACAGCATACGCTGAGGAGCTAATTTTTTTCCTGCCGGTATCTCACATACGTAACAGTCGTTAGTAGTACGGGAGGCATCATGATTAAGGTATACACCACTACCCTCTCGACGGGCCCAAGGCTTTAGCTCGACTGTGTACAAATTTTTAACATATACCGAGTCAATAATATCAAGTCCTTCATCCCTAACCCAACGGGTATAGGGAGTTTCCTTTTCGGTCGCAAATTTCTTTGCCATTTCATCCGAGACTATTGCGCCCTTATTCCCATCGTCCGGCATTTTATATCCTCCTTAAAATTTGTTTATTAAGCTCGTGCTCGCGAGGAAAACGATAAAATCAAAATCTTTTTATACTCAAATCATTTTAGCTGCAAAGGTCACCGGCAATTAAGTTATACTAAATTTTAATGTGAATGCTCGTGCCCGTGTTCCTCTAAGTCTTCGTGATGGTGGTCAAGTCGTTGGCCAGAACGAGGATCATCAGAAAACACAAGAGATTTAATAGTAACCGGTACAGTGCGCGATGGCAGACGAATTTTACCAAGGTCAATATAATCGAAGTCCCAGAGAACGACACCATCTATGACGAGTACGCCAACAGGAATTTCTAGTTCATCCTTTAAAATATGTCCTAGGGATTGAGCTATATCACCATCTAAAACGATAAATAGCGGCTTGCCAGCTAAGATCATATCATCCAAGCCTAATTTAAGCCCATCAGCAAACGCATACATTCTTTCATAAGACGGCATACCTTTCCAATGGAACGAAAGAGCAATTTCCCGGTCATCATTATCCACTTCAAAAGCTCGACGGTGGGCCTTCACCGCCTTTGCGACATCCTCGGAAACAATTACATCAGGACAACCATAAGGAGGCTGAATAACTTGTAAATTTCGGCGTGGGAGTAGTTCTTTCTGATCAGATATGAAGCAGGTATTTCCGGATAACTGTTCTGAATATTCGGATGCGCCAAGGGCAGTAGCACGGATACATTCTCCGGCGGGCATCAATGGCCAAGGCAGTGCTCCTTCCTTTAGTTTTTGTGCAATGGCATGTCCGAGACGTCGACCCATGTCGCCAAAATCTCTTTTCTCTCGGCCGTAAACGTATTCCGCAACTCCTCCAGAAAACATGACACCGTCTATCCGCCCCCAATCCAGTATAGGGTCGGTAAGGTAAAAGTTCTCGATATCTTTGGGAATGGGTCGTTTGACAAGGGACTCGATTAGTGTTTTCGCCATACCATCGGCAACTTGATCTAACTCCTCTGAAGTAACCTTTCCGCTCACCGCCCACTTAAACCCAACACGTTCGGCATGTGTACGTCCAGCAGGGTCTAATCTAACAATCTTGCCGCCAGCATCAACGACCTGCAGTCGCCCACCCACATGTACCGCAGCGGTTACTTTAACCTGCCCTTCCTCTAAGATTGCAAGCTTTGCGGTTCCACCTCCTATATCAACATTTAAAATTCGTCTGTTATTCTGTTGTGAGGCCTTCGCCGCACCAGAGCCGAATGCCGCCAACATACTTTCCATGTGATGTCCCGCCGTTGCGCACACAAAATCACCTCCCTTATCGGACACCGTTGCGGCAATGGCCTTTGAGTTCTCTCTTCGCAATGCCTCGCCCGTGAGAATAACAGCCCCGGCATCAATATCATCAGGACTTAGACCCGCTGCCTCATATGCATCGTCTAAAATTTTTCCAAGCTCAACATCCGATATCCTGGTTTCACTTTCGTAAGGTGTTAGGGCGACTGGAGATTGAAATAGTGTTTCTCGATTTACTACGAAATAACGGCTCGACATATCTTCGGCCATCCTACGCAAATGGAGCCTGGAAAATATGACCTGAGTCCCGGATGAGCCAACATCTATTCCTACACTGGTCAAACGCACGTTATCAGCAATCCATAGTGGATTTTCCTCAAGCGGCAAGTCATCAAAATCTGCGTCATGGTCATGATCCGCATCGGGCCCATGCTCGTGAAAAAAAACATCGCCCATTGCATGATCTTCTAACGTGTGACCGGGAGGCGGTCCTTTGGGTGTTTCAGGTTCAACAATTTCGGTATTTGATTCTTTTTTGTCTTGACCTTCGCGCTGACCCATTTCTCTTCCCAACTTAAACTAATTTCTTGCTCAAATATTAAGCAGAGAAAACATAAATAAGAATGCTAATCAAGGATGCAATGTTTGGTTAAAGCCTCTAACCTAACCAAGCCTAATTGAAAGTTGTTAAATCTAAATCCTAAATGTTTTTATTTAATATCTCACTCGATCTCCAGGTAAGATTTTGAGGCGAGAGACGGTACCCCCATTTAATTCCAGTACGGCAATAGCCGATTTTCCTGAAGATATTGTTTGCAACGACCCTGGCATTGCCCTTTCTTTAATGGAAACTATGAGACCTTTGGTATCAATAAACAAAATATCGAGTGGAAGAAGAGTGTTCTTCATCCACATTTTTAAAATTTGGGGAACTGAATAAATAAAAAGCATACCAGCATCGTGCGCCAAACTTCTCCGATACATTAATCCTAGCCGCTGTTGGGGTATTGTTTTTGCTATCTCAACATGAAACTCATGATGTCCAATTTTACTCAAAATTGTAACTGTTGAATTTTTTAAGCGGCGCTCAGAATTCGCACCCGCAACGGGCAAGTTCATACCAATTACAAATGCGACAATTGAAATGATACCAATCTTTTTGAGCATTAAGATCAATGGACGAAATAGATTTAATTAAATATAGGCAAAACGAGCATACAAGGAAACTTTAGTGAAACCTATTCTTCATTTGATTTGTTTGATGTAAGTTTTATCTCTGCCGCCTGTTGCCCTTTTGGCCCCTCGGCAACTCGAACTTCAACAGTTTGGCCTGTAATCAACCGCCCAATACCGGCGTTTCGTAAAACTACCATGTGGATAAAAATATCATTTTCGTCAGCGCCACCTAAGCAAACGAACCCATAACCCTTATGCGGGTTAAACCATTTCACAGTTGCATTCATAAACTCACTGACTGGCCCTATATTTTCCAAGGGCTCCTGAGGGACCGATTGGGCTGCACCACTCTCTTCGTCAGCCACCTCCGTGGAGGTATCTACGGAGTGAACACGGAGTACTTGCATTCCTTTAGCGCCATTTACAGCATCACATTCAACGGTGGCACCTGGACCTAATCTTTCAAATCCAGCAATACGCAATACAGTCAGGTGTAAGAATACATCTGGAGAACCATCTTCAGGTGTAAGAAAACCATAGCCTTTAACGACATTAAACCACTTTATGGTTCCACGAATATGAATAGACTCAACATTTTCAGGCAGCGAATCTGTATCACTCAACGCTTTTACTCCCCCAATATTTATCAATACTAATTTAACACTGTTTTTTTAGTAACTAAAATATTTTTTTGTTTTATCTATCCTAAAACAAATTAAGAATTAATTAGAATTTAGATTTGTCAATAACAAAAATCTTCTGAATTATGATATTTTCATAATAAAAATTTAAAATTGGGGTGGAAATGATTAGAAAGCCATAATATTTTGTACAACAGCCCTGAATTTAATTTAGAGGTTGGGTTTAGGGTTTTAATCTTAACCGTTAGAGATTTAGTATTCCGTAATGGGAACACGCGTAATTCATTCGTTATCGTTGGGTACAGTTTTATTCGCTGTTTGGCTTATATTATCAGGTCATTACACTGTCCTGATCACCAGCCTCGGTATTCTTTCATGCGCTGTTGTGGTGTCCATCATGCAACGTATGGACTTAATAGATCGCGAAGGTCACCCAATACACGTTACCTGGGGAGCCTTTACCTATATCCCCTGGCTCATCAAAGAAATTGTTAAGTCTAACCTCGACGTTATCCGAATTATTCTATCTCCAACCTCTTCTTCTACCCCAACTTTAGTTCGTGTAAAAGCTTCACAGACTAGCGATCTTGGCCAGGTAGTTTATGCAAATTCTATAACACTGACACCAGGAACCATTTCCATTGACGTCGCCAACGGCGAAATACTGGTGCATGCCCTAACCAGAGCGGGGGCGGAAGACCTGCTAAACGGAGAAATGGACCGCAGGGTTACAAAAATGGTTGGAGAAGATAAGTAATGTTTTCTGCAGCCGCAGCCGCCCTACTAACAACGATGATCTTGGCTCTCATCCGAGCAATCAAAGGTCCTTCTATTTATGACCGAATAGTAGCCGTAAACATGTTTGGTACCAAAATTGTTTTAATGATAGCCGTCCTTGGGTTTTTAATGGGAAGGCCAGAATTTACCGATATTGCTTTGGCTTACGCCTTAATAAATTTTGTAGGGACAATAGCTGTTTTAAAGGTTTTTAAATATGGTGACCTCGGCAGGGCCCATGATGACGAGGAGCCACTGTAATGGATTTGTCGATTGTCGATATACTGAGCTGGTTCTTAATACTGGTTGGGTCGTTTTCGGTCATTACTGGCGCGGTCGGTGTGCTTAGGTTACCAGATGTTTATACGAGGATGCACGCTGCCAGTATAACTGATACGCTGGGCGCCGGAACAATCATTGCTGGTCTCATCCTTCAAGCAGGACTGACTTTGGTCGCTGCCAAACTTTTTCTTATTTTGGTTTTTATTTTCTTTACGAGCCCCGCATCCAGTTTTGCCCTAGGACACGCGGCGTTAAGCAGTGGCGTGAAACCTATACTTGATTCTGATTTGTCTGACGGCGATAAGGAAACTTCGTCATAGAAACCTTCTCCAACATTGCTATTCTGGCTTTTATGGCTGTGACAGTTTTTGGTATTCTACGACTGCGTAACCTATACGCCGTAGTAATGTTAGGGAGCATATACAGTCTTATGGCCGCGGCCATATTTGTTATTCTTGATGCAGTAGATGTGGCATTCACAGAAGCGGCAGTAGGCGCGGGCATTTCGACTGTCCTTGGGTTAGGAACAATCGCCCTGACTACATCTGAGGAGAAAAAGCCAGCGCGGATAAAATTATTGCCACTTATTGTCGTTTGTTTAACTGGTGCGGGACTAATATATGGAACCCTAGACCTTGCTAAATATGGTGACCCAAACGCTCCCGCTCATCAGCATGTCGCCCCAACCTATTTAAAAGAAGCACCTGAAAAGACGGGTATACCCAATGTGGTTACTTCCGTACTTGCAAGTTATCGGGGCTACGACACGCTGGGTGAGGTGACGGTTATATTTACAGCTGGTGTGGGGGTTATATTGCTCTTAGGCAATTGGCGTCACATAGGACGCAGGAGGAGAGACAAAGATGCATAGTTATCTAGTCTTGCGTGTGGTAGCCAAGCTCCTGATGCCTTTCATCTTGCTTTTTGCTCTTTATGTCCAATTTCATGGCGATTTTGGCCCGGGTGGCGGATTTCAGGCTGGGGTAATCTTTGCTGCTGGTTTTATCTTATACGCCTTAATATTTGGCCTCCAGAAAGCAGGAAAAGTAATGCCCAGAGGTATCCTAAGGTTTGGGATTGCCTTGGGTGTCCTTATTTTCGCTGGCGTAGGTGTCTATGATCTTTTGGTAGGCGGAAAATATTTAGACTATTCAGTAATGGCTGATAACCCAGTCCATGGACAACACTTGGGAATTTTATTGATAGAGCTAGGAGTTGGTGTAACCGTCGCCTCCGTAATGATCATGGTTTTCTTTACCTTTGCGAGACATCGTAACACCAAAGGCGATGAATGATATGAGCATTTTTGGCCTTTACAACTATTGGATCGTCACCTTTTTGATGATGGCTGGTTTTTATATTGTTGTAGCCCATGATAATTTAATAAAAAAATATTTTTATTAAATTTTTTGCTTGCAAGCGTTTTGATACTCAATATAACCTTTGGAAAGGTCCAATGTGGTACTTCGCCAATTATTGGAGAGG
>CAZCKO010000076.1:0-12186 GCA_964499275.1 uncultured Rhodospirillaceae bacterium
AAATTTGATGATCTTTGAATTTAGATTTTGTCCCCTCTTCCTTGCGGCTATGAGCATTTGTGGTGTTAGGTCGGTACAAAAGACCTCACCCTGCTCACCCATAGAATAAGCGATACTTATCGCAGGATTTCCAGTCCCAGAGGCTAGGTCTAACACCCTTTCTCCTGACTTAATTCCTGTTTCAGCTATAATCATCTGGTTAAAGGTATCATCAGTGGAAAGACCGTTTGCAGCAGTTGATGACCAAACTTTGGCCCGCTCCGACCATTGGTCTTTTGATTTAATTGGGCCTCGCTCGTTAATCATGGGCTGTCCCTATTCCTAAGCGCATAATTATTGGGATTTTATAGCTGCCATCCACCAAATATTCGGCGCATGCATCTCTTACTTTTTCAAGAAGTATCCTGAGGTCAGTCTCGGTTAGCGCAGCAATTCTGTTGGGCGCTGTCCGTGCCACAGCATGTTGGAAATAGTCATCATCGGGAGTTATCTTACGCTCCCACTTCAGTTGTAATTCCTCAAATTTCGCGAAACCCGAATTTTTTAAAATTTCTTTGAGTTGACCTGGTTTCGATAGATTATGCCGGATCATTCTTGGAGGAAAGATTTCCCCAAAAAAGGATTCAAGCCCTGCACTTACCGCAAGAAAGGTTGGGTTAAGCCTTATTTCACCCCAAACTAGCCAAACCGCTTTACCTCCAGGCCTTAAAACACGAAGGGCTTCTTTGGCGCAGTCTAGCTTATTTGTTGGGAACATTAGCCCATTACGGGATGTAACAGCGTCGAAAGTACCATTCGGGAACGGTAGAGAATTCATATTACCAACAGTAAAAGTTAAATTGTTCACAGCGTTTCTTTTGGAACGTTCCACAGCAATGGCAAGCATTTCCTGGGTTATATCATAGGCTGTTACATTTCCTTTAGTGAGCGTTTTAGCTATTGTTATTGCCGGATCCCCGGTACCGGAAGCTACATCTAGAACACTCATCGCTGGTGTGATACCCGCATAGTCAATTAAGCCGCGTATAAATGGATCTTGGTTGGGTTTTGTGGTAGTTGCGGCTTCTGTCCAACCTACACTTCTATTCTTCCAATAGACCGTTTGGTTTTCTGTATCTGGCACGCGACGGCCTAACTTATTTTATGGGTTGTCACAAATTCTCTTTTTCTGAATTCGCGTAAGATTGGATATAATTTACCATGGCATGCAATCCATTGGCCCTGCTGCCACTTAAATGGGATCCCAATTCTATTGTCTCAAAGAAATCGGGTGGGGTATTTAATATTTCGTCAGGCGTACGTCCTGAATAAACGCGTAACAGCAATGCAATTAAGCCACGAACAATCATAGCATCGCTGTCAGCATTATAAATTATTTTCTCCTCAACGGTTTTAGGTTTAAACCATACCTGAGACTGACACCCCTTCACGCGAAATTGTTCTACATGGAACTCTTTTGGTAACCCATTCAGGGATTTGCCTAATTCGATAATATATTCATAACGATCCACCCATTCATCGAATAGGCTGAACTCGTCTATAATACTTTGTTTAGCTTCGGAAATAGTTTCAAAATTGTTATTCATAACAATAACTTAATTATTTATCTTAAACCCTAACTGGTTTCTATATAGATAGCTTAAGGTGTAATCAATTATCAACCAACTGGCTTCTAAAGGACGGTGATGATGCTCGATACGAATCAGCCAGTGATTTATGTTTTGAATAAACATAATTGGAGTTGGCTCATGTCTAGCGTGGGTATTACCGCTGTCATTAATGGTCGCGAGAGCAAGAAGAATAAGGCCCAAATTGATTTAATGAAAAGCGGAACAGCAATGTTTCGAATGTTACCTACAAACTTAGCACATAAGTGCGCAATACAGGCTCTAAAATTTGGTTTGATACCCAAACCAAAAGGGATTGATGATCCAATCCTGAAAATCAGGTTATGGGATATGGAATTCGATAATCCAATCGGAATGTCGGCGGGATTTGATAAGAATGCTGAAGTGATAAAGGGAGTATCCGATTTGGGCTTTGGTTTTGCCGAAATGGGCACAGTAACGCCGTTTCCACAGAAGGGTAATCCAAAACCTAATTTATTTCGTCTTCCAGAAGATAGAGCTCTTATAAATCGCCTTGGGTTCCCAAGTAACGGCGCAGAAAAATTTGCTATAAATTTGGAAAAGGCGAAAAAACTTCCTTCGTTTAAATTGGGTATAAATATTGGAATTAATACTGGAACTAATGACGCAACTGGCGACATTGAATTTTGCTTAAAAAAATTAGCAAGATATGCCAGTTACATTGCGATTAATGTGTCTTGCCCAAATACACCGGGACTATCTGCTTGGCAGGCAGGTGATAAATTAGCGAAAATGGTAGAAAAGGCGAAATTAACTCTATCCCAACTGGCTAATGAAAAGATACCACCCTTGTTGGTTAAAATTGGCCAGGAGCTCGATGATAAAGAGTTGGCAGCGGTTGCTGAAGTTGCTTTGAATACCGGTATTGACGGCTTAGTGGCTTGTAATACAACTGCCCAACGCCCAGCCGCTCTAAGAAGTTCCTATGCGAAGGAGGTAGGTGGGTTAAGTGGTTCCCCCATCCGCATAAAAGCAACCCAGACGCTTTCAGAGCTCTATAAAATGACTAATGGTAAAGTTTTGTTAATTGGTTGCGGCGGAATTTCAACTGCCGATGATGCATATGAGCGGATTAAATCAGGGGCTTCACTGTTGCAGCTTTACACGTCCTTAATTTATGGTGGACCAGGCTTGATTGCGGATATTAAAGAGGGGTTGGTAGCTCATTTAAAGGATGATGGTTTTACAAATCTCTCTGATGCCGTGGGAGCAAATCACCTTTGACTCGTTTTTCTAATTTAAGCTTTTACAGATGATAGACTCGGATATCTAGGAAGGATAATTGATACACAGTTTTGATCCGAAGAATCGATAATTGTCTTTTAATCAAATTTTTAAATAAATTTTATACTTGTTTATAGAATAATCTCTTCCCATCCTAGTCTGCTCATGGCAAAACCCCACAACTATGACAGATCAAGTACCCATTATTTCAGGCCTTTCCGAATTAGTATCAGAGTTTGATGCCTTTATCATCGATCTCTGGGGTGTCGTTCATGACGGTGTTAGGTTGTATCCTGAGGTACTTAACTGTTTAAAGAAAATTAATGCAACGGGGAAACCCTATGCAATGCTTACGAATGCGCCGCGACGTGCTGATGCTGTGCGGGTTGGCATGGGCCAAATGGGTGTTCCGAATAACCTATGTCCGATTATCATGTCTTCAGGAGAGGCAACACGGTTAGGTCTAGAAGAAATGCGTGAAGAGTGGTTTTTTGGCGTGAGCAAAACCTATGTTCATATCGGGCCCGCCCGTGATGATGGTTTATTTGATAATCTAGATCTTAAATTGGTTGATACTGTCGCGGATGCAGGGTTGATAGTAAATACGGGTCCTTGGGGGGATGAAGAAATTGTCGAGGATTACGAAAATTTACTTTGTGAGGGGGCAAACGCCCAAGTGAAGATGGTTTGTGCCAATCCAGATCTCGAGGTGATACGTGGAGGCCACCGGATCATTTGTGCAGGAGCTCTGGCTAAAAGGTATGAAGAGCTCGGTGGTGATGTCCTTTATTATGGCAAACCATACCACCCTATCTATAACAGCTGTTTGCACCAAATGGGCAATCCGGATTTGGGGCGTGTTCTGGCAATTGGTGATTCACTTCGAACCGATATCGCGGGTGCTCGAAACCTTAAAATAACTTCGTTGCTTGTTACTGGTGGTATTCACGGTGAAGAATTTGGAATTGGGTCTGGAGATATCTCTACTACAGCCGGCAAACGTATTTCCGCCTTTTGTATGGCGGAAGGTGTTTTACCGGATATGGCTATCCATCATCTTCGCTGGTAACGCTTTTAAAGTACTTCAACCTTAATACAGTTTAGTTTCTTACTAGTTTTCAGTGTATTTGAATTAATAATTTATGCAGTTAATTTGTTTCTTTAGTTTTTACGGAGTTAAAAGTTGCATGCACTGCTGCTGACGATTTTTGTTGATACTGTAGGTTTTGGTATCATTCTTCCATTATTGCCATTCTTTGCAGAGAAGTTCGGTGCTAGCCCTCTTGAGGTTACGCTCTTGGCAACCGTCTACTCCTTTTCCCAGTTTGTTTTTGCTCCCGTGTGGGGAAAGTTTAGTGATCGGTTTGGACGTCGTCCTATAATTCTAACCACATTGGCAGGGTTATTTTGTGGTTATTTTGCTTTAATTTTTACGACTTCTTTAACTATATTATTTCTGGCACGCGCCTTTACTGGGGCTATGGCTGCGAATTCAGGGGTAATTCAGGCCTATATTGCTGATGTTACAAATACAGCGGCACGAGCTGGCGCCATGGCAAAAGTAGGCGCTGCACACGGGTTAGGGTTTATTGTTGGCCCCGCAATTGGAGGAATATTAGCCGGTAAAAACCCTGTCGATCCTAATTTGGCCTTACCGTTTGTGATCGCAGCTGCACTTTCTGGCATAGCTCTATTTATTGCTATTTTTCAAGTTCGCGAGACGGTTGCAGTTAGTTTACGGTCCGCGGTGGGGACGGGACAACGCTCTTTAGGCCGTGTTTTTAAGGATGCAGTCCAAATCCCGCAACTGGCTCTACTTTTAATTGTAGTGACAATGACGCCTTTTGTGTTCTCAGGTATCGAAACAACATTTGTTCTTTGGTCTGAACGTTTATTGGGTTGGGGACCATGGCAAAATGGGCAAATTTATACCTTTATGGGTATTACAGCTGCTGGAACCCAGTGGTTCCTCGTTGGACGGCTAACCCGTAGATTTGGAGAGCACCGCCTCATTTGGGTAGGGGCGCTGATGATTTTTCTTGGAGTTTTAATTTTACCCTATATGACTGGTGCCATTGGACTTTGTATCGCTTTTGGTTTTATTGTTTTTGGAGTAAGTGTTAACAATCCTTCTCTTTCCAGCCTTGTCTCTAAATACGCGCGTCCGAGTGAACGTGGAAGCCTTTTAGGGATATCACATTCCTGTTCAGCGATGGCTAGGATTACCGGTCCGGCCTGGGCAGGTTTTGTTTTTGGAAGTTTTGGACCGAATTGGCCTTTCTACTCTGGGGCAGTAGTTATGATTTTAATGTTTATAATTGCTATGGGGATCAAACCAGCTAAAAATTAGGGTTTCCTGTTCCACTTCCCTGCAGGTCTTAGTATCCTTTATCCTTGACGCAGACTATATAGCTCATTAAAAAACGCTTTTCCCGCTATTGGTTTGGGATATTTTACAGATTGTGGACAAAAATTATGTCACGTCGATGCAGTATATCAGGAAAGGGAGTGCTTGCTGGCAATAACGTTAGCCATGCACATAATAAAACACGTCGTAAGTTTTTTCCCAACATTCAGGTTTCATCTATGCCCTCTGAAGCTTTGGGACAGTCAGTTAAGCTAAAGCTTTCAACACAAACTATCCGTACTATTGAGAAAAACGGTGGAATTGATGCCTATTTACTATCTACCTCAAATAAAAAATTATCTGTTGAGGCTCAACGTTTGAAACGGAAGATTAAGCTAGCATCAGAAAAATCTTTGTGAATTAAAGCTCTTTTTATACCGCCTGTTAACTTCTTATTTGGTCCTGGATTTCATTGCATGCCATTAAGTTTGAATAGGCGCGGTTGATTGTTTTTAACTTTTCCTCTGCCTTGCGATCACCGCCATTGGTATCAGGGTGATTCTTTTTTACTAAATTTTTGTAGCGCTCTTTAATTTCGCCTTTTGTTATAGGGGCTCTTAAATCCAAAATGGCCAATGCCTCTTCTTCGATAGATCCTGGCCGTGGCCTCCAGCCAACCTTATGGCGGTTGACACCTCGCTTACTTCCTCGGCCCCAGTCGTCAGCAGCAAATATTCCAAAATCAATGCTCGGTATCTCGCATCCACTAGTTTTTGTCCCTAAGGGCCAGCTAGGACGCCACCAAGTTGTATCCGCTCTCAATTGTTTTTCGATCTCCGCCTGCGATAGCCCTGCATTAAAATTCCAGCGAGCATTATATGCACGCACATGTTCTAGGCAAAACCAGAAATAATTATTCAGTTTTTTTTTCGATTTTGGCGCGCGATATTTACCCTCGTTACTGCATTCAGGCGCATCACATAAGCGGACTCCTTTCTCAATACGGGGAGCACTTAAAATATCATAAATTTGTTCACGTTTTCGCACATTAGTAGTATGAAGAGTTGATCGACTACATACAACAAATATGCAAATGAAATACTTACGACGAACCAGTATATAAGTGTGGCCAGCGTTTTTTAACTACTGCGCCATCGCTTGCCATCGCGTGACAGGTATCGACTTGGTATGGCATATCATTCGTTTGACTTTTTGAAGTATTTTTATTTTGTCCTGCCTCGCGCTTCACGGTTTTGTATCCTACGGTGCCAATTGGGCGCAATAGATCAACCATATGGATGCACCCTTTTGAACCGCCTAACAAATTTTGAACTCTCCGGTTCCACCCTTGCCCTATTTTTTCTCCTTTAAGTTTTTGGAAAGCGGCTTCCACGCCTGGACAAATCGCGTAGGGGGTCCCATCCATAGCAACATCAACTGATGTAATAACTAAATTTTTATCAAGAGTGAGTCGAAGCCACATGTCGTGGATCGGAACCCCTGGATTGATGGTGCCGCGGTAATCATTTTCGAAGGAGTATGCAGACGTATCTCTGAGCCTTCCCTCAACATCCCATTGGCCGTCTACTCGGCGGTAGCTTGAGACTTCTATGGAACGAGTTTGGATGGGGTCACGGTCGGCGGGCGTGGAAAGAGGCATCACCTAACTCCAATTTTTATTTGTTGCTATCTGGTTTTATCTTCTCTATTCCAAACGATTTTCTGGTGGATTTATTTCTGTTTGATTAGGGGGCGTAATATGAATTACCGCCAGTCTATTTTTTCGTCGGCTCGCTACCTGGAAACGAAATTCTTCGAATGTAAATATTTGTCCTTCTTCGGGAATAACCTTACCAATTTGGATAACCAGACCAGCAATCGTTGCGGCGTCGTCATCTGGTAGTTCCCAGTTGAGACGACGGTTAAGGTCGCGGATGGTCACCCGACCATCTACTAAATAACTGCCATCGTTTTGTGAACGAACACCGAATGGTACCTCGTCGTGTTCATCTGCGATGTCTCCAACGATTTCTTCTAATATATCTTCGAGAGTAACCACACCCATTAATGAACCATATTCATCCACGACAAGTGCAAAATGTTCTTGGCGACGACGGAAAGCTTGCAGTTGGCCGTGGAGTGACGTCGATTCTGGAATAAACCACGGTGGTGTTGAAACCGTGTCGATATCAATATGATCTAAAGTACCTTGGTTTTGGTGTACATGAAGAAGCAGCACTTTAGCGTGTATAACACCCACTATATTATCTGGTTCGCTCCGCCATAGCGGGATTCGGGTGTATGGACAATTAACGACTTGCTTAATGATTTCACTGGTCGGTAGATCGGCATCAATCATAATGATATCTTGTCGATGATGCATGACTTCACCGACATTAACATCAGATAAATCCAATATAGAACGGAGCATGAGTCGCTCCCGCTGTACAGCCGGTTCATCCCCCATGTGAAGATCAATTGCACCGCGCAGTGTTTCTTGTGCAATAGCTAATTCGTCATCCGAGTTAAATTTTTTCCCAAAAGGTCGTAAGGTGAATGAAATCAAAATATTAATCGTATGAGTAACAGGAGCTAAAACAGCGACTACGTACCTAAAAGTGGGAGCAACTAGAAGGGCTACTCGGTCTGCATTGTAAAAGGCATAGGTCTTAGGCATGACCTCACCAAAGATTAAAACTAATACGGTCATTGCGATGGTCGCATAAATTACACCAGTTTCACCGAAGGTCTTTATTAGAAGACTAGTGGCTAGTGCTGAAGCCAAAATATTGACTAGATTGTTACCCAGCAGAATAGCGCCAATTAATTTGTCTCTGCTAGAAAATAACTTAGTTACAATTTCAGCACGCCGATTGCCCCTTTTTTGAAGCAAGTGCATACGCGGGTGCGATGCTGCTGTTAGAGCAGTTTCTGAACCAGAAAAAACTCCAGACATGATCAACAATATAACGATGCCACCAATCGTAGCGAGTGTTTCAGTCTCCATTTGTTTTGGGCGTCCTATCAAGCGCCTGTAAGTAATATAATAATATTGTTTTTAGCATATTCAAATTTTGGTTGTTTGGTTTAGGACCGTGACCAAATCCGCAGTATCAACCCCGGAAGACATAAAAACATGCCCAATGCCACGGGTGAGAATGAAATTAATTTTTCCGTTTTGAACCTTCTTATCTCGTGCAATATAGTTGAGGATTAATTCACTCTCCCAATTTTGATTAGCAATGTCGCTCATTTGGGTGGGTAAACCGATCGATAAAAAATGTTTCCGAACGCGCGATGCATCTTCTTTTTGGCATAATCCCATTAGTACCGATAAATCGAAGGCCATAATCATTCCAATGGCAACAGCTTCACCATGAAGGAGTTTCGAACCAAATCCCGTATTTGCCTCCAAAGCATGACCAAACGTGTGACCGAAATTCAGCAATGCACGACTCCCAAATTCTTTTTCGTCACTTTTTACAAAGCGTGCTTTTGCACAACAGCTTGTCATAATAGCGTACCTTAGTAGATCTTCATTACCGTTTAGCAGGGCTTCACCGTTAATTTCTAACCATTCAAAAAACTTTTTATCCCCCATCAAACCATATTTAACAATCTCAGCGTATCCCGATAAAAATTCACGCTTTGGCAGCGTTTCTAAGACGTTTGTGTCTGCTAGTACGATCCGTGGTTGATAAAATGTACCAATCAAATTTTTACCGTGATGTGTATTGATCCCGGTTTTGCCCCCAACAGAACTATCTACTTGGGCTAAAAGGGTTGTAGGAATTTGAAAAAAATCAATACCGCGTAAAATTACACTTGCTGCAAATCCTACTAAATCCCCTATAACGCCGCCGCCAAACGCTATAAGGCTGCTAGAACGTTCGGGTTTTGCATCTAATATAGCTGAGATGATTGTTTTAAATTCATCAAAACTCTTTGTACTTTCACCGGGCGGGAGTGTGATGACGGAATGTGTTATCCCGCCAGCTTCTAACGCAAACACAAGGTTATTAAGATGATGTTTAGCAACGTTATCATCTGTTATAATGATTACAGGTTTATGTTTTATTAACGGTGTAATGTACTTGGCGGCAGCACCAATCAAATTTGGGCCAATAACGATATCATAGCTCCGGTCTTTTAAATCAACTTTGAAGATTTCAACCTTTTTCATGATTGTTGGCCTACTTTATAAGCAATTTCGATCTGAATTAAACGTTTTTAAAGCATTAATAGCTTCTTCCACTGTAACATCCGGAGATTCATGGCCACTATCAATTACGATATCGGCGTGTTCGTAGGTTGGATGCCGTTGGTTTATCAGTTGTTTTAGCTTTTCCCGTGAATTGGTATTTTTAAGCAATGGCCGGTCGTTGCGGCGGTTTGTACGGGATAATAATAGTTCAATGTCAGCACGTATCCAAATAGAGGTTGCAGTATTTCTAATACGCTCACGTGTGTCATCGTTTACAAAAGCTCCACCACCGGTGGCTAATACATGAATAGGCTCGTTCAAAAGACGAGCAATCACTCTCCGTTCACCATCGCGGAATTTAGTTTCTCCATATAATTGAAATATTTCAGATATTGAACAACCAGCTGCCTTTTCAATTTCGTCATCGGCATCTACGAACGGTAATTTGAGACGTTTGGCCAACCTTTGACCTATACAGGTCTTTCCAGCACCCATCATTCCCACTAGCACGATGGTTTTCGAAATATATGGCAATTCTCTGTTACTCATTTTTTAATCAAAAATAAGCCACGCTGTTTGGCTTGTTGAAACTATAAATCTTGGGAGATAGACTGCCCAAAAAACGTCATGATTATATGCTAATCTGCTCGAACTATGTAAATATGTGATGTAATCTACGTCGTATCCCATAATTATATATGGTATCAATATATTGCGGCATGTTAAACGAAAAGAGTTGACAGTGGGATTGTATTGCTAGCCTAGGAAATTGTTTGGCATTTATTATGCGATTAAACCTTATAGTATTGATTTGTCTAGTTATTTTAGTAATTGGTGCAGTTAGCTTTTTACTAATTTGGGACATACCAGCTCCTACGACCAATATAGAAAAGATACTTCCCGATGAACGGTTTTCCCGATAAACGATTTATAATCTCGATCTTTTTGATCGTGCAGTTACTGTTTGTAGCCGGCCCGTTATTGTCTAATGCATTGGCAGAGCAGATAGGACGAAATGTGAAAACTGAGAATCGTAAATTGCAATCTGAGAATGCGCCGGTCCAATTGATACCCAGTGTAAAAAGACCCACCAGATATAAACAGGGAAATAATACTACAAAGAGAGAGGGTCCAAAGGGATATACCCCGGTCTCGCCCTCAGATAGAACCAGTGTCCCGGTCGCTGTTCATACTTTGAAAGACCTTGATACGGACTCGGTTGGTGTTCTTGACGAGTCCCGCGGAGGTTTGGGTGCTGAGATGTGGTTAGGAACTAGCCGGTCGTTCGTTACAAGGGCGATAGCGCTATTGCCCTCGCGAGTTCGGTCTCCGACGATGCGTAATTTGATGAGGCGTTTACTTTTAACGCAGGCGGTGGCTCCAAAAAGAAAACAATCTCAACCCGCACTATTACCTTTAAGAGTGGGGGCGTTGTTTGAAATAGGCGATTTAAAGTCTGCTCTTGCATTAATTGCTTCTACATCTGGTAGTCCCAGTGAGGAATATTTAGCGCGTATAGGCGTTGAGGGGCGCTTGTTTGGAAATGACACAGCCGGGGCCTGCCAAATGGTGCAAGCATATCGCGACGGATTCAAAGACATCTACTGGCAAAAAGCTGCCGCGTTTTGTCTTGCAATGGCTGGTAAAAATGCGGAAGCAAACTTAATATCGGACGTACTAGCAGAAAGATCAGAGACTGTACACCCAGCATTCTTCGCCGCAATGGACAAGTTATCTGGAGCAGATTCACCAACAATCAATAGCTTAAAAGCGCCTTCAGCGTTACTTTTGTCGCTTATGCGATCAGCGGGACTGGGTTTACCAGAGGACGTTATCGAAAAAGCTTCACCTTCGGCTCTTCGCGCTATCTGCTTAAGCCCCAACGCATCCCTTGATCTTCGGCTCGTGGCTGCCGAATTAGCAATGGATATCGGCATGCTTGATGGAAAAATTCTTGGTGAAATTTACAATGCGGTTACTTTTGACCCAACTGCAATTGCAAATCCAATTCAATATGCATCAAAAAATTGGGGGACTGGAGGTCGTGCTCTCTTAGTACAAGCGGCTGGAAAAATTGAATCTGCTTCCGCTCGAGCGGACCTTATCGAACGGGCACTCAAGTTGGCGCGTCAAAGAGGTGAATGGAAAATTACGGCACTCGCTATGGCTCCGCTTGTTGCAGCTTTAAAGCCGACCCTAGAGCTGGCCAAGTTTTCGCGGGTTGCTGTCAGGGTTCTGTTACTTTCGGCTGATATGAAATTAGCGCGCAAGTGGCTAGAGCTTGCAAATGACAAAGAGAGCAATACAGGCCAAAAATCAGCACTTTGGCCGTTAAAAATGTTAATGTCTAAAAATGTTGTTTTGGATTTTAATTCAGAGTCATTTAGGAATTGGTGGCAATCAAAGGAAGATATGGGTACCGGATTTTTATCCAAAGCTAGAACGTTATTTGGCCTTTTAAATGCTATGGGCGCCACAATACCCACGGAGCTCTGGGCCCAAATTTTAGATGATGGTAAGCCAATGATGACCTCTGGCCCGAAGACCGCTGAGAGAAATGCACTGTCACAGGTTTCTATTAATGGTCATCGCGGCGCTACTGTGGCCATGGCCTTAATTGTACTTGGTGAACTCGGAACCACTCCTGAAAACTTATATGCGGTAGAAATATCCATAAAAGGATTGAGGAGCGCAGGGTTCAATAAAGAGGCAAGAGCCATCGCCTTTGAGGTGGCGATTGCAGCAGGATTATAAAAAGGACA
>CAZCKO010000077.1:0-11747 GCA_964499275.1 uncultured Rhodospirillaceae bacterium
AGGCGAGTAAGATGACAAAGTTGATCATTTTCGTGCTGACAAGTTAGCAGAAATTTATAAAGAGGCTGGCGGCAGTATAGAAGTTCATAAATATGCTGGTCAGCCACATACCTTTGCGGCAAAGAACCCAGATGATCCAGCCGCAAAGGACGCCGTCGCTAAATTAATCGCCTTTATCTTAGCGCAGGATGGTTAATTTAAAACTTGGGTAGGGTTGATAATTTAAATCAACGCCAAAACCTTCTTTATGTAAAAACTAGGATTTTGGTTTGGAAGAGCAATTTTGATGATTAAACAAAACCTAATGCACGCGTGTGTATTAGCCCTATTTTCTTCATGTTTTACCGCTTGTAATAAAGTTACACCACCGGACAAACCCCCAGTAAATGAATTGAAATCTCGAGCGCAGTTTCTGCAACCACCTTTTGATGTAAACAGTTTGTTGCATGTTACAGATACTAAGACACGAGAGTTTGTCTGTAACAAACCACCACCGCCGGTTAAAAATTTGACTTTTCACGGGTTTTATAAGTCGAACTCTGGTTCGTCAGTAGTTGATAAGGAGGCCATGGAGGTATATCGCGAGGCTCGTAAGCCCATTGATAGGTTTGCGTCTATAATTATAAAAATGAGTGATCTCTACCTAAACTCTACACAAAGACGTTCAGATATCGCGCAGTGTGTCATAGATTGGCTGTATCTTTGGGGGAAGGAGAAAGCTTTTTTGGGTATAGTCAGTCAACAGGGCGGTTTTGTCATGAAGTGGGCGCTTGGT
Source organism: uncultured Rhodospirillaceae bacterium (assembly GCA_964499275.1). GTDB lineage: Bacteria > Pseudomonadota > Alphaproteobacteria > MPNO01 > UBA2964 > UBA2964. The sequence continues at coordinate 776 of CAZCKO010000077.1, forward strand.
ACAATTTCACTGGCTTATTTGAAGATTCGAAACGATGATGGTCTGAGCCTACTCAAAAAAAAGAAGATAAAAAGCTGGATAGCCGAATGGGCCTTTTGGGTCCGTGATGATTATTCAAACGATATGCATAAGAATAGCCGTAATAATAACCACGCATACTGGGCAGCATGGTCTGTGGGTCTTGCTGGTGTCGTTCTAAATAATCGGTCTCATTTTAACTGGATGGTTGAAAGACAACGCATTGCGATGCGTCAAATTCAGGATGATGGTATCTTGCCCCTAGAAATGGATCGCCGATCAAAGGCACTACACTACCATGTTTATTCCTTACAAGCGCTTGTAATGATTGCGACTTTGGCTGCTCGGAATGGTATAGATCTTTACGGAGTTGAAGGTGGTGCCTTACACAGGCTAGTTAGTCGGACAGTAAGCGGCTTGCGCAACCCAACTTTTTTCTTTCAAAAAACGGGTGAAAAACAAACCTGGGTTGGCAAACTGAGCGGTGGAAAGCTTGCGTGGATGGAAGCATATTATTCACGATTTCCGACTCCAGAGATTAAGTACTGGATCGATATTTATAGGCCTATGCAAAATCGTAGGGTCGGTGGTAATGCAACGTTACTCTACGGTGTACGTTAGGCTCGTTACACGGCCGTGTGCACCAAAGAATTGTATTGTGGGACTAAATGTAGATGAGTAAACAATAGCCTTCTAAGAGAGGGGTATGTATGAAAAGTTTTATCGAAACAGTTAGAAATTCAGGCCATCGTTCTTGGCTACGTGGTTGGGTGGAATCGGCTCCGTTTCGTTACTCTATTCTCGTAATAATATTCATCAATGCAATTTTGCTCGGCTTAGAAACTGCGCCCAGCGTAATGACAAAGATGGGTGACACGCTACATCACGTTGACAAGATTATCCTCTGGATATTTGTTGTTGAACTAATTCTGAGAATATATGCCCATGGCTTTCATTTTTTTCGTGACCCTTGGGGCGTATTTGATTTTTTGATCGTCGCAATTGCACTAGTTCCTGCCAGCGAACAGTTCAGTGTATTGCGGGCCTTACGTATTCTGAGAGCTCTACGACTCATCTCCGGTGTCCCTCGCATGCGGCGCGTTGTTGAGGCGCTGTTGCGAGCTGTACCGGGGATCGGTGCTGTTGCAGCGTTATTATTGCTGGTTTTCTATGTTTTTGCAGTGATAGCTACTAAGCTATTCGGAGGTGAATTTCCCCAATGGTTTGGTACCATCGGGGGGTCAATGTTCTCTCTCTTTCAAATTATGACTCTTGAGAGTTGGTCAATGGGAATTGTCAGACCAGTAATGGAACAATTTCCTTATGCTTGGTCATTTTTTGTAGTTTTTATTATAGTCTCGAGTTTTACAGTCCTTAATCTATTTATCGCTATCATCGTTGACTCAATGCAGACCCTACATTCCGACGAAGAAGAACGAACTGTGAAACGTATCGGAATGGTGGTCGATGAGGATACACAAAAGGTTTCTGATGAAATTGCTCGATTGAGAGCCGAAATTCGTGAGTTGAGGTCCGAGCTAGGAAGAGATAGGTCTTAACAATCGTTATTTTCTGACAAGGAGGAAGGGCTTATTTCTTCTTGCTCTTTTCTTTTGAAAGACAGGTAAGAGAATGGAATTGATGCTATAAAAACAATGGTAAGCGCCGAAAGAGCTAACCAGGGTTCGGTAATGAGTGCTGCAGCAAACAAGGCAACACCAGCGAGTGAAACGGTGACAAGATTCTTAGAAACTCGAATGCGCTTAAAAGAATAGGTAGGGATAGGCGCGATCATTAATCCGGAAACGACGATAGTCCAAGGCAGGTTAAGCCATGCTGATTGTAAAAACTCCCACCTTGTTTCTACGCCGAGCATTAGTGGTAATAAAACCATGCCGGCCGCTGCGGGGGCAGGAACACCGCTGAAGTAGTTACCGGCCCATGCTGGTAACTCTGGGTCGGCAGAGGCAACATTAAAGCGTGCCAGACGCAAAACGCAACAGACTACGAAAAGTGTGGCAATTGCCCAGCCGATGCCACCAGCATTATTTAATGACCACAGGTAAATCAGCATTATTGGAGCGACGCCAAAAGAAATAGCATCAACTAGGGAGTCCAGCTGTCCCCCAAGTTCGGTTTGACCCCCCATAAGTCTGGCCATGCGACCATCCAAAGTGTCGAGGAGGGCTGCTAAGCCAATAAGTAGTATTGATATTTCCCACTTCTCTTGTAGACCAAATTTGATTGCTGTCAGACCAGAACACAGACCAAGCATTGTTAAAGCATTAGGTAAGAGTCTATTCAGCCTTTCGCGCCGAAGTTCTTTACGCTCGCTACGTGAAAAATGATCACGCAGTTTCTGTGTCATTAGCGCCACTCCCCTTTTCGATCTTTTTGACGGGTTTTTAATTGGGCGATAGGTGTTTCACCCCCTATCGTCCGTTGGCCGGGGATTGCTAAAATACGAGTTTTAATGGGTAAGTATATATCTACACGGCTGCCAAAACGAATCATTCCGAATCTTTCTCCTGCCCTTAGTTGCCTTCCTTCTCTGGTCCAACAAATGATTCGGCGAGCGATTAATCCGGCGATTTGGACGACCGCAATAATAACACCATCTTGATTTTGGAGGTTAAGAGATTGTCGTTCATTATCTTCACTCGATTTGTCGAGGGAGGCATTTAGAAATTTTCCGGGCTTATAGGCTGTTTTGATAACTTCTCCGTCAATTGGGCTCCGATTAACATGACAATCAAAAACACTCATAAAAATACTGATACGACGCATTTGGGTGTGACCCATTTCTAACTCTGCGGGTGGGGTGCTGTTAGTCACAAGCTGTATAACACCGTCGGCGGGACAAATTATGAGGTTCGGGTCCTTTGGTGTTACACGGTCGGGATCACGAAAAAAATACATACACCACCCAACAAGAATAACACCAATCCACCCCAGAAATTGAGCGAAATTAAAAAGGATAATTGCGATCACAAAAAAAATTGTAATAAATAAGCGCCCTTCCGGCCTTATTTTTATTGGTGGTATTATTGACACGTGTTATCTCGTTAAATCTATAGCTACCTAGCTTCTAAAACTGAAATTGTGTCACCAATCTTAAAGCTGAGGGGATTCGCTTTCCCTTGATTGACAGCAATCTCAACAAGTCCGTTAGCATTTTCGTACCAGAATGCTTTGCCAACTTCTACGTTAGAGAATGTTTGCGCATAGGAAAACAATTTTCCTGAACATTCTATTTGACTAGAAGTCGTTAATTTTTGGGCACGAATGCCAGTGATTGCGTTTCCATAATGATCTATATAGATAATAGAAGCGAGATCTTCAGGCCAATCAGTGCCCTTAAGAGCATTTATTTCTATTGTTTTGCATTTAATTTTTTTTCCTGTTGCAATCATTGCTGCAATGGGTGCAAACAAATCACGACCATGAAAGCTAACTGATAGTTTATCAGGGCGCCAGGTAATCGCCTTGGCTGATACATTAAGGCTTCGCCGGGCCACAATAGAAAAAAGACCATTATCAGGCCCGACAAATATTTTTCCGTCGATATCGAGTACTAACGGTAACCGATCCCCCCCAACGCCGGGGTCAACGACACAGACAAATATTGAATTTTTAGGAAAATCAGTTTCCAGGGCCGCAAGAAGATATGCGGATGCCCTTGGGTTGAACTTTGGAGCATTTGAAAGAAGATTGATAACAGGTTCGTTGGGAGCGTTTTTCGCTAAAACAGAACAAACTTGTCCTAAATATGGTCCATTTGCTCCAAAATCCGTGAATAGTACAATCATAATGACGTTTTATCATCGATTGGTCTTATACAGAAACCAAAAGGGTGTTTTTTGTTATTAATTGATTTATTTCAGGTCGTTAAGGGAATTAATTTTGCAAAATGTTTTCAAACGGAGCGTAACTTAGCTACTTGCTATTTGACTTGACGCGCGCTGATGAGTAGGACATCCGCAATCATGCGTATTATACAAGAATTTGTCGACATACCAGAAGCCTGCAAAGGAGCAGCCATTGCTTTGGGAAATTTTGATGGCGTTCATAAAGGCCACCAGGTGGTTATTGGCAAAATTATGAAAATTTCGAACTCGTTGAATATACCATCAGCGGTGATGACATTTGAACCTCATCCGCGTCGATTTTTTCAACCTAACGCACCATTGTTTGAGATGACACCTACCTGCGCGAAATCACGTTGTATAGAAGCACTCGGCGTAGATATTCATTATGTTATCCCATTCAATAAGAAATTTTCTTCTTTGAACGCCCAAGATTTTATCGAAAAAGTTCTAGTTACAGGACTACGTGTAAGACATGTGGCCGCGGGGTATGATTTTGTATTTGGGAAAGGGCGTGAAGGCGACGTCGAATATTTAAAAAAGAGTGGTGAAACTTACGGTTTTGATGTCACTGTCGTGCCAGCTGTAAAAACCGATAATTGTAACACATACTCCTCTACAGTAATTCGTGAACACATTTCGGAAGGTAGGCCCCTAAAGGCTGCAGAAGACCTAGGTCACGTGTGGGAAATCGAGGGAAAAGTGGTCGCTGGCGATCAAAGAGGTCGGCAGATAGGATTCCCTACCGCCAATGTTGACCCCGGAGTATCTATAATACCCAAACTTGGGGTTTATGCTGTTTGGGCCGGAGTCCCTAAGGGAGTTGTAACAAAATGGTACAAAGCTGTTGTAAACGTTGGGCGCAGGCCAACATTTGACGGTGAGGGAATTACAATAGAAGCCCATTTATTCGACTTTACTGGTGACCTTTATGATAAGGTATTACGTGTTGCCTTCATTGATTTTATTCGGCCGGAAATGAAATTTGATGGATTAGAGTCAATTAAAACCCAAATTTTAGAGGACTGTATTGCTGCACAAGAAATACTTGACGAAGTGGCGTTCAATGATATCACGACTCAACTGAAACGATTGTAGATGGACCTTTAGAATGAGCGTTGATTATAAATCTACGGTTTTTTTGCCTAAAACTGAATTCCCAATGAAGGGTTCTTTACCTGAACGAGAACCAAAAACTCTCGCACATTGGCAAAAGATTGACCTGTACCAGAGACTTCGGGAGGATTCGAAAGGCCGTGAAAAATTTATACTTCATGACGGGCCACCTTATGCCAATGGAAATTTGCACATTGGCCATGCTCTAAATAAAATTTTAAAAGATGTGATAAACCGTTCACAGCAGATGTTGGGTAGGGACGCCAATTATGTTCCAGGCTGGGATTGTCATGGATTGCCAATTGAATGGAAAATTGAAGAAAAATATAGAAAAGAAGGCAAGGATAAAGACAATATTTCGGTTGTTGATTTTCGGCAAGAGTGCCGTGAATTTGCAGATTACTGGATTAATATTCAAGCCGACGAGTTCCAGAGATTAGGTGTAATTGGAGATTGGAAGAGCCCTTATACGACTATGGCCTACGCTGCTGAAGGACGTATTGTAGGAGAACTAGGAAAGTTTTTGTTGAATGGTGGACTGTTTCGCGGTGAAAAGCCTGTTATGTGGTCGCCAGTTGAGAAGACCGCTTTAGCAGAAGCAGAAGTAGAATATCATGACCATAAATCGACCCAAATATGGGTCCGGTTTCCAATTGTTTCCACGAAAGTCGATGCTTTGAATGGCTGTCAGGCGGTCATATGGACAACAACGCCTTGGACGATTCCAGGAAACAGGGCAATCGCCTATGGAGATGACATTGAATACGCCGTAGTTGAAATTACCGCACTCGGCGAAAACCAATATCTCAAGGAAGGCGATACATTATTGATGGCGCGGTCTTTGACGACGAAAGTTATGGCCACATGCAACATTAAAGAATTTAAAATCTTAGAGGTAGTTAAAGGAAGCGAACTAAGCGGAAGCCACTGTCTTCACCCGCTCCATGACAAAGGCTATGATTTCAATGTACCCCTCCTGTCAGGTGAACATGTAACTGAAGAGGATGGCACTGGTCTCGTGCACACTGCGCCTGGACACGGTGTCGAGGACTTTATAGTTGGACAAGAAAATGGAATAGATGTCCCACAGACAGTTGAGGGCAATGGATGTTACTATCCACATGTTCCAATTTTTGCGGGCCAACATGTATATAAGGCAGACGGTCCGGTGACAGAAACACTCATTGAGCAAGGGGCATTAATAGCAACCGATACCCTTGTTCATTCATATCCTCACAGCTGGAGGTCAAAGGCACCGCTAATCTACCGTACTACCCCCCAATGGTTTATTTCAATGGATAAAAATGATTTGCGTGCTACCGCTCTAAAGGCGATCGATGAAACGAAATTTTACCCTTCGTCTGGCCAAAACCGATTACATGCGATGATTGTGAACCGTCCAGATTGGTGTGTTTCACGCCAGCGTGCTTGGGGTGTACCAATTACTGTTTTTGTAAATAAAAAAACTGGTGAACCCCTTAGAGATAAGGGTGTGATGTGCCGGATCATTGATGCCGTTACAAAAGAAGGAGCAGATTGTTGGTTTAACAGCAATCCATCACGTTTTCTCGGAGAGGAATTTGACCCTGACGATTATGAACAGGTTTTCGATATCCTTGATGTGTGGTTTGACTCGGGGTCTACTCATAATTTTGTTCTCGAAGATCGAGCCGACTTGGATTGGCCAGCCACACTTTATTTGGAAGGCTCTGATCAGCACCGCGGCTGGTTTCATTCTTCACTTTTGGAATCTTGTGGCACACGTGGGGAGGCACCCTATAAGGGGGTTCTTACTCACGGTTTCGTTCTAGCCGAAAAAGGCGTCAAGATGTCCAAGTCTCAGGGTAATACTGTTTCCCCTCAAGAAATAATAAAAAACTTTGGGGCAGATATACTCAGAATTTGGGTTGTCGCTTCTGACTATTCCGAGGACCTAAAAATTGGCCCTGAGATAATTAAGCATCAGTCCGATGCTTATCGTCGATTAAGGAATACATTCAGGTTTATTTTAGGAAATTTGCATGGATGCGACGTGGAAGAGCAAATTGATCATGGAAGTATGCCCGAGTTAGAGAAATTTATTTTACACCGTTTGGCAGAATTAGATGTTTTAATACGCGATTGCTGTTCTAAGTATGACTTTCACACCATGTTTACTGCGTTGCATAATTTTTGTGCTGTGGAATTATCGTCATTTTATTTCGACATTCGAAAAGATACTCTTTATTGCGACTCTGTGGATAGTCCCGAGCGACAAGCAGTTCGGACAGTGCTGGATCAGTTATTTTCAACACTTGCGACTTGGCTTGCCCCGATCATCCCGTTTACCGCTGAAGAGGCATGGCTGACTCGCTTTCCAAGAGAAAAGGAAAAAGGCAGCGTTCATCTGCGGCAATTCTGTGATATCCCAGCTAGCTGGCGTGACAACGATTTAGCAGAGAAATGGGAACTCATTCGGAAATTGAGGAGGGTTGTAACTGGCGCCTTGGAAGTAGAACGCGCAGATAAACGTATCGGGTCAAGTCTTAGCGCCGAAGCTATAATTTATACCTCAAATTCATTTAAAGTAGCCCTGTCAGATATAAATTTAGCGGATCTGTGTATCACGTCTTCCGCTCGTTTTGGTGAAGGTGACGCACCGCCGGAAGCGTTTATTGTTTCGGATATACCAGAGGTCAAGGTGATGATAGAGCTTGCGAGCGGAAAGAAATGCGCTCGTTGTTGGAAGGTACTGCCAGAAGTGGGAACTCATGAAATACATAAAGACCTATGTAATCGCTGTGCTGACGTCATCGGCGACAAGCCGGTTGCTGCGTAAGTAATGAAATTTAGTATTAAGATTGGGCCCACGTTTTTGGGATTCTGGGTTGTATCCCTAACCATTTTGTTTGACCAACTTAGTAAATGGTGGATCCTGAATGTGGTAATGGTTCCACCAAAAATTATACAAATTACAAACTTCTTTGATCTTGTATTAGTCTATAATCGGGGAGCCAGTTTTGGAATATTTAGTAATTCTCCTGATTGGGTAGGCTTCGCGTTAATTGTATTTGCAGTTTTAATTTCAATAGGTTTAGCATTTTGGATGTGGTATGCAGATGGAAAATTGCTTGCTTTCGCTTTAGCGCTTGTCGCTGGAGGTGCTGTGGGCAATGTCATAGATCGAATTAGGTTTGGAGCCGTTGTTGATTTTCTTGATTTGCACATCGGCGAGTGGCACTGGCCTGCTTTCAATATAGCCGATTCAGCAATAACAATTGGCGTGATATTGTTGATCTTAGATTCCTTGAAATTAAAATCGGGACGCGCTTAAATTTACTATTTTAAAGGTATGGAATTTCTAAAATGACAAAGTCAGTCAAATTTGTAGTTTTTTTTATAATATTTGGGTTGTTTCCACTTCTCGGGTGTGAAAATGCAAAAGAGACTATGGGACTGACTAAACAAGCTCCTGATGAATTTGCTATTGTAACTCGTGCCCCACTAAATATACCCCCGCAGTTTGATCTTCGCCCACCCAAGCCAGGGTCTAGTAGACCTCAGGAAACAACACCGAGGTCAGAGGCTCGTAAAATTTTACTGAAGAACACGAGTCGACGAGGCATTTTAAAGAAAAACAAAACTATAAATTCAGGAAAGATTTCCGATGGTGAAGAAGCTTTTTTGCAAAAAGCAGATGCATTGACTGTCGACCCCACGATTCGAAAGGTTATAAAGAAAGAAACTAGTGGGCTCATAGAGGTTAACAAGGGTTTACTTAGGAAGATCATTTTTTGGAAACCAAAAGAGAATTCTGGTAAGGTCATTGATGCGCCAAAGGAGGCGAGGCGTTTGCGCAAAGTTACCGCACAAGGTGAACCCCTTACAAAGGGAGAAACACCAGTCATCGTCAGAAAACAAAAGGGCTGGCTCGAAGGTATTTTTTAATACCTAGGAAGTGTCGAAATTAAAAATTCATAAAACCTGAATTGAATTGATAAGACTTTTATCCATATAAAACAAAACAACATTGTTAGAGAAAATTAAATGACTCCAAGGATATTCGTCTCGGCATTTTTGGGCATGTTTCTGTTGTTTCAGTTTCAGGCGCTAAATATCCTGAACGCAGCGGTTTTTAATCCGGAAAGGTTTACGTTGGCAAACGGGTTACAAGTGGTTGTAGTAACCAATAGGCGTGCTCCGGTTGTATCACATATGATTTGGTACAAAGTTGGGGCTGCCGATGAGCCAAGAGGTAAATCGGGCATTGCTCACTTTCTTGAACATTTGATGTTCAAAGGCACAAAATCTCTCTTGCCTGGAGAATTCTCAAGGATAGTTATGCGTAATGGAGGAAGAGATAATGCTTTTACGAGTCAAGATTACACAGCCTATTTTCAAGAAGTAGCAAGAGAAAAATTAGAATTAGTTATGCGTCTTGAGGCAGACCGGATGCGTGGTTTGGTTTTGACTGATAAAGAAGTGTTGCCAGAGCGTGAAGTCATTCTTGAAGAACGCCGTACGCGGACTGACAACAACCCAGGGTCGCAATTATGGGAAGCGGCTCGCGCGGCACTTTTTCTTAATCATCCATATAAAAATCCGGTAATTGGTTGGAAACATGAGATAAAAAAATTAACAACTAAAGACGCATTGGAATTCTACAATCGTTACTATTACCCCAATAACGCAATTTTAATTGTTGCTGGCGATATAAGTAGCAAGGAACTTAGGCCGCTAGCCGAAAAATATTATGGTGTAGTTGATCGAGGCCCACATATTATCCGAAAGCGTATTAAAGAGCCTATGACCGCAGCGGGTAGACGCGTTGAGCTGTCTAGTAATCGCGCGGGGCAGCCATCTATCTCGCTTACCTTTGTAACCCCCAGCTATGTCACTGCAAGGGGTAGCCGAGCATATGCGTTACAGGTTCTTGCTGAAATACTGGGTGGCGGCCCGACGTCTTATCTTTATCGCGAATTAGTGGTGCAAAGGGGCGTGGCGTCTTCAGCCAGTGCATGGGCAAACTTAGGTGCTCTGGATTATGGAACATTTGGACTTTTTGCGGCCCCAAGGTTAGGTACAAATATTGGAAATTTAGAAACTGAATTGCTCAACACAATTAAGGTCTTTTTAAAATCGGGTGTTTCAGAAAAACAGTTAGCGCGCGCGGTGAACTCGATGATTGCAAATGCTGTTTACGCGAGAGATTCTTTGAGTGCGGCCCCCAACATTATAGGGCAAGCGCTTTCGACAGGACTAACAATTTCGGATGTTGAGGATTGGCCGGAGCGAGTTAAGTCGGTTACTGTCGATGATGTTAATGAAGCTGCAAAAGAAGTTTTGAGATCTGAGATTTCTGTAACGGCTATTTTACGTAAGAAAAAAACGGGTTTATAGCCAAGCCATGCTTTCCTTCTTAACGAACCACCCAATATTAAAATTAATTTCGGTAACTTTTCTTTCATTTATTTTAGCGTTTCCAACCTATGCGATTGAAATTAAAGAGGTGCACAGTCCAAGTGGAATAAAGGCCTGGTTGGTGCAAGATAAATCAGTACCTGTATTATCGTTAAATTTTTCTTTTAGGACGGGTGGTACCGCCTATGACCCCGTTGGTAAAGAAGGGTTGGCGCGGATGGTTTCGGCAATGCTAGATGAAGGTGCAGGACATCTGAACTCTAGGGAGTTTCAGTTAAGGCTCAAAGATATAACGGCACGACTCCAATTTGTAGCTTCTCTAGATAAATTTCGTGGGGCTTTAACTACTCTGAAGAGCAACAAAGATAAAGCATTTCGGTTGTTAGGGTTAGCGTTAAACAAACCAAGATTTGACCCTAAACCGTTAGAAAGAGTGCGAGGTCAAATGATTTCTAAAATACGCCGAAATGCTCAAAACCCAGACGAAATTGCCTCCAGTGTTTGGTATAAAACTGTATTTCCCAACCATTCGTATGGTCGAAAAAGTGACGGTACGATTGGTTCCGTAGAAA
>CAZCKO010000078.1:0-11582 GCA_964499275.1 uncultured Rhodospirillaceae bacterium
TAAAATAAGAAAGAGGATACCTGACACTAGTACTGCTGCCAGTGCAATTTCCCAGCTCACGCCCATACCTTTAACAACGCCAAACGTGAAAAAGGCATTGAGACCCATTCCCGGAGCCAGAGCGATCGGATAGTTGGCGTAGAATCCCATAACCAAAGATCCAAATGCTGCGGCAAGGCAGGTTGCCACAAAGACGGCATTCTTATCCATTCCTGCTATCGATAAAATGTCTGGATTAACAAATATGATGTAGGCCATAGTCAGGAAGGTGGTAAGGCCCGCAAATACCTCAGTCCTGACTGTGGTTTGATTGGCATCCAATTTAAAAAATTTGTTAAGCATTATGATCCCCATGAAATAACATAATTGTATTATTTTTATACAAAAATTCGATTCGTTTCAGTAAGGGTTATTCAACAATATAAAGTTGACATTTTAGGTTATTTCAAGCATGGCAATTTTAGCATTACGACCGGTTATTGCCTTCCAATTAAGCATTACCTAAAGTCAGGTTGTTTGATATTTATGTTTAATTAATTACCCGGTTTTGGAATTTAACCTCATGCGTTTGTCAGAATATTATTTGCCCACTTTGAGGGAGGACCCTTCAGAAGCGAAGATTGCTTCGCACCGATTAATGCTGCGGGCTGGTTTAATTCGTCAGTCTAACGCAGGAATTTATTCTTGGCTTCCAATCGGATTGCGTGTTCTGCGTCGAGTAGAAAATATAGTGAGGGACGAACAGAACGCAGCTGGTGCACAAGAACTTTTAATGCCCACCATACAATCTGCTGATCTTTGGCAGGAAAGTGGTCGCTACGATGGTTATGGTAAGGAGATGCTCCGAATCACTGATCGCCATGATAGGGAAATGTTATACGGCCCGACAAACGAGGAGCTCATTACAGACATATTTCGTCAAACTATCCGAAGTTACAGGGATTTATCAAAAATTCTATACCATATCCAATGGAAATTTAGGGATGAGGTCCGACCAAGATTTGGTGTTATGAGGGGGCGGGAGTTTTTAATGAAAGATTCCTATTCCTTTGACGTTGATTTTGAAGGCGCGCAGCGCTCATACAACAAAATGTTCGTCTCTTACCTTAGGACTTTTGCAAAAATGGGGTTAAAAGCTATCCCAATGCAAGCCGATACCGGTCCAATTGGCGGGGATCTAAGCCACGAATTTATAATTTTAGCAGAAACCGGCGAAAGTGAGGTTTTTTGTCACAAGAATTATTTGGACTACGATGCCCTTATGGAAGATACAGATTACAGCAGTGATCTCTCAAAAGTTGTCGAAAAGTGGACCAGTCTCTATGCGGCAACAGATGAAAAATATGATGAGAATGCAGCTAATAAAATTAAAGACAATTTGGTTACTGCCCGTGGCATTGAAGTGGGACACATTTTTTATTTTGGAACCAAATACTCCGAGGCAATGAATGCAACAATTACGGGTCCCGATGGGGATATAATATACCCTGAAATGGGGTCTTATGGGATTGGAGTATCGAGGTTAGTTGGTGCAATAATAGAATCTTCTCACGATGAAAATGGTATTATTTGGCCTGATACCGTCGCACCATTTCAGGTTGGATTGGTTAATCTGAGGCCCGACGATACTAAGTGTGATCAGACTTGTGTTGACCTGGTATCAAAATTGGAAGGTTCTGGACAGGAAGTACTTTACGATGATCGGGATGAAAGAGCTGGTACGAAATTTGCGACGATGGATCTTATTGGGTTGCCTTGGCAGGTAATTGTGGGCCCTCGCGGTCTTAAAAAGGGTCTTGTTGAAGTCAAAAGGCGTGATTCCGGAGAAAGAAAGGAACTTTCAATCGATGAAGCTTTTTCAATGCTTTGCGGTTGATAGGTCGGTATCATGATCTTCTCTCCATTCGAAAGGACCCTAGCGTGGAGGTATCTTCGTGCCAGAAGGCGTGAGGGATTTATTTCTGTTATTGCGGGCTTTTCGCTGACTGGAATTGCTCTTGGGGTAGCAACGCTGATTATTGTTATGTCTGTAATGAATGGGTTTCGTGCAGAACTTATGGGTAGAATCTTAGGTTTGAATGGTCACCTAAGCATTACTCATCCATTTGACGCTGGGTTAAACGATTTTGATTCAATTGCAGATCGTTTGAAAAAAATAAAATGGATAGTTCGTTTGACCCCTATAATTTAATGAAAAGAAATGTCGACGGTTGCTGGGTCGGCGAGGGGGGTTCTGGTACGAGGAATACGTCCCAGAGATATTAGGATTCATCCTGTACTTAGTTCAAATATCATTCGTGGTGCCCTTAATAATTTTCGAGAAGAAAAAGATATTGTAGTGGGTAACCGGTTTGCGGATCATTTCAATTTAAAAATTGGTGATAAAATAACCCTTGTAGCTCCAAGTACGAGGGTGACGGCGTTTGGTTCGGTCCCAAGAGTTAAAAGCTTTCACGTTCGGGCAATTTTCGAAATTGGGATGTATGAATATGATAACTCGTTTTTATTCACCACTCTTAAAACTGCCCGTACTTTTTTTAAAACTGGAGCCGGTAAGGTGACAAATTTGGAGGTAATGCTCACCAGTTCTGAACTGGTAAAATCAGCACGTGCAAAAATTAAAGATAAGGCTGGTCGTCCCGTTCGAATTGTCGATTGGCAAAGGACTAATGCTAGTTTTTTTAATGCCATACAGGTCGAACGAAATGTGATGTTTTTAATACTCACTCTGATAATAGTTGTTGCGGCATTTAATGTTATCTCTGGACTTATAATGATGGTGAAGGATAAAGGTAGGGATATCGCAATTCTTCGGACTATGGGTGCCACTCGGGGCATGATAATGCGAATATTTTTTCTATCAGGTATGTCTGTGGGCCTAGTAGGTACATTTGTTGGTTTTTGTCTTGGTTTAGCATTTTCCTTGAACATTGAGACTATTCGACAGTGGTTAGTGGGGCTAACAGATACTGAAATTTTTGAGGCAGAAATTTATTTTCTTTCAAAATTGCCCGCTAAAGTTGATAGCCTAGAGGTCATGGCGGTTACAGGGTTAGCTCTTGTTCTTTCTTTTCTTGCTACTCTATACCCATCTTGGCGCGCAGCGCGTCTAGATCCAGTCGAAGCCTTGCGATATGAATGATAAAGTTTTTTTAAAATTAGACTCTATAGTACGTATTTATAAGCAAGGCCAAACCGAGCTTACTGTATTAAGGGATGCATCATTATCACTATCTGCTGGTACGATTGCCGCCTTAGTCGGACCATCTGGAACAGGAAAATCTAGTCTTCTTCATGTTGCAGGTTTGTTAGAACGGCCTAATCGTGGACATGTTTTTATTAACGGACGAGATTGTACCCAAAGTAGCGATCAATTTCGAACTTTATTGCGCCAAACGGAAGTCGGTTTTGTTTACCAGTTTCATAATCTTCTTCCGGAATTCTCAGCAATTGAAAACGTTATTTTACCTCAAATGATCGCAGGTGTTGAAAAGTCGAAAGCTCTTATGCGCGCTAAAGACCTCCTTTCGGACGTTGGGTTAGCTGATCGAATTTCACATCAACCATCTGAATTATCAGGTGGTGAACAACAAAGAGTAGCGATAGCAAGGGCATTGGCGAACCAACCCAATATTTTACTTGCGGATGAACCGACTGGAAATTTGGATGGGGAGACCGCGATGAAGGTATTTAAGCTAATGTTAAATATTGTTAGAGGGTTCAATGTTACGGCGTTGGTTGCTACCCACAATATGGAACTAGCCAAACTTATGGACCGCATTATTTTGATTAAAGATGGACAACTAATTGATGGTTAATAGTTCTAGATGTTTCTGATTCGTTCTTCCATAAAAAAATTATGGCTTTTCAATGCTTTATAAGAGATTGGTAACTATATGAAGGGGTCTACATCAATGTCAAATACTTTATCTTGTAATATTCATGCTTTGTTCTAGTGACATGTTGGAGGCGTCATGTAATCTATAGACGATGAGTAATTCTAAATTTATTCACCTGCGCGTTCATTCCGCTTATTCTCTCTTAGAAGGGGCTATAAAGGTACCCGAATTAATTTCTCTTTGTGAACGCCATTCTATGCCTGCAGTTGCATTAACGGATAGTGGTAATCTCTTTGGCGCCCTGGAATTTGCTCTCGCTGCTAGTAAAGCGGGTATTCAACCAATTATCGGGTGTCAATTATTGGTAAAACGTCCGGAAGATTGTGGTGGGAACAAGATATATAAAAATTCTTTGGAAGACAATTCGTACGATACTTTAGTTTTACTTGTACAGTCTCAGGTGGGTAATCGAAATTTAGTTAAACTAGTCAGAAAGTCATTCCTTGAAACACCATCGGAAGAAACACCTCATATAGATTTTTCAGACCTCTCTGGCCACACGGCTGGGTTATTGGCGCTAACGGGTGGCACGGATGGAGCTATAGGGAAGTTATTGGCTGGAGAGCAGACAGAATTTGTTGAATTGATGGTAAAAAAATTAATGTCACTCTTTCCTGAGCGACTTTACATCGAATTAACACGACATGGGTTGGCTCTCGAAGATCAAATTGAAGCTCCACTTATAAAATTGTCTTTTTCACATGATATTCCGTTAGTAGCCACTAATAACTGTCATTTTTCAGATGAAAGTATGTTTCAGGCCCATGACGCACTTTTGTGCATTGCTCAAAATGCGCATATTGATGAGGAAGAACGACATCGTTTAACGTCGCTGCACGGTTTTCGGTCAGGAACCGAGATGAAATCTATGTTTTCTGATGTGCCCGAAGCGATTGATAATACCGTTGTGATTGCTAAACGTTGTGCTTTCATGCCGGAGGAACATTCTCCAATACTCCCGGCTTTTCCTACAGTTAAAGGGAAAAGTGAAGCAGATCATTTACGGATAGTCTCCCACGAGGGCTTAGCAAAAAGATTAAGTGATGCAGGAATTAAAGACAGATATTCTGAGCCTTATCGAGAGCGTTTGGACTTTGAGCTCGGGGTAATTAATGACATGGGTTATCCAGGTTATTTTTTAATAGTGGCTGATTTTATCCAGTGGGCCAAAAACCAGAATATTCCCGTAGGCCCTGGAAGAGGGTCAGGTGCAGGTTCTGTTGTGGCCTGGTCTCTTACTATTACAGATTTAGACCCGCTAAAATTTGGTTTGCTATTTGAAAGATTTCTTAATCCAGAGCGCGTGTCCATGCCTGACTTTGATATCGATTTTTGTCAGGAACGTCGGGATGAGGTCATACAATACGTTAAGAAAAAGTATGGTTCGGATCGGGTTGCCCAAATTATTACATTTGGGAAATTACAAGCCAGAGCTGTCCTTCGTGATGTAGGACGTGTTCTTGGCATGCCATACGGTTATGTCGATAAAATTTGTAAACTTATACCCTTCAATCCGGCCCATCCGCCCTCATTGAAAGAGGCGTTAAAAATTGAACCGGAATTAGAAAGGCTACGTCAAGCCGACGAACAAGTCTCTCGTTTGCTAGATATTGGGTTGAAACTTGAAGGTTTATATCGGCACGCATCCACTCATGCGGCGGGGGTGGTTATTAGTGATCAGCCCTTAGATGAATTTGTACCACTTTATCGGGACCCCCGTTCAAATATGGCTGCGACACAATTCTCAATGAAATATGCAGAAGCGGTTGGGTTGGTAAAATTTGACTTTTTAGGGTTAAAAACTCTTACAGTTTTAAATAAAACTATTAATTTAATTAAAGAAAATAATATTGAATTAGACTTAGCTAAACTACCTCTCGATGACAATAAAACATACACAATGCTTGGTAATGGAGACACCGTGGGTGTCTTCCAGCTTGAAAGCAGCGGCATGCGTGATGTTTTAAAACAAATGAAGCCCGATTGTTTTGAAGACATTATAGCCCTTGTTGCACTTTATCGGCCTGGGCCAATGGACAACATTCCACGTTATATATCCTGTAAACATGGTCAAGAGAAGCCTGATTACTTGCATCCTGATCTTGAACATATTTTAACAGAAACATTTGGGGTAATAATTTATCAAGAACAAGTGATGGAAATTGCAAAAGTTCTTTCTGGTTATAGTTTGGGTAATGCTGATTTATTACGGCGTGCTATGGGTAAAAAGATTAAAGCAGAGATGGAGGCTCAACGAAATAATTTTGTTGAGGGGGCTATGGGCAGAGGTGTCAATGGCCAGCAAGCAGCTAAAATATTCGAGCAGGTAGATAAATTTGCGGGATACGGATTTAATAAATCGCATGCAGCGGCATATGCGTTAGTTGCTTATCAAACGGCGTGGCTTAAGGCTAATTATCCGGTTGAATTTCTGGCTGCGTCAATGACATTAGACATGCAAAATACGGACAAATTAAATGCGTATCGTCAGGAGCTGACGAAACTAAAAGTAGATTTATTACCACCGGACATAAATGCATCTCATGCAACATTTGCTGTTGGTAACCCTACTTCACCTGAAAAATTGGGAGCTGTTTTCTATGCACTTGCTGCCATCAAAAATGTCGGTATTCAAGCTATGAATTCCCTAGTTGAAGAGAGAAATCAGGGAGGAAGTTTTAATAATATATTTGAATTCGCTGAGAGAGTAAGCGGCAAAGTTGTTAATAAGCGTTTGATGGAAAATCTAATCACCGCGGGAGCATTTGATTGTTTGGATAATAATCGAAAAAAATTAGTTAATGGGATTGATATAATAACTAAAACGGCTTTAGCGGCTGGCCGAGAGAAAGAAGATCAACAAGAAACCTTATTTTCTGATAACACAGGTTTATCAGGTTTTCAAAATCAGAATCTTGAAGAAATTAATGATTGGCCCAAGCTTGAGAGGCTTGCTAGAGAATTTGACGCTGTTGGGTTTTATTTATCTGAACATCCCCTAGATGTCTATGCTGGGGCTTTGGCCCGGTTGGGTGTAGTATCAAATTTTGCTTTAACATCCAATTCGGTAGGTACCCGTCCGAAATTGGCGGGAGTAATCGACTCGATCAGAGAGCGCACATCTTCGAAAGGTAACAAATTTGCCTTTATTCTTTTATCCGGGATTGAAGGGATGTTTGAAGTTGTTGTTTTTTCTGATGTTTTGGCCAGTTCGAGGGAACTTATTCAACCGGGAAAACCGGTATTAATCACTTGTGAAGTTAGATCTGAAGGCGATGATTTGAAGTTAAATGGAACGAAAATCCAATCTTTAGATAAAGCTGTAAAAGGAGTTAGTGCAGGTTTGGTGATATACATTAAACATTCTGACTGTCTCAACGATTTAAAAAGCGTTCTAGACTCTGGGACCAAGGGTAAAGGAAAAATTCGATTGGTATTGGATATTGCTTCCGGTCAATCTGTAGAAATAGGGTTACCAGAGCATTATTTGATCTCACCTGATATGAAGGTTGCAATTGAAGCTGTTCACGGTGTTACTCATCTCAGAGATGATTAAATACTTCAAAATTTAAAATTTATGTTTTTTGATTTTCGAACGAAATTTCTTGAAATTTTAGGTTTCTAAGTTTATCAACCACGTATTTGAAATCGCACGCGATTTTGCGACGGTACTATCTTGTATAAGGATCGTTGTTCCGGTGTTTGAGTCAGGTAGAAACTGACCGGACTTTTATCGCGGACGAACCAACCGGAGAAAAGGATAATATTATGGCATTGCCTACTTTTTCTATGCGCCAACTTTTAGAGGCTGGCGTTCATTTTGGACATCATACGAGACGCTGGAACCCTAAAATGGCTTCTTATATTTACGGGGTCAGAAATGGTATTCATATTTTAGATCTTCGTCAGAGTGTTCCCATGCTTCACGCGGCATTGCAGGCAGTTCGTGATGTTGTGAGTGGTGGTGGACGTGTTTTGTTCGTTGGAACAAAACGTCAGGCCGGTGAACAGATAGCTGACGCAGCAAAAAGATGTGGTCAATATTACGTGGATCACCGTTGGTTGGGGGGTATGCTGACCAATTGGAAGACTATAACTGCATCCATTCGACGTCTACGTGAATACGATGAACTTCTGACTCAGACGGATGTTGGCCTTACAAAAAAAGAACTGCTAATGCGAACGCGCGACCGTGATAAATTAGAACGTGCTCTTGGTGGTATCAAGGAAATGGGCGGTTTACCTGATATTATATTCGTGATTGACACCAATAAGGAAAATATTGCGATAAAGGAAGCGCAGAAGCTCGGCATACCGGTAATAGCGGTATTAGACAGTAACTGTGACCCTAACGGAATTACTTATCCTATACCTGGGAATGATGATGCTATCCGTTCAATCGCGCTTTACTGTGGTTTAATAGCCGACGCTGTTTTAGATGGATTGCAAGAGGAGGCAATTGCTGCAGGAGCAGATGTTGGGGCTGATCCGGTTTCGCCTGCTGATGAGGTAGTAGCAGTTGCAGAGGTATTGGAAAATTCTAAAGATAAGAGTGTTCCTGTTACTGATAGCAAATCTGCCGAAGCATAAATTTATATAACTGGTTTAATTCAAGGATTAAGGGATGGCACAGATAACAGCTTCACTAGTTAAAGAGTTGCGGGAGAAAACTGGTGCAGGCATGATGGATTGCAAAAAAGCGCTGACAGAGGTTGGAGGAGAAATAGAAACAGCCGTTGATTGGTTACGTAAGTCGGGTCTCGCCGCGGCTGAAAAAAAGGCGAATAGAATAGCTGCAGAAGGTCTTGTCGCGGTTAATGCTATTGGAACATCGGGAACGGCAATTGAAATTAATGCGGAGACTGATTTTGTCGCTCGTAACTCTGAATTTCAATTATTCGTTTCCAAAGTTGCTGATATAGCACTGGCGAGTGGCGGAGACAGAAATGAAATTTTAGATGCGATTTTTGTCGATGAAGTACCAGTTAAAGAAGCTTTGAATAATTTGATCGCGACTATTGGCGAAAATATTACTATACGTAGGGCTGCTGCTGTTTCGGTCAATAGGGGTGTAGTTAGTAGTTATGTACATAATGCAATCGAGCCAGGCCTTGGGCGGATTGCAGTTTTAGTCGCTTTGGAGTCAGATGGTGATAAAAACCTCCTGGATAATTATGGCAAACAACTTGCTATGCATATCGCAGCAGCCGCTCCCCGTTGGCTTTCCGTGGAAGATGTTGATGAAACGGAACTTGAGCGAGAAAGGTCTGTTTTGACAGAGCAAGCTAGAGACAGTGGAAAACCCGAAGAAATTATTGGTAAGATGGTAGACGGTCGATTGCGTAAGTTTTATGAAGAAACAGTATTGATGGAGCAGACCTACGTTATCGACGGCGAGACAAAGGTATCGAATGTGCTAGTACAAGCCGGTAAAGATATTGGCTCAAATATTATATTAAAAGGATTTGTTCGTTACGTTTTAGGAGAAGGGATTGAAAAAGAAGAGGATGATTTTGTGGCGGAGGTCGCAGCCGCGGCGCAAACTTAACGGGCAAACATTGATAAACTAGGTAAATTTAAAAATAACCAAGAGGCGGCAATGAATGCAGTATCGGACAAAATTAAATATCACCGGATATTGTTAAAACTGTCCGGCGAAGCCCTAATGGGGCAAAAAGATTTTGGACTCGATACAAAGACCGTAGTCCGGATTGCTAGTGAGTTGAAAAGTGTTATCGAACTTGGTTGTGAAGTGTGCTTAGTTATTGGCGGTGGAAATATCTTTAGAGGGATAGACGCAACAAGCCAGGGCCTCGAAAGAGGAACCGCGGATTATATGGGTATGCTGGCTACTGTGATTAATGCATTAGCCGTACAAGGAGCATTAGAACGAATTGGTGTTCATACTAGGGTGCAGTCTGCCATTCCGATGTCGACTGTTTGTGAACCATATATCAGACGACGTGCAAGTAGACATATGGAAAAAGGAAGGGTGGTAATTTTCGCCGCCGGTACCGGAAGTCCCTATTTCACAACAGACACGGCGGCAGCTCTTCGAGCCGTTGAGATGGATTGTGACGCCCTTTTTAAAGGTACGCAGGTAGATGGGGTATATTCAGACGACCCTCATAAAAATTCGGATGCTAAACGTTATGAAAGTTTAACTTATCATGATGTAATTGCACAAGATTTGCAGGTTATGGACACATCGGCAATAGCGTTGTCGCGTGAAAATGAAATTCCTATTCTCGTGTTTTCGCTTCAAAGTTCAGGCGAGTTTGCCAAAGTTGTTAAAGGGCAAGGTCAATTTACGGTAATACGTAAGGAGGGTTAAAAAATGCCTGATCCGGATTTGAATGGATTCAAACGTCGAATGCAGGGAGCGTTAGATGTTTTAACAAACGAATTTAGTGGTTTAAGAACTGGTCGTGCTTCCGCAGCTCTTTTAGAGCCAGTAATGGTTGAAGCCTATGGTTCAAACATGCCAATGAACCAGGTTGCAACTGTTAACGTCACTGATTCAAGAATGGTATCTGTTCAGGTATGGGATCAGGGACTAGTTTCATCTGTAGAAAAAGCAATCCGGAATTCGGAATTAGGATTAAATCCTTCAACTGACGGTAACGTCATACGTGTTCCCATTCCTCAATTGAGCGAGGAAAGGCGCGTGGAATTGACGAAGGTGGCCAATAAGTATTCTGAACAGGCACGTGTTGCTGTTCGTAATGTTCGTCGAGATGGAATGGATCAACTTAAAAAACAGGAAAAAGATGGTGAAATCTCGCAAGATGAACAACGTGCTTGGGGGGATGATTTACAAACACTTACAGATGATTTTATAAAAAATATCGATGACGCGTTGGCCACGAAAGAATCTGAAATAATGCAGGTCTGAGGTTATGACGTCGGGTATACCTATTTGTAAAAATGAACAAACTTTGCCGGTTCATATCGGAATCATTATGGATGGGAATGGAAGGTGGGCAGAATCTCGTGATTTGGAAAGAATAGAGGGGCACCGCCAGGGATTTGAAAGAGTAAAGGATGTAATTCTAGGGAGTATTGAGTTAGGGATTGAGTACCTTACTTTATATGGTTTTTCTAGTGAAAATTGGAGCCGACCAAAGGGAGAGGTCGGATTTCTTATGGGCCAATTGCGGTTTTTTCTTCGTAACGAGATCAAAACATTCAATGAAAATGGAGTAAGATTAAGGGTGATTGGTTATCGACTTTCTTTAGAGAGGGAAATCGTGAATCTAATAGAAAAGGCTGAGGAGGTTACAAAAAATAACAATGTCCTCAATCTAGTTGTGGCCCTGAGTTATGGCTCTAGACAAGAAATTGCTGCCGCTGCAAAAAATATTGCTCAGAGGGTTTTGTCTGGGGAATTGGATCCTGATTCAATAAATGAGCTCACATTTGCGGAATATTTGGAAACCGCAGGAATTCCAGACCCTGATTTGGTTATCCGTACTAGCGGTGAACAACGGATAAGTAATTTTCTTTTATGGCAAAGTGCTTATGCGGAACTGGTATTTACAAAAACTAAGTGGCCAGACTTTTCAATTGAAGATTTGGAAGAGGCTATAAAAGAATATTCACGCCGAGAGCGGCGTTATGGCAGTACTAATTAGAAGAATTCGTTACACCCTTGAAAACACGCTTTTTATCCGCAGTTATTCT
>CAZCKO010000079.1:0-11499 GCA_964499275.1 uncultured Rhodospirillaceae bacterium
TTTTTGTTACTTCAAATTTGTCGAATATCGCATCTGGCTTTGGGACTTCGACTTTGACTGGTGCAGCAATAGCCTTATTGGTTTGGGATTCCAAGGTCTTGGTTTTGCTATTGTCTCCGATAATACTTTTGACAGAAATTATAGCACCAATGGCTACCATGCCTCCTACAACGTATACCCATATATTCGGCATATTATCCTCCTAGGCACAATATATAGCGTGAAATTGGGTCTTTGGTCTAGCATTCGATGTAGTTTAATAAATTCGGTATAGATATGATTATTTTTGAGATTTTTGTCGGTGATTATTACGATTTAGAGCAATGCCAAGCTTGTTGAGCGCCTGACGTAAATTGGGGTTTGAGATCATTTCCGTGCTTGATTCGATTTTTGTTAAATGTTTACGCGAAATATTTTCAGTATCGGGTTTTTCCGTTTTTAAACCTTTATTTTTAAAAGCAACTTGCGAAATTGAAATTTTATCTATGGCGGGGTAGCCAAAATAAAAGTTAATTCGCCGAAGAATTGATGGCTCATCATGTTGAATTTGTAGTGCTGTTGGACCGCTTGCTGAAATATATAGCGTGCCATGTTGTCGTTTACCTTTTGGAAACCGTATTTGGTTCGGCCTAGTATTTCCAGTTAATGTTTCACCAACAATTTCTTCCCAGCAAGCGAGAATTTCAGGGTGAGTAAAACCTCTTCCCTTTGTATAATTTTCACTAACAATGGGCAACAACTCCGCAATAGCTCGTGGCCTATTCGACCTCGATTGTTTTTGGTGATTTTTCTTCTTTCTTTTTATTGTCATAGGTTTTTCGTCGGCAGCAATATTTGAGTGTTGTCTTTTTTAAGTAATTTACCACTTAATAGAATAAGTGGCTGTAAAAAAACCAACAAGTGGTGTTGGGAGAGTAAAGTGATAAAAATTAATAATTCGCCCTTGATAATGCGCCGTGAAATTCTCGCATGGTATGAACATTTTGGCCGAGATCTTCCGTGGCGTGCTCCTAGAAAAAAAATAGCAAACCCCTATCATGTTTGGCTTAGTGAAATAATGTTGCAGCAGACGACAGTTGCAGCCGTCAAACCATATTTTCTCAATTTTTTAGAAAGATGGCCGACGGTTTTCGACCTAGCCTCGGCAGATATAGATGACATTCTCCATGGTTGGCAGGGGTTAGGATATTATGCGCGTGCGCGTAACCTGCATCGGTGTGCAAATGTCATATGTAGGGAATTCGGCGGCGAATTTCCCGATACGGAGGCAGAATTAAAAAAATTACCCGGAATTGGTGTTTATACCGCTGCCGCAATATCTGCAATTGCATTCGGCAATCCCGCAATTGTGGTTGATGGTAATGTAGAACGTGTAATGGCTCGAATTTATGCAGTAAAGGAACCATTAGCTAAATGTAAAAATAAAGTAAGGCAGTTTTCTGCTCAGATCGCCCCACGTACTACCCTAGGTCGACCAGGAGATTTTGCGCAAGCCATAATGGATTTGGGTGCAACAATTTGTACGCCCCGAAAACCAAATTGTACGATTTGCCCTTGGTCCCGTCGTTGTATTGCTTACCAACAAGGCCTTCAGGAGACTCTACCAAGCAGACAGAAAAAAACCCCAAAACCGCTACGATACGGGGTTGCGTTCTGGATTAGGCATCAAGACGGTAAAGTTTTGATGAGAAAGCGCCCAAATAAAGGACTTCTCGGTGGAATGGTTGAGGTGCCGTCCACTGATTGGGTGGGCAACCAATGGTCGATTGCTAATGCTATAAAAATTGCGCCATTAAAAGCTAACTGGAGGGTTCTGCCAGGAGTCGTAACGCATACCTTTACCCATTTTCATTTAGAGCTGTCAATATTGGCGGCCAATTTTAAGGCTGTGGAAAGTCCAGCTGGCGCTATTTGGGTGCTACCAGACAAAATTGAAAATTACCCGCTGCCAACAGTTATAAAAAAAATAGTTGAACATGCTTTAAAATCAGGCTGAGCAATGTATCACTTCAAGGTACTGTGTAATTGCACTGGCACTGGCGTTGATTTATCGTTTCTCAGGGCCATATCGGCGCGTATCCTATCCCGTAATTTATCTATTGGTACGACCTTGCCGCGGCGCTCGGTATGCCAAAATGTCCAGCCATTACAGGATGGAGAATTTTGTACTTTTGCACCCACTTGATGTATTGAACCACGGAACCCTTTAATGGCGATACTTCCATCTGCATTAACTTTCGCTATTACTCTTTTTCGGATATCAAATAGTTTATCACCGGCATTTAGCAAACCTTGCTCGATAACACTGCCGAAAGGAATACGAGGTTCTGCTCTTTTGTTAGGTGTAGATAGGGCAGAAATGTCTGATGGACCCATTTGCGTTTCGCTGATGCGCTTTTGAGCAATGTCCACATAATCGATTTCGCGCTCAATTCCGATCCAATGTCTGCCTAGCATCTTAGCCACGGCTCCAGTAGTGCCGGTGCCGAAAAATGGATCAAGTATGATATCTCCAGGGTTAGTGGAAGCTAAAATTATGCGGTGTAAAAGTCCTTCGGGTTTTTGGGTTGGATGTACCTTATGACCATCTCGTTTTAGACGCTCGCTTCCTCCACAAATGGGGAATAGCCAATCACTGCGCATTTGAACTTCATCATTTAATGATTTCATTGCTCGATAGTTGAAGGTGGGTTTAGCGTCCTGAGATTTAGCACACCATATCAATGTTTCATGTGCATTGGTAAAGCGCTTACCTCGAAAATTTGGCATTGGATTCGATTTTCGCCAGATTATATCATTTAAAACCCAAAACCCTAAATCTTGAAGCGTTGCCCCCACTCGGAAAATATTGTGGTAACTACCAATAACCCAAATTGAGCCAGTGGACTTCAAAATTCGATGGGCAGCAGCAAGCCATTCGCGTGTAAATTTATCATAATGGCTAAAATTTGAAAATTTATCCCAGTCTTCGTCTACGCCATTCACCCGAGTATTGTCGGGGCGATGTAGTTCTCCTGTAAGTTGTAGGTTATAGGGCGGGTCAGCGAAAATCATATCAATAGAATCGGCCGGAATAGATTGCATAACTTCGATGCAGTCCCCAAGTATTGTTTCGTCGAGCGTTAATTTAGGATTTTTGATCATGTCGAGAAACATGATTCATCAGAGACTCGTCGTCAACTAATTTATTGGATTCAATAGGTTAGAAGAAAATTGATGGAAAAAAATTTAACCAGATATATGTTTTTTATTGGTTCTGACTCAATATCTTGATTATTGGCGCAAATTTTTTGCGGTGATGTGGTGTCACCCCAAATTTTTGCAAACCATTTGAATGCTGGCTGGTACCATATCCTGAATTTCGTTCCCAGCCGTAATCTGGATAACGCAATGACAGTCTCTTCATGATCCGATCACGTGTAACTTTGGCGACTATTGAGGCGGCAGCGATTGAGAGGGAAATAGAATCCCCTTTTATTATTGATTTTGCGGCGCATGGCAAACTAGGCATTTGGTTCCCATCTACCAGTGCGAAATCGGGTTCGACCGGCAGGGCATAGATCGCTCGTTGCATTGCCCTAAGCGTGGCCTGGAGAATATTTAACTTTTCAATTTCTTCTGTTCCCGAAGCACCTATTCCGATTTTAGCGAATAATTTTAAGTGATTAGCGATATACTCTCGTCTCGATTTACTGAGCTTTTTGGAATCATCTATTTTACCGGCAAACTCCATAGATAATTTTCTTGGGTCAATGATTACGGCGGCTGCCACCACAGGGCCGGCCCATGGGCCTCGGCCAGCTTCATCAATTCCAGCTACTAAACCACCAGCATGTGTTTCTAAAGTAAAATCAGCCAAATTCCTTTTTTCCCAAATTTCAGAAGATAAGGCCTTAAAGAATAAATCATCATCTTTTCTTTGGCCAATTAGTGATTATTTTATTTATTATTTGGTGCGCCTTAGACATAATTCTTCCCGAAGAACGACGGGCCCATCGGGTGCTTCGCCTTGCTAATAAACGTTCTCCAACGAAGGTGGCCTCGAAGACTAGTTTAAGTGTATTCAGTCGTCTTTCCGCTATTCGTTGCAGGCGCCTTGCTGTTGATAACCAAAAGGGACTGAGTGCAAGGCTTAAAACAGTTACAGAAATAATAAGCTTAGATTCCTCTGGGGTGATCGCGGCTACTACGGTTGCTGACGCAGCCAATAAGAAAGAAAATTCTCCTAGTTGCGAAATAATAACACCCGACATAAATGCCCGTTGCCATGATTCCCCTAACCCTCTGAAAATAAGAATGTTCAAGGCACTTTTAAATAAAGTAACAATAAGGAATAAGAACAAAACTATACTTAGGTTGTTCCAAACAAAATTTAAATCTAGCAAAAGACCTATGGAGAGAAAAAAAATCATCAGCATTACACTCTGAATGGGCCTGACTACATCTAACATTGGTTTTCTTTCAACACTATTCCCAATTGCGAGCCCGGCTAAAAAAGCACCATAGGCTGGTGAAAGCCCGATTGCTCCCATGAGCGCACTAGCACCAAAACAGTAAACGAGGCCGGCTAACGGTGATAAATCAACATGACCAACTATAATTTTGTAGAACGGTAAATGTTGTCGGCCTTTCTGTAGTAAAATTCGAACTAGTCCAAAGAGTATTAGTCCAGAAATACTAATTTGTGCTGCCGCTGCCATATCAAACCCATGGGAGCCAAGATTTTCAACGATCAAAAGCATAGGCAAGAAGGCTAAATCCTGCGCGATTAGAACGGCTACCGTGATACGACCAACACGGGCGCGGAGGGCTCCAATTTCTTCAAGCAATTTTACTGCGACCGCCGTTGATGAAAGGGCAACCACAAACCCTAAAAGGATGGCGGCAGAAGTTGAAATTCCAAGCAGGGAAGAAGCCAATAACATTATAAGTAAGCAGGCGGTAGTTTGCATGGCTACAGCAGGTAAGGCGAGGCGCCATGTATATTTTAAAGTTCGTACGCTAAGTTCCATACCTACAATAAAGAGGAGCATCAAAACGCCAATTTCTGCAAATCCTGCAATCATGCCCTCACTTTGAACTACCTCAAATCCCGTTGGGCCTAAAAGAACGCCGGCCAGCAGGTATCCAACAAGTGGTGGTTGTTTAAAATGGGCAAAGGCCATACCGCATGCTAATGCCGTTATGACAACGTACGCGAGTCCAGAGAGATCTGTTACATGTTCCATTTAGGAGATAAAACTAACATGTAAGACTGAGTCGGGCTTAATCTTGAACATCGTAGACCCGCTGGAACGAAACTAACTGACCAGCATCAATTTGTTTGGAACCAAAAACTGACTTGTGTTAAGCGCAATAACCCCTTTGCGTTGGAAATATTTTTCTTTTATAGAAATGTTGTCTTGTTGATTATCAATGGATTTTGGTAGCTTATTAATCATATCTAACTATAAATTTCTTTAGAACAAAAAAAGAACATTATATAGTTAATTTGGGTGGTTTTTTTATCAAATCATAATAACAAATTAAAATATGGTTTTATATGTTAAGTGTAATTTTGCCGACTTTAAATGAAGAAGAACGCCTAAAACCAACATTAAATTCAATAAAGTGTTTCGTAGACGAAATTGTTATAAGTGATGGCGGATCGATTGACGGTACAGTTGGGTATGCAAAAAGTGTTGGAGCGAGTGTAATTATCTTTGAGAAAGGTCGGGGGTCACAATTGAAACTTGGGGCAGAGGTCGCAAAGGGCGACTGGTTGTTGTTTCTTCATGCTGATACCGTGTTAGCCGATGGTTGGTTTGTGGAAGCTACTAAATTTATGAATCTGGGTTTGAATAAAGCCGGAGTATTTAAATTTTCAATGGATGATCCGCGTTGGTTTGCTCGAGTCATAGAAGAAATAGTTTTATTACGAAACAAACTTCTTGCTATGCCATTCGGAGATCAAGGTATTTTGATTAGCCGGTCATTTTATAAGGAATTGGGAGGCTTTAAATCAATTCCGATCTTTGAGGATGTTGATTTTATAAGACGAATAGGGAGAAGACGTTTGGTGTTTTTTAATAGTCGCGCTGCCACTTCTGCCAGACGGTATCACAAAAATCGGTTGTTTTTTCAGCCGTTCAAAAATCTTTTACTGTTTATACTCTACTATCTGGGAGTTTCACCCCACTTTTTAGTACGTCTTTACAAATGAAAAGGTTGCCAATTCTTCTTATTTTTGTTCGCGCACCCTATTTAGGAGCTGTAAAAAAAAGACTTGCACAGGGTATTGGTCAACTGAGCGCGCGTAAATTTTACGCAAAAACATCAACTGACATAATAAAAAAGATTTCAAATAACCGAGTTTGGCGAACGGTTTTGTGTGTCACGCCAGATGCCGCGGTCTTGCAGAGCAGGTTTTGGACTGAGGCTAAAGATAGAATACCACAGGGTCATGGTAACCTTGGAGAAAGGATGGAACGAGCATTACTTCGGTTTCCAAACCAGCCTGTCTTAATTGTTGGAAGCGACGTTCCGGAAATTTCCCAGAACATTATCAAAGAAGCATTCTCGCTAGCCCAACGATTTGACCTTGTTTTTGGACCATCTTCGGATGGCGGGTACTGGCTTGTTGGGGCCCGGATGGGTTCTTTAACGAGGGGCTTGTTTAAGAACGTTAGGTGGTCCACGGAACATGCGCTGGCAGATACTCTTAAAAACACCGGTATGAAACGTACGGTGTTTGTTGGCGAACTCGATGATATAGATGATGTTAACGATTTAATTAATTGGTCTAATCAGCGTTCCTGAAGCCGGGGAAGCAGTTCGGCGAAATTACATGGTCTGTGACGAATGTCCAGCTGTGAGAGCAAAATACCGTCCCATGCATCGCGACAAGCACCGGTTGACCCTGGTAATGCGAACAGGTAAGTACCCCCGGCCACTCCTGCCGTAGCACGTGATTGGATGGTTGATGTTCCAATCAATTCATAGCTAAGTTGTCGGAACAACTCCCCAAAACCAGTAATCTCCTTTTCATAAACTGCAGAAAATGCTTCAGGTGTCACGTCTCGGCCAGTAATACCGGTGCCTCCGGTCGCTAATACCACTTCAACCTTTGGATCCAAAATCCACTGCTGAAGTTTAGAAATTATTGTAGATTGATCATCCGGAGCGATTGCTTTTTCAATTAATGTGTGCCCAGCGTCTTTGAGTTTAGTAACTAGAAGCGCGCCGGACTTATCGTTTTTTTCTGTTCGAGTATCAGACACTGTTAAAACAGCGATATTTACAGGAACAAATGGGATCGATTTATCGATTCCAGACATTTAGTCTCTCTATTCAGTTTATTTATCAATTGATTTGTAAACCGGATTTTGCCCTTGAGCAATGGCATCCAATGTTGGGGAATCTTGACCAAATCGCTCTCGATAAATCCAAAAATTAGATAATACTCTTTCTACGAAGTCTCGAGTTTCACGTGACGGCATACTCTCAATGAACATAAGTGGGTCTCGCGTTCGTTTAAAAATTCTCTTCTGCCACTTTGCTAAGTTTCCTGGCCCCCCATTGTATGCTGCAGCCATTAACAATACGTTTCCTTTGACAGTTTCATGCCGTAGCAGATAACCGAGATATTTCTGCCCCAATTTCAAGTTAAGTCCTGGCTCGTATAATTTGTTTCGTTTCCATCCTCTAAAACTTTTTTGCGCCATATAACCGGCGGTACTTGGCATTAGCTGCATAAGTCCGCGTGCTCCGGCATGACTTTTAGCTCGAGTATTGAATGCGGATTCTTGGCGCATAACCGCATAAACCAAAGCACGATCAATCTTAAATCCATCTTTGGGGGTCCATCGCGGTACTGGGTATAAACCACGCTCAATTCGAATTTGATTTTGTCGCATTAAAGAGATTGCAGTTTTAAGGGCCAAAGATGGCAAACCAAAGTGATCTGCCATATGAAGCAAGGCGATCCTCCTACTCGCGTTTTTGTTTTGCCCAAGGTATCTCATTTCTTGTTCTGCTCGATTAAAGTTGCCAGCCTGAATTAGACCAAGAGCACGCTGTGCCCGAAGATTTTTAGAAACTTCAATTATTGCCTTTTTTTCGGTCTTGGGTGTATTCCACTTAAGTGGAGAGGTAATACCTAATATTCGGCCGGCTAAGACACCATAGAATGTTCTTGGGTGGCTAGATGCTAATCCTAACCACCGGCTCACACGATCGGGACGTTGAGCAACAAGGTTAGCACGGGCAGCCCAAAACGCGGCCGCTGATTGTGTCCATCGGGATTGTCCACCAATTGCGGCCATAGACTGAAAATGATCTGCAGAATTGATATAACGCTTGGATCGAAAGGCAGCGAGACCGACATACCAATGACCGAGGGGGTAGTATTTGCCTGACCGGTGGGCAGCACTAGAGGCGATATTAAATGCGCGAAGATCTTTGCCTAAATAAAACCACCCACTGCTGATTCTCATCTTGTTTATATCTATATGTGCGACGTTGAGGTTCCTATAACGTTTCTGCTTCAGAAGGTTTTCCGCAATTGTTAGTCTTTGTCTCCTTACAAGTCTTCTAATTTGCAAATGTAGATTTCGTGCGAGGCGTGGGTAGTGTAAGCCTCGTCGACTAGTACGTTCTATTCCCCCGTTTCCGCTTTCGGAAAAAATAACTTTCTTTGGTAAATTAGGTTTGGTAGGCCTCCGAACATTTCTTGGTTTCCTACGTATTGCAAGTTTATAAATTCGCTTGGCATCAGGGTGATCGGCGTATTTCTTCAGCCAAATGGCTAGCTCCTTATAACGAGAACGGTAACGGGTCGGATGTAAATACCGTTGCGCTTGGGTATGCCCAAGCAATAACTTATTGGAAAGTTTTTTAATCAGCCGATTAGCTTTTCTCCAATTACCCTTTTCTTGGACCAAAAAGATTTGCCGATAAAATTCGGCATCGGTTTGATCCAATGGCTTTGGGAATGGATGATTATTATTCATGCCATAAACGGTATAACTCGTTAATGCGAGTGAACCGGTTACTGACAAAATTATTATTGTCGCTGAAATTAAGCCGTTTTGTATTAATTTATAACTAAATTTCGACAACTAAAGATGCTCCTGGGGCCGATGAAATTTCAACCTTGTATTTCAGTTATTAGGGTTAACTCCCCACTCACGTGAAGGCAAGTTTTTCAAAGGTTAGAAAATCTATCTTAATTTATATCATCAAATTTTTTTTTAATTTCTAACAAATCTATCCATGTTTCACGCTTTTGTGCCGGTGAACGCAGCAAATATGCGGGATGTAAAATAGCCCGGGCGGGAATAGAAGAAGGTAAGTTCTCGGGTTGGTATTCCAACCACTTGCCTCTCGTTCGCATGATACCTTGTGTTGATCCTAAGAGCGATTTTGCCGCTATCCCCCCTACTAATATTAATATTTTAGGGCGTACAAGCTCTATATGCCTCTCAATGAATGGCATACAGGATATTATTTCCGTGGGGGTCGGGGTACGGTTCCCTGGAGGACGCCAAGGTAAAATATTAGTGATATATACATCTTTGCGTTCAAATGAGATGGCAGCTAGAAGGCGGTTTAGGAGCTGTCCAGCCGGTCCAACAAATGGCAGACCTTCTCGGTCTTCTTGTGCACCGGGGGCCTCTCCCACAAACATGATCTTGGAACCGGCGCTGCCCTCACCAAAGACCAAATTTTTGGCTGTTTGTTTAAGGGGGCAGCCATCAAATTGGTTCATTACGATACGCAAAGCTTCCAAGGTATTGGCCGATTTTGCTGCGGTGCGGGCAAACTCTATGGCTTTGTCGCGTGGAATCAGTTTGGAAGAAGAGTCGGCAACCGATGGTGAGTTTGGAGCCGAGTATGTAATGTTATCAGAAAGCTGTGTGTTTTTTTTGTGGGTGTTTTTAACTGGTTGATCTGAGATCAATCGATTGACCGGTTGTTCCTGCAAGGCCTCATCTACACCATTTTCGATGTACCAATTTAGAATTTCAGTTAGGCTATTTTCTTCTACCATAGGAAAAAGGTATCATGAAAGAGAACAGTTAAACAGCAGGGTAGTATAGGAAAGAGGAATAAATGGAACGTGAGGCAATGGATGTCGATATAGTTATAGTAGGTGCGGGGCCGTCAGGTCTTTCGGCGGCCATCAGGTTGGGGCAACTCGCAGCTGAAAACGATATGGAGTTGAATATATGTTTACTGGAAAAAGGGTCAGAAGTTGGCGCTCATATACTTTCTGGCGCTGTTCTAGAAATAAAGGCGTTAGACGAACTTATTCCGGATTGGCAAGACAAAGGAGCACCGATAAAAACCAAAGCTATTGATGATAATTTTATTTTTTTAACCGAGGGCAGATCATTTGCTTTACCTACCCCCCCACAAATGCGTAACGAAGGTAATTATATTGTAAGTCTTGGGAATGTGTGTCGTTGGCTCAAGGAACAGGCTGAAGAGCTTGGAGTTCAGGTTTTTGAAGGATTTTCTGCATCTGAAATTCTATATGATGGTGAAGTCGTTAGCGGAGTGGCAACTAGTGATATGGGCGTTGCGTCAGATGGTAGCCATAAAGATAATTTTTCTCCAGGTTACGAATTACGCGCCAAGTATACGTTGTTTGCAGAAGGGTGTCGTGGCTCTCTAACCAAGGGTCTCCTTGAGAAATTCGATATGAGATCAAATGCGGATGCCCAATCCTATGCTATAGGTATAAAAGAATTGTGGGAGGTTGATCCAGATCGGCATCATCAAGGGAAAATTGTTCACACGATCGGTTGGCCACTCGATACCAAAACGTATGGTGGTTCTTTTTTATATCATTTAGAAGACAATCAGGTGGCTGTTGGCTTTGTAACAGGGCTGGATTATCAGAACCCCTACCTATCGCCCTTTGAAGAGTTTCAGCGGTTCAAGACACATCCTGAAATTCGCCATACTTTTCAGGGAGGTCGACGTGTTGCCTATGGAGCTAGGGCCCTAAACGAGGGTGGTTTTCAGTCAATTCCTAAACTAGTTTGTCCTGGGGCAGCAATTATTGGTTGTGCGGCTGGATTTTTAAACGTTCCCAAGATAAAGGGAAGCCACAACGCAATGAAGACGGGTATGGTTGCGGCCGAATCGGCATTCGCGGCGTTAAAAAGCGAGGGTGGAAACGTATTGGACAGTTATCCCGAAGAATTAAAAAAGAGTTGGGTGTGGGATGAACTATACCGCGTCAGAAATATTAGACCTTCTTTCCGTTGGGGCCTCTGGGTTGGGCTACTGTATTCTGCAATAGATACATTTTTGTTGCGTGGTAGGGCACCTTGGACCTTCAGCCAGCATGCTGATCACACCACTTTGTTACCAGCTGAGCGAAGCAATGTGATTGAGTACCCAAAACCAGACGGCCAAGTTTCGTTCGATAGATTATCATCAGTCTTTATTTCCAATACCAATCACGAAGAAGATCAGCCGGTTCATTTAAAATTAAAAGATAATTCTGTA
>CAZCKO010000080.1:0-10898 GCA_964499275.1 uncultured Rhodospirillaceae bacterium
GCAGAGGCCTCATCTGAAAGGAGCGCCGCATTGTCGCGAAGATTATTTGCACGAATTTCCGTTACTCTAAAGGGGTCCCTTAGGTCGTCGACAACACCTTTTGTTATTTGGTCGGCTCTCTCTCGAACCAAACCCTGATCCGGACCATATAATAAAATTGTTTTAATGACTTGCGGTAGCGCCACTAAAAACTGCGGAACTTTTCCTGGAGGGATCTTCATTAATTACCGGTGTGCGGAAGGTTTTTAAGGCCTCCAAAAATAGAAGGATTTTTTATTGCCACCGCAATACGTGTCCGCAGATCTTCAGCAATTGATCGAAGCGCTCGATTGCGGGCATCGTTTTCTGCGCCGAGTGTTGCAAAATCGGAGTCTAACATATTGTAGCTGCTCGTGGATGTGACTTTACCTTGGTAATTTAGCCCTCTTTTATTATGCATAAGCGTGAAGGCTGCCGTGACCGTCAGTTTTGCCCTTGTTGCCGAACCGTCCTTGCGGATGTTCAGCTGACCTATAGATTCCGAAAGCGCTACCCTTAATGAGTAATTTGGATTTCCAGCGCGTTGGTTTGGAGATATCCGCTCCAGTAAATAATTGCGCAATTTTTGGCCGCTTCTATTTTCAATTTTAAAAATTTCAACAGAAGCTAGTGCGCGAGCATTGGAGGCACTTGATTGGTTGTAAAGTGGTCTAAATCCACATGCGGCCGTCAGAAAAAACACGCAGGATAATGACATTATAAGTAAATCTGATTTTTTTTGCCATATTCTCTGCATTGGATTTTTTAAACAATAACCAACATAAATGATCTGATTTGGTAATTAAAATTGCGTATTAATGGTTTTATTTATCCAAGAACCACATTAATGATCTTCTTTGGTATATATACTATCCTAATTATTGTTTTTCCATCGATAGCAGCCGCCACTGCTGGTTCAGAGAGGGCCAAGGTTTCGACAGTTTCCTGGTCAACATCGTTTGGTACTTCTATCGTTGCCCTCAACTTACCCTTAATTTGGACGGCGATTGTGAACGTTTCCTTTACCATTACCTCTTGATCAGACTTTGGCCACGGGGTCTCCACTAACGGCGTGGTGTTTCCAAGTCTCTCCCACAATTCTTCCGCTATGTGGGGCATCATGGGGCCAATCAGTTGTACCAAAGCCTCTAGACCTTCCCTTAAAACCCAACGACCGGAAGGATCGGAAATTTGCAAATTTGATAATGTGTTGACCAACTCATAAACTCGTGCCACGGCGCGGTTAAAATGAAAGGCCTCTAAATCTTTGGTTACTCCATCAATTACCCCGTGTATTTGTCCGCGAACTACTCGTAAATCTTTTCTAAAAACATCGGGTAGGGTCAGTATCTCATCGTTAGCATTTTCTAAAATCAGTCGCCAAAGCTTATTTATAAATCTCCATGACCCAGAAATACCGGCATCAGTCCATTCTAAATCCCGGTCGGGCGGGCTATCTGATAACATGAACCACCTAGCGGTGTCGGCGCCGTAGGTTGTAATTATGTCGTCTGGATCAACGACATTTTTTTTCGATTTACTCATTTTTTCAGAACGGCCGACTTTGACTGAGCTCTCGTTTTCCAAGTGTTTTAATTCGCCCTTTACATCGACTTTAACTTGTGAGGGCATTAGCCATTCCCCGTCTTCCGAGCGATATGTTTCGTGGCAGACCATTCCTTGAGTAAATAGACCGACGAAGGGCTCAGCTATATTTAGATAGCCACATTTCTGCATGGCACGGATAAAAAAACGGGCATAAAGGAGATGCAAAATAGCATGTTCGACGCCGCCAATATATTGGTCGACTGGCATCCAATAGTTAATAGATTCAGAATCTATAGGACATTCGGCCCGAGGGGAACAAAAGCGTAAGAAATACCATGAAGATTCAACAAAGGTATCTAGAGTATCAGTTTCGCGTTCGGCCTGGCCACCGCAGTTAGGACAGTCAACCAGCTTCCATGTGGGGTGGCGTTCGAGTGGGTTGCCCGGAACATCGAAGTCTACATCTTCAGGGAGGCAAACAGGTAAATCTTTTTCGGGAATCGGTACTGCCCCACACTGGGCGCAATTAATGACGGGGATTGGGCATCCCCAATAGCGCTGCCGAGAAACGCCCCAGTCGCGCAATCTATAATTAATTTCTCTTTCCCCAAGGCTTTCTTTTTCAAGCACTTTTGCGACAGCCTCTTTGGCATCCACCATATTAAGACCATCGAGAAATTCTGAATTTGCATGAACCCCGTCACCAGAGAATGCTACTTTGTTAATTTTGAATGATTTTGGCTCGGTGTCTTCTGGAATGACCACAGGGACGACTTCTAGACCATATTTTTTCGCAAAGTCTAAGTCACGTTGGTCGTGTGCTGGGCAGCCATAAATTGCTCCTGTACCATATTCCATCAAAACAAAGTTGGCTACAAATACCGGTATAGCTTTCCCCGCGATTAGAGGGTGTTTGGCAAAAACCCGAGTATCGTAACCCTTTTTTTCTGCCTTTTCTATCGCGGCTTCTGTTGTTCCAACAGACCGGCATTCTTCAATAAATTTTTGTAACGAGGGGTCTTCTTTTGCCAACTCAATAGCAATTGGGTGGCTTGCAGAAATTGCGCAGAAAGTGGCTCCAAAGATAGTGTCATGCCGTGTTGTAAATATCTGTAAACGTTCATTGATGCCCTCGAGCTCAAACCATATTTTCATACCCTCTGAACGGCTAATCCAATTTTCTTGCATAATGCGTACTTTGTCTGGCCATCTATCAAGGGATTTCAGGCCATCAAGTAAATCTTCAGAGAAATCGGTAATCCTGAAAAACCATTGGTCAAGTTCTCGCCGTTCTACCGGCGCACCAGAGCGCCACCCAAGCCCGTCGATAACCTGTTCATTTGCTAGGACGGTATTATCTACCGGATCCCAATTTACCGAGCTGCGCCGCCGATAAACGAGATCATTCTCTAGAAATTTGAGGAACATTTTTTGTTCTTGTAAATAGTATCCGGGGTGGCAGGTTGCCAGCTCTTTTGACCAATCCAGCGCGAGCCCCATTTTTTTAAGTTGAGACCGCATAGTTGAAATATTTTCATAAGTCCACCGGCCTGGATGAACTCCCTGCTCCATCGCGGCATTTTCGGCGGGCATTCCAAACGCATCCCAACCCATTGGATGTAAGACATTATAGCCGGCCGCTCGCTTATACCGGGCCACGACATCACCCATTGTATAATTTCTGACATGCCCCATATGAATGCGCCCGGATGGGTAGGGAAACATCTCAAGGACATAATATTTGGGTTTATCTGGATCGACTTTTACATTAAAACAGCGGCTCTGCTCCCAACGAGCCTGCCACTTGGCCTCAGTTTCTCTGGCGTTATATTTTACCGGTGTAGTTGGGCTCGTCATTCCAAAGGCATCTCTTTCAAATGGTTGGCATACAGCGCCACCCTTAGCGTTTGAACTTTCTCATGTCAGGGCGCCACTCGCAAGTTATCTGCCTCTTTTGGTAAAACTTTTATGGATCCCTGAGCGGGTTCTTATTTAAATTTCGACGAGGCTATACGGAGTTGGCGGGCGCGGGTCAAAATTTTGTTTTCTAAATTCAGGGGGGTTTTTTTTGAAACCACCGCAGTCTTCCATGACGCCCCCTTAAGTTTTTGGCGATGAACGGCAACCCGAATTCCGTCGGCACGTAGCTGCCGGCCTAAAATATATACACTCAACTTATAACGCTCATTTGGCGCCTCCGGCGGCGAATACCAATCCGTAATTATAACGCCTCCAAAAGGGTCCGCAGAGGCCAAAGGGAGAAAGGAAATAGTATCTAGTGACGCGCGCCACAGATAGCTGTTGACGCCAATCCCTGATCCTTCGGTGGATTTTTTCTTGCCCCTACCAAGGCTAAAAAGATCATCCAAGCCATCACCGAAGAATTTACCCTCTGCCTTTGCTTGGCGGTCCAACTCAACGTCTGTAGAAACTTGCCCGTCTTTGCTAAGAACAGGAAATTCCTGCTTCATGTTGCCCCCGCATCCTTGTAAGGCCATAAAAGTGTAGATAACAAAAATCAAGCGCCCCAAATCAGACCTATTCATTAAGCCCATTCCCTGAAAAATTTCCCCTGATGCTGCAAATTAGAGTCCTTGGAGATCCAATATTTTTTAATAAAGACACCGGTATGTAAGATCAAGCTCAGTTTATCCAAAATATATGAAAAGTGGGCGCTTTTAACAAGTAACCCGAGGTTTTGATAGATTGTGACCCATTTGGTGTGATAAAAATACCACAACATTAAAAAAACCACTATTATGGACGCTAAAACC
This sequence comes from uncultured Rhodospirillaceae bacterium, assembly GCA_964499275.1. Classification (GTDB taxonomy): domain Bacteria; phylum Pseudomonadota; class Alphaproteobacteria; order MPNO01; family UBA2964; genus UBA2964. Next base: position 4,341 of record CAZCKO010000080.1, read on the forward strand.
CTTGCGAAAATTGTCACTTATTTTAAAACACACCTGTGATAATTTAGTCACTTGTTTATTTAGCTCTAAAATATAGAGGTGTAAAATGTTAAAATCTAAACTTCTTGCGAGCACAATTATTGTGACAGCCGCTGCGGCTGTTGCAGCTGCTCCTGTAAGTGCGGCTAAGTTAAAGCTTAGCGGTTACTATGAAGCCTGGGTTGGTGTCGGCGCTGATGGTACGGCCAGCCAAATGAATAACTTTGATGTCAAACATGACAGTGAAATCAACTTCGATTGGAAACAAAAGCTTAAGAACGGCATGACCGTTGGTGGGCGTATGGAGTTGGAAGCTGGTACCGGTGCATCCATTGGCACAGGCACGTGGGATGAGACATCCATGTATGTCAAAGGCTCTTTCGGTAAGTTCCAAATCGGTAATAATGACCCTGCTGCTTCCTACGTTGGTGGTACGAAGGGTGTTGGACCGGTTGGCATCATTAAGTCAGATGCTGGTGACTGGGTTGGTCTTACAAGTGCTCAAACCATTGACAACGACAACGATGCTGGCATGGGCGATGATCAGAAGATCACCTACTTTGCACCAAAAATGGGTGCTTTGAGCATGGCCGTTTCTTACCAGCCTGATAATTCAGAGGGCTCAGAAACTGACTATGACGATACGGAAACATCTGGATTAAACGATGGTGTCTCTGTCATGGCTAAGTATGCCGGCAAAGCTGGTAAGACTAAGTACAGCGCAGCCGTAGGCTATTCGCAAGTTGACAACGGTTCAGGAGCAACTCCTGATGGTTGGAACCTGAACCTTACTGTGGGACAGGGCGCTACGACCGTGACTTTCATGACACAGGACGAAGACAACGGTTCTGGCCAAAAGGACAAAGATATGGGCGTGGGCATCATGCACAAGCTCAACAAGGCCGACACTGTCAGCTTCCAATATGGTATTGCTGAACGGCAGCCTACATCTGGCTCCGATTTGAAGACGACCATTGCAACCGCTGGTTACTCTAAAAACCTTGGCGGTGGTGTTAAATTTGAAGGCTCTATCTTCAATGTCGACGTCGACAACGGTAGCGGCAGCTCAAATAACGTTAGCGAAACTGGTGTTGTAGCTGGCTTCAAAGTTAAATTCTAATAACCGTATAGGAATTTAGAATTGGTTGGGGGGCCTCTGGGCCCCCCAATTTTTTTATTTTTCTTTGTCCTCGTCCAGATGGAGCTGGTCGACGGAATGACGAAAATTTTTTAGGTTTATCGAGATTTGTTTTTTGAAGTTTTTGTCCGCTGATAGGTCTTTCATTTGTTTTCCCCATTTGCGGAGATAGAAGTCTATCGGGTCTTTTTCTCTTAAAATCGTTTTCAGAGGCGTCCGAAAGAAAGTTTCTTTTAGGGCATGCTCAAATGCCAGCGATATGACGTCCATACCCAGCATTTCTACCAAACCAAAGGATAAATGTAGAGATCGACCCTCTCGACAGGCGGCGTGATGCAGGTACCCCGAAGGGATATATACAATGTCCCCAGGCTCAAACATAAAATCTAGAACCGGGGGCCCTTCTATATTTCCTGGGTTCATGTATCGAGCATTTGTAAATTGTGGATGATTAATTGGATATTCGGCGTATTGGTCAAAGACTTGCCAATGTTTTTGGCCTTCCACCTGAATAGCAAAGACATCGTGTACGTCGAAATGGACCGGGAAGGCCTGATGGTCTTTTTGTGAATAGTAGAGGTTGCAGTCGAGCTTACCCTCCGTCAACCCAGCTAAAATTTCTCGGATTTTCATTACGCCTGATGACAATCCTGCTATGTCGTTGAGGACAATTGAACTACCTTTGGTCAGGGCCGCCGTTAATGCCGCGGTGTTTAGGACAGTTCCATTCCCTGTTGTATATTGTTGAGAAGGAAATAGCTCGTTTTGAGAGATAGGCTTGTTATCTAACAGTACTTGCAGTCGCCCCGGGGTCCATATACCAGTCTGGTTGATAAGCGCTTCAAATTCCTTCAACGAGAAATACACCGATATGTCGTTAATAGCCCCCTTGCCAACCCAGGGCTGGCGCTTATTTTTGGCATCATGGAGCCCTTTTAGGTGATCTTGGGAATTGAAAAATTTTTCCATCAAACTCATCCACCTATATTAAATTTACTAAAACAAATAATAAAATCTCGAGTATATTTAATAATCACTAATTAGATCATATGTGATATTAAAATATCTGCCCTATGCATGAAAACAAAGCAAATATAAAAGAAACCCTAATTGGGAAAAATCTCCTAGCGATTTCTGATAGAATTTCCGCGGCGGCAATTACGGCTGGCCGACAACTAAACGATGTCAAGTTGTTGGCAGTTTCCAAATTTCACTCGACCGACAAGGTTAGGGCGGCGCTTGAAGGAGGGCACCGGTTGTTTGGCGAGAACAGGGTGCAAGAGGCAGCTCAAAAATATCCGATCCTCAAAAGTGAATTCCCAGACCTTCGGCTACATTTAATTGGGCCCCTTCAATCGAACAAGGTTCGACAAGCGGTAAAATTGTTTGATGTAATTGAAACTATGGATCGCCCGCGCCTAGCCGAGGCATTATTCAAGGAGAGAGAGAAGTCAGGCGTTTGCCCCGATCTTTATATCCAAGTTAATACCGGAGAGGAGGCGCAAAAGTCAGGCGTGTTACCGGAAAATTTGGATGATCTTATAAATTTATGCAGAGATGAACTCGAGCTTCCCGTAAAAGGTTTAATGTGCATTCCCCCCGTTAATGATGAGTCTGCACTTCACTTTGCGTTGCTGGCGACGATGGCGAAGAGGTATAATTTTCAATACCTCAGTATGGGTATGAGCTCCGATTTTGAGATTGCAATCAAACTTGGAGCAACCCATGTCCGTATTGGAACCAATATCTTTGGTGCGCGTGAAATCCAGAACTAGCTGTTTTTTGTATAATAAGACCTAATTTCTAGTTTACTCTCTGCCGACCATTGATCTAAAATTTCCAAAAGATGTGTTTTGGAAAAAGCGATACAACCTTTGGTTTCTTTGTAATTAGGCGCCGCAATATGAATGAATACAGCGCTACCTTTCCCCCGCACAACCGGTTGGTCATTGTGGCCGACTACCACAATTAGATCGTAAATATAGTCATCGCGCCAAAGCGCTTCGTGATCTCCGTCGAAGGGTAGCATCACATGTTGGTTATAGTTTTTGTGTTCGGGATAATCGCACCACCCGTCCGTCGGTCTTAGGGCTGTGACAGGAAGCCTTGTACGTGGGGCGTCTAACCGGTCTGATCGGAAAAAAACGCGGCGCAATTGGAACATGCCCGCAGGCGTGATACCGTCGCCTTCTTCTTTCCTATATGAAACGCCACCACTACCGAGTGCGCAACGGTAGCTCCTGTTGTTCCAAAAAGCCTTACCAGTGGGATTAATAATTAAATTCACACAAGCGTTATACCCTTTGGAGGTGGCGCGTCAATTCTCGGCATCTTACAATTTTTTGGTTGTATCAATAGCAAGCTCTCCACTTTAATATGGCGATTAATTTTTATATGTTTCCCAATTTAAAATTAAAGATGAGGGAGGTATTATTGATGTACGGTTCGTGAGAAAAAAATGAAACATCAGAAGAATATACTTCTTGTTGAGGCCAATTCAATATTGCGGGGATCTCTTTGTGAGCAGCTGGAGGTTCAAGACGGGATATTGCCGCAAGCGGTAGCAACGGCTTCGGAGGGTCTGGAGGCAATCCATGAACAGAAGTTCGATTTAATAATTCTCGATGGGTCCACTTTTAATATTGATGGTTTTGCTCTTTGCCGCGGTATACGCTTACAAAACCCAGAAACACCAATAATTGTTTTGTCTCAGGGCGCCGGTCTAGACAAGGAATTCAATGTTGGTGGGGTAACTGATTATATCACCAAGCCGTTTTTCTTTAGGGTTTTAATGGAGCGTGTCAGGCTCCAGTTAAGGACCACAGAAAAAGCCGAACACATCGTTTATAGTTTTGGCCCTTATCAATTGGATTCCAACGCGCAGCTGCTGATAAATTTGTCAGAAGAAAAAAAAATTCGCCTTACCGAGAAAGAAACCTCAATATTAAAATACTTAGCGCGTTATGCTGATTCGTATGTTGCGAGAGACAATCTTCTGAATGAGGTTTGGGAATATAATTCAGAGATTACCACTCATACACTAGAAACGCACATATACAAGTTACGGCAAAAGCTTGAGGCAGATCCCTCTAATGCAAAAATTTTGGTGACAGAGCCTGGTGGTTATCGGCTAAATTCATAAAGTTTTATCTATTTTCGTTCTCTCATCGTATTACGAATACTGCCAAGCCCAGAAACCTGTGCCTCGCACACATCACCGTCCTTTAACCAGATAGGCTCTTTCATACCAAGCGCAACGCCGAACGGGGTCCCAGTTGCAATTAGGTCGCCGGGCAAAAGCGTTATACCACTGCTAATATAGGTTATAAGCTCTGGAATTTTGAAAATTAGATTTGATGTGTTGGAAGTTTGCCTTATTTCGCCATTTACAGAAAGACTAAGATCTAAATTATGGGGATTCCCTATTTCATTCGCCGTTACTATTGAGGGCCCATAGGGACAAAATGTATCCAAAGATTTTCCGATATCCCACTGCCCGGCCCCACCTAATTGTAGATCCCGCGCCGATATATCATTAACCACAGTGAACCCCAGGACATAATCCATTGCGGCTTCTTCAGAAACGCGGAACGCTCGTTTTCCTATTACTACACCCAGCTCAACCTCATAATCCATTTTTTGGCAGACGTCATTATACCAATAAACATCGTCATAAGGGCCTGTAACAGAGGTAGAATATTTCGTAAAGATGACCGGCTCCGCAGGAATATCCATCTTAGCTTCGCGACAGTGGTCGAGATAATTAAGACCGATACCGATCACCTTGGGCGGGTGCTGAATGGGGGCTTCTAGCCTAACCTTGTCAATTGAAAAATTCGGCGCGGTCCAGTCTGCCACCGCAGACCTAATTCTTGACAACAAGGCTTCACCACCTCGGGCTATTTCCAATAAATCGCTGTATTCGCCCGATGGTAGTCCCGCTGCTCGCAAATCTAAAACACGATCACCCTTTAAGGCGCCGGGTCTTTTTATTCCGTCAATTGAAAAAGTAACCAACTGAGCCATTTTTATCGAAACCTCGCCTTGCCCAAAAGATTGTAATTAATAATTCAGGAATACACCTAAGCTAACGTTTAGTCTAGAAGGGTAACTGGACGACCTTAACACATAAGCCTTAAATGTTCGTTGGGGCTTTATTTGGGCGTCTCTAGTATAAGACTGATATTAAGTTCATTTATTTCGACACCACCGTTTCCATTAATTTCGAAAAGGTGGATTGCGTCCCATTTAATTTCCTCTGGTGGTGGATTAATCATGTTCCATCCGGTTGCTAGGGAAATCGCCGCACGAATGATACCTTGATGAGAGACCGCCCCCGTTGGGAGCCCAATTTTAGAAACTCGACCGATCCACTCCTCTACACGCTCGCGAACCTCTCTTGGGGTTTCGCCCCCATCAGGACGAAGGTCTATCCCCCTTCCTTTTCGTTCAGAAAACCCTTCACCATATTTTTCTTGTAGCTCTTGCCCTGTGTGGCCATCCCATTCTCCCCAATCCATTTCAATAATTGCGGGCTCGGTTTTAATTTTGAGACCTAGAATTGAGGCGGTTTGTTGAGCCCGTATCAGAGGACTTGCAAACCATCTGTACCTTATAAAACGTTCGGGTACGCGCCAGGTATTTACGCGTTTGATCCCATCTGGACTTAGTGGAATGTCTGCCTGCCCCTGCAACTTTCTTTGCTCGTTCCATAATGTTGGTCCGTGCCGGATCAAGGCAATCGAGGTCATATATTTTTCTTTTTTTTAAATGAAGAACGACGCCCCAAATCATCGGGGCGTCGAATTGTTCTGCTATGGTCCAATCAGGCGGCGCTAACTAGTGTTGGGCTGCCGTCGGTTTTAATCTCAATATTTCGGGGTTTTAGCTCTTCCGGCACTTCGCGTATTAAATTTATATGAAGCAAACCTTTTGCAAGTTCGGCGCCCACAACACGAATGTAGTCAGCGAGTTGAAATTTGCGTTCGAAGGCTCGGCCCGCAATGCCCCGATGTAAATAATTTCCACCGTCTTGTGCCTCCTGCCTCTTACTGCGAATAATCAGAGTATTTTCTTTAGAGGTCACATCAAGTTCATCATCGCTGAAGCCAGCTACGGCAATTGAGATCCTGTAATTGTTTTCATCAGTCTTCTCAATATTGTATGGTGGATAACTGTCTGCATGATCCGCGGATCTCATAGCCGTATCTAGCAGCCTTGGGATACTGTCAAAACCGATTGTTGATCTGAAAAGTGGTGAAAAATCGAATGTTGTCATAGTTGATACCCTCCTTTGAGCAATATCTTTAGTGAGCTTGCCTGATGACCCAGCCCGGTTATTATCGATGAAAGCCCGAAATTGGCGCCTTCCTCCGACATATGGTGTAAAAACCATTTTATTC
>CAZCKO010000081.1:0-10505 GCA_964499275.1 uncultured Rhodospirillaceae bacterium
AGCGTCCTCGGGACTCCTGACAATTTTGGCACCAACTTCGATCAAAGAAGCATCTGAAATTGAAGCATGATCGCCAGAACCTGCTTCTACTAGGACGTCAAATCCTAGTGCAATATACTTTCTTACAGAATCAGGTGATATAGGGGTCCGGGCTTCGTTAGCCCATCTTTCTTTTAAAACCGCGAGTTTCATCGAACTATTTGTGCAAATTACCCAACTGGAAGGCCTAGCGATCGCACAATGCCTGTTTGTCGGGCATTTGCCAAGGGGATATAGCGCAAATTTGCCAACAAACAAATAAATATTGGATCATAACTTGTTTTGATAAGAAAATATAATTCCAACAACCCCTAAGTAGAAATCTACCTTGTCCCTGCAAATTGAAATAAGATTTAAATTAAGAAGGTAAAATGTTTCCCGGCTTATATGATCCCTAATAAAGAAGCCAATTCAGGAAAATCACTCGGGCATTTATTATCATTTAACCGCGGCAAAGTGATAATGGGAAAATTGTCTGCAAATTTTCGTAACGTCCTTTGAGTTTCAACGACAGGCACGGCATTTTCTTCAGATTCACTAATTACTATACCAGCGATGTTAAGGCCGTAATTTTTTACTACCCACAATGTAGTAAGGGTGTGACTAAGTGTTCCGAGATAAGAGCCAACAACAATTAGGACTGGCGCCGCCAACTCAACCATAAGATCGAGGACAGTTGCTTCATTATTTAGGGGAACCATAACACCGCCTACACCCTCAACAAGCAATATAGAGTCAGATGAGGATTTTGATTGGCAAAAGGCAGCGATTTTATTTACGTCAAGTGGACGCCCCTCAATTTCTGATGCCATATTGGGGGAAATAGGGTCATGGAAACGCCATGGAGAAATTGTATTTATATTATCCCAAGTCAAGTCACGTCCAAGTTCATTTAAAATTAACGCGGTATCGCTTTTGGGGTAATTATTTTCGTCGAACCCGGTAATTACGGGCTTTAGTGCATTTACTGATTTATTTGACAGGCGAATTTGCCGTATAAGAGTGGTCGTCACTAAGGTCTTGCCAACACCAGTCCCAGTGCCTGATATAAACAATGTTGGCACTACGCCAAACCAATTCTTGAGACTGCAGCAGCTAAGGTATCTATATCATCCTCTTTATGTTGAGCAGAAAAAGTAAAGCGTAATCTGGCAGTTCCTTCCGGTACGGTAGGAGGACGAATAGCAGTCACCAAGAAACCTTCTCTCATTAGTTGCGCAGATGCTGCCAGGGCCCTTTCTGAAGTTTCAGTGATTATCGGAATAATAGGACTTTCCGCGGGTGGCAGCTCTAGCTGCTTTGTAAATTGCCTCGCATGACGAATTGGGAGGTCAACTAGTTCCTGGTCATTCTCGATTATTTTCAAAGATGCTGTTGCCGCCGCAACAGCAGATGGCGGCAAACCGGTCGCGTAAATGACGCTTCGGCCTCGGTTTAGAATAAGATCGATTACCGCACGTGATCCGCATATAAAACCACCATACACACCAACCGCTTTTGACAACGTGCCCATCTGCAGAGGTATTTTTTCCAAAACACCAATTTCAGCTGCACTACCACGTCCTTGACCCATTACACCGAAACCATGGGCATCGTCAGTCATAATCCATGACTCAAATTCTTCTGCTAATTCACATAATCCAACAAGAGGCGCCAAATCTCCATCCATACTGAAAACCCCCTCTGTCATGATCAGACAATTTTTATATTTATCCCTTTTCTGTTTGAGAATTGCATAGCAATCAGAAGTATCATTATGCCTAAAATAAATGCTATCAGCAGAAGAGGCTTGGATTCCGGCCCTCATACTTGCGTGAGATAATTCATCAGCAACAATCAGATCTCCAGATCCGGCTATAACTGGTGGGATGCTGAGGTTAGCGAGGTAGCCGCTTCCAAAAACCAAAGCAGCTTCCGTCCCTTTAAATTTAGCAAGCGTTCTTTCTAATTCCCAATATAAGGGGTGGTTTCCTGTAACCAACCGAGACGCACCAGCACCAACCCCATACTTCAATATAGCTTCAGATGCCGCTTTTTTAACATTAGGGTGCTGCGATAGACCCAAATAATCATTACAACAAAATGAAACCAATTTCTGTCCATCTCGGAAAACATAACATGATTCCCCTCGTCCAGTTTCATAAAGCGAACGACGTAAATTTCGTTTATCAAGCTCTTTAAGCTTTGATTGCGCCATTTGGTCAATGGTCAATTTAAATCGAACCCCTTCCTGAGTGTTGCAAACAATGTGGATAACTGCATCTTTATGAACCATGTTTGTCATTCTAATATAGGCCAAATTACTGGTAGGAAGCGATGGCTCTTTCAAACAAAATGTATACCGATCATATTCCCGATGAAAAAGCTCCAGCGGATATAAGGCACAACTGGACCACCGAAGAAGTAGAAACTTTATTCTCCACTCCTTTCAACGACTTATTATATAAAGCGCAATCAGTTCACCGACGAAATTTTGCAGCAAATGAAATTCAAATCAGTACTCTTTTATCTATTAAAACTGGTGGATGCCCTGAAGACTGTGCTTACTGCCCACAAAGCGCGCACTACGATACCGGAACCAACAAAGACAAATTATTGGATATCGATTCGGTTTTGGCGGCCGCTCACGAAGCCAAAAAAGAAGGGGCTACTCGATTTTGCATGGGTGCGGCTTGGCGTAGTCCATCGGACAAAGACCTGAATGCTGTTTGCAAGATAGTTGAGGGTGTCAAGGAATTGGGTCTTGAAACTTGCGTGACACTTGGGATGTTAAAGGAAGAACAAGCAAAAAAATTACGCCAATCTGGACTTGATTATTACAATCATAACATCGACACCTCAAAAAATTATTATGGCAAAATAATTACCACTCGGACCTATGAAGATCGATTAAGAACACTGAGTAATGTCCGTGACGCCGGTATAAATGTTTGTAGTGGTGGGATAGTTGGTATGGGTGAAACACGCTTAGACCGCATCGAAATGTTGACTACACTGGCCACGCTCCCGGCCCACCCACAGAGTGTTCCCATAAATATGCTTGTAGCGGTTAAAGGAACACCGCTCGCCGACACCCCCGAGATTGACATTATAGAATTTGCTCGCACTATCGCCGTCGCGCGGATTATGATGCCTGCTTCTATCGTTAGACTCTCAGCTGGCCGAAATGTAATGACCGATGAAGCTCAGGCGCTATGTTATGCTGCCGGTGCAAATTCAATTTTTTATGGTGATGAGTTACTCACCACGGATAACCCTGCAAGAAAAGCTGACTTGTCGTTATTTGATAGGCTTGGCCTTAAACCCATGAAATAAAGGTATGGAGAAGATTGGTACAGCCTTTGACCCAAGGTTAAAAAACCTCTGGCGCCCTTACACACAAATGCAAACAGAATTAAGCCCTTATAAGGCTATAGAAACTTGTGGAGCACAAATTAAGCTTTCGGATGGTCGTTGGATTATTGATGGCATATCTTCCTGGTGGACAGCCTGTCATGGCTACAATCATGAACACATCATCGATGCCATGCATAAACAGCTCGATGAAATGCCGCATATAATGTTTGGGGGATTCACCCACGAACCGGCACTAAAACTTGCCTCCCGATTAACCGATATATTGCCGGGAGCAGGCCACTCGAACGCCCTGTCACATATATTTTTCTCAGATTCTGGGTCTGTTGCCGTTGAGGTTGCCCTGAAAATGGCTCTGCAGTACTGGATAAATTTAGGTGAGAAAACTCGCAAGCGCTTTGTCTCTTTCAAAAATGCTTATCACGGAGACACTACTGGTGCCATGTCCGTTTGTGATCCTGATGAAGGCATGCACGCCAATTTTAAAGGCGCCATTCTTGAACAAATAATTATCGAAATACCGGAGACTGCTGACCAGATTGCTGAATTCGAAAATTTCTTAGCGGGGAGTCAAAACGAGATAGCAGGTTTAATTATTGAACCATTGGTGCAGGCCGCAGGAGGCCTAAAGTTCCATACTAATGAGACGTTGTCAGTTATTTATGATATTTGTGTGAAAAACGGTATTTTGTTTATTGCTGACGAGATAGCCACAGGGTTTGGTCGTACGGGGTCAATGTTCGCATGCCATCAAGCTGATATTACGCCCGATATAATGTGCCTTGGCAAAGCATTAACTGGTGGAACCATTGGCATGGCTGCTACGGCTTCTAATCAAAAAATATTTTCGGCGTTTCTATCAGGTGACGAAAAAACAGCCTTCATGCATGGACCAACATTTATGGCAAACCCCTTAGCAGCAGCAGCGGCAAATGCATCACTAGATCTATTTGAAGACGGCCAAAGACTGGAACAGGTAAGACTTATTGAGAACAAATTACTGGATGAACTGGAAGCTTGCCGGGAAATTAAGGGTATTGCAGACATACGTGTAAAAGGGGCCATCGGCGTAGTACAAATGGAAAAGGGTCGAGATATTCAATGGTTACGTCATCGTTTCACTCAGGAGAATGTATGGATCAGACCATTTAATGACGTCGTTTATTTGATGCCACCGTTCGTTATCAGTGAGCTAGAGCTAGAGACTTTAACTAAAGCTATTGCAACCGTCATGAAAGATTGGTCAGAACGGTCTGCTTGAAACAAAGAATCCTCGGGATTAAAACCCCTCGATTTGCATGCGTTTACGTTCAAGTTTACGGGTACGACGAACAGCCTCAGCTTTTTTTCTTACACGTCTTTCAGAGGGCTTCTCATAAGAGCGAACGCGCTTCATTTCTCGCCAAATACCCTCACGTTGCATCTTTTTCTTTAGCGCTTTTAATGCACCATCAACATTATTATCACGAACAAATACTTGCACAGTTTTTTACGTCTCCTTCCCGACTAGTCGGACAAATAACCCATTTATCAAATTATGGGCCCGCTTGTCTAACAAAAATGAGTAAAGAAGGAAACAATTAAAATTTAATATCTTTGCACGCCGTTTTTTATGTTTGAGGCACATTAGACTCGTCAAGGGCTGCACTTTGTGTTTTTTCTAGTTTTTTTATATTAAAATCATCAATGAGTTCATTGAATAGCTTATGCCAATTAACCTCTGCAGATAAATGTGTAAAAACGGAACCAAGTCCAACTGCTGCGCGATCCATTAATACAAACTCACGGGGCGGTTTTACACCACCCAACCGGTGTAATTCACGATGTACTTTAGCAGCAACCTTCGCCCCATACATTGTACCGTCGCCTTCCTGAATGCGACGTTTCTTATCATGTAACAACGGAGCATAAACAAAACTTGCCCAGAGATTTAAAACATCAATGATTTCATGGCTCAGGTTTTTAAAACCCCACGTCTCATAAGCTTTGATAGCCAAAGAAAGGTCTTCTTTTAGTAAAGAATTATATAAATCAAGAACACCTTGTACAAAATCCGCACTGAACAGTCGAATGCACCCAAAATCTAAAAGATTAATAGAACCGTCCTCCCGGACGGAATAATTTCCAAGATGTGGATCACCGTGAATACAACCATAATGGTAGAAAGGTACATACCACGCGCGAAAAAGGTTTTGAGCAATTGTGTCGCGTTTCCTTTGGGGTGCTTCCTTGGCTGTTAAAAGGTTCTTGCCGTCAAGCCAACTCATGCTTAGCAATCGATCAGTCGATAAATCAGAAAAAGTCTCCGGGACGTGAACATTCGGTTCTGAACTCAACATATTCCGATAGAGATTAATGTGCGAGGCCTCACGGCTATAATCAAGTTCTTCCCGAAGACGGTCAGAAATTTCGGAATGAATTTCACGGGGGTCGATTGCTTTATCGTAACGGCGATAAATCGAAAAAATGAATTTAAGCTGTTTTAGATCCGCTTCTACAACTGAACGCATATCTGGATATTGGAGTTTGCAAGCCAGCGCCTTACCAGACTTCGATGTGGCACGATGCACCTGCCCCAAAGAAGCAGCAGCAGCAGCTGTATGTTCAAACGATCGAAACTTTTTCTCCCAGTCAGCTCCGAGCTCCGCTGCCATTCGGCGTTTAACAAAAAGCCACCCCATAGCCGGTGCATTATTTTGTAACTGTGCCAGCTCCTCAACATATTCCGGGGGCAACATATCGGGTACGGTGGACATTATTTGCGCAACTTTCATTAATGGACCCTTCAACCCACCCAGAGCAACACGTAAATCTCGTGCATGTTTATCTTTGTCGAAATTTGAACCCAGGTATTTAGCAGTGGCTAACTTAGCTGCTAGTCCCCCCACCGCCCCGCTCACACGGGCATAACGTTTTACCCTACCCCGGAGTGAATTTTTTTCGGCACTATCTTCGGGGGCCATTTTAATTAACCAATCTTTTCCAGTTCGTCTATTAACCCTGAGATCACGCCCAAACCTGCGGACCAAAAATTTGGATCGGTGGCATCCAATCCGAACGGTGCAAGTAGATCTTTGTGATGCAAAGTGCCGCCCGCCCGCAACATATCCAGATAACGACCTTCGAAGCCGTTACTGCCATTCTCGTAAACAGCGTACAATGAATTAACCAGACAATCGCCGAAGGCATAAGCATAAACATAAAAAGGTGAATGGATGAAATGAGGTATATACGTCCAAAAATATTTATATTCATCATGGAAACGGACCGCTGGACCAAGGCTATCGCGCTGTACATCCATCCACGTTTGGCAAATTTTCTCCGCAGAAAGTTCACCTTTTCGGCGTTCATTATGAATTTGTAATTCAAATTGATAGAAAGCGATCTGACGAACCACCGTATTCAGCATATCTTCAACTTTACCCGCGAGCATCACCTTACGCCGGCTCAAATTTGTTTCCGAATCCAACATTGAACGGAATGTTAGCATTTCTCCAAACACCGATGCCGTTTCAGCAAGGGTCAAAGGAGTATCAGATTTTAAATGACCTTGAGGGCCAGCAAGCACCTGATGCACCCCATGACCTAATTCATGCGCCAGGGTCATTACATCGCGTGGTCTACCCATATAATTGAGCAATAAATAAGGGTGCGCTGATGGAACAGTCGGGTGGGAAAATGCTCCTCCAACTTTGCCAGGGCGTGGATCTGCATGAATCCAGTGGTTGTCGAAAAACTTTTCGCCAATTCTTGAAAGTTCAGGGGAAAATGCCCGGTAAGCATTTAGTACCAGAGCTCTGGCCTTTTCCCAAGGTATACTCTCACTATCATCCTCTGATAAGGGTGCGTTACGATCCCAGTAATCGATTTTTTTCTTACCAAACCATCGTGCCTTTAATTTATAGTAACGATGAGAAAGATTGGGATAAGAATCATTCACCGCCGTGGTCAACGCATCTACCACTTCGTCCTCAACCAAATTCGAGAGATTTCGCGCTGATTGCGGCTCAGTAAAATCACGCCAGCGATCATCTATTTCCTTATCTTTAGCCAATGTATTTGTTATTAAGCTGAATAAATTAACATTCTCTTCAAACTTTTTACCCAGAGCCTTCGCGGCTTTCCTACGAACCTCGCCGTTACTGTCGGAAAGGCCGTGGAGGGCTTCTTCCACGGTTTTTTGTTGCCCGTCCACCTCGACACGCATTCTAGCCATGGTCTCATCGAATAAACGGATCCAAGCGGCTGACCCAGCGACCCGCTTGTCATGAATGAGACGTTCCATTTCCTCGTTGAGTTCATGCGGAATAAACATCCGCAAATCACGTATCCACGTGGAGTAATATGCTAATTTTTCCGACTTTAGCTTTTTCACTAGATCTCCATCATCAATTTGATTCAATTCTAGCGTAAAAAAAACTAATTTTGCTGAGATCTCAGTTATCGTCTCTCGAGTGGTTTGGAAAAAACGGCTGATTTCTGGGGATGTAACATCCCCAGAATGAAGAAGCTGCGCATAACTCATGATACGTGATAACCGTTCATCAATATTTTCGTATGATCCGATAGCATCCCCGATTTCATTGCCGGATAATTTTATAACCTTACCAAAATAATTTTTATAAAAAGTAACCGCGTCTTTTCGAGCTTTCGCCAAATCAATTTCTAATGCCTTACTTTCTGGACTAGGATAAAGGTCCTTAAGATCCCAATGCGGAAGTTTAGAGTGAGTAATTCTTGTGTTTGTCATCCAGACCTCTTGAGTTGTGCTTAGCATATAGAGTTTAGTTTGACATAAGCCAACCATGAACCATGAACTTAGTGACATAAAACCGTTCGTGGTTAAATCTAGTAACAAGGCTTAATACAAATTTTTTTGGAAAAGGACCAATGCCATGCGCATCGCCGCCGTAGACCTTGTGAGTAACACCTGTTTTCCTGCCCTCGCTGCTCATGAATTGGGCTATTTTAAGGCTGAAGGTATTGATGTTGAAATTGAATTAGTATCATCTTTAGGTTCAACGAAAGCGCTCCGAGACGGTTTAGTTGATGGGATGATTGCTGGATCAGTCTTCGACTTACTAACGGAATTTCCTAATTGGGCAGGTGCCAAGGTATGTGTCGCCCTATCACAAGGCACGCCGTGGCTTCTAACTGTCCGGAGTGACCTCCCGATAAAGCGTGGTGATATTAAAGCCCTACGCGGCCTTCATCTTACTGCGGCGGAAGGCCCAGACCTTGTATTGCGGCATTTAATCCATACTGGGGGTCTGGATCCGGAAAAAGATTTAAACATTATCGACCTACCAGGTGCCAAAGAACGTGATGTGTCCTTTGGAGTATTCGCGGCCGAGGCGCTGACGAATGGTCTTATTGATGGCTATTGGTCAAATGCAATGGGGGCGGAGACCGCCGTAAGTAGAGGGATAGGAAAAATTCATATCGACGTAAGGCGGGGTGATGACCCAGATAAAGTTAGATTTTCCACATGTGCGGGACTAGCTGTAACTGATGATTATATTATGAGACAACCCGGCTCTGTGGACGCCGCCGTAAGAGCAATTGTAAAAGCACAACGAGCACTCAAACTAGAACCATCCCTCGCATCTAAAGTGGGAGGAAATTTGTTTCCACCAGAAGCAGCTGATCTAATTTCCGCAATTGTTAGCCGGGACACACCTTTTTATGAACCCGCAATATCCGCCATCACGGTTCAGCGGATCAATGCATTTGCACAATCCGTTGGACAGCTTAGCGGACCGGTTCCATACGAGCAGGTTATTGCTGAGAGATGTATACCAATTTGGAATAGTTGAGCCAAATCATGTCTGGATATGTTTTAAAAATCGTTAAGTACTTCAAATTTAATTAAACCGATCAAACCCATCAATGATTTAGCAATTAGGAAGCGAAACCAAAACGAGAAGCTGATTCTCTTTATAAGTCTATTATACTCCCCAAAATAAGGGTTCGAAGGGAAAATGGATAATACAAAAAACTTAATAAAGCTTTTTTATGATCAAGCTATCGAAAAGGGAGATGTCCCCTTTTTATGGTCAAAAAAAGTAGGTGATTGGCAGCCGGTAACTTGGGCAGAGACAGCTCAAGAAATTTCTGACCTTTCAAGCGGGCTCAAAACTTTAGGTGTCAAACAAGGCGATAGAATAGGGTTGGTATCAGAAAGTTGCCCTGAATGGCCAATAGCTGACCTCGCAATTATGGCTGCAGGTGGTATCACCGTACCAGCATATGTAACAAATGGAATTGCGGATCATAAACATATTTTGGAAGATTCAGGAGCGTCTGGCGTCATTGTTTCCACACCGGAGCTCGCATCCAAAGTACTTCCAGCAGCAGAACAAGTAGAGAGCGTAAAATTTGTAATTTCTGTTGACGAAATTCCAGACTATCAGAGCGAGCGGGTATCATTGCAGAATTGGCATAGTGTTGCAGAATCAAACCCTGACAATTTGGCCATACTTGAAAATGCGGCAGAAAATTTAACGAGAAACAGCACCGCCTGTCTGATTTACACCTCTGGGACCGGCGGGACACCAAAAGGTGTAATGCTCAGCCACGGGGCAATACTGTGCAATTGTACAGGTTCGGTCGAAGTGTTAAAGGAAATGGGGCTAGATGACGAAGTATTTTTATCTTTCCTTCCATTGTCACATTCCTATGAACATACCGCCGGACAATTTTTTCCCATAATGATTGGTGCACAAATCTATTATGCAGAAGGAATTGATAAATTGGCACAAAATATGGGAGAAGTGCATCCAACACTCATGACTGCGGTCCCGCGGCTATATGAGGTGATGCATGATCGTATTAGACATGGGGTCAAACAGGCTGGCGGGCTTTCTGAAAAACTTTTTGAAAAAACAATATTATTAGGGCGGAAGAAATACGAAAATCCGGACAGTCTTTCTTTATCAGAAAACATGCAAAATGCTTTAATGGATAAACTTGTCCGCTCGAAAGTAAAAGGCCGTTTTGGAGGCAGACTCAAGGCTTTAGTCTCGGGTGGAGCGCCTCTCAATTATGATATAGGAATATTTTTTACCGCGCTTGGTCTCCGTTTGTTGCAGGGATATGGCCAAACAGAAACT
>CAZCKO010000082.1:0-6250 GCA_964499275.1 uncultured Rhodospirillaceae bacterium
TTCCGTTATCCCGAAGAGCATACCAATATGTTGCAGTGTTAATTGCGAGGACGGGCTTTCCAAGTATTTTTTCTGCCATCGGAGCCAAGCTTGCCATTGCCAGGTTAGTTCCAACCTGAACGATTGCTTCGACGTCGTCACCATTAATTTCCATAATCGCTTCTGCAAGCTCCGCTTCGGTGACATGTGCGATTAAAACTGGGCTTTTGCACTTCAAACCCTTTAAGCGAACGACCTCAAAACCGCAATCGGTAAAAAATTGTAATACATTTTTATCGCCGACTGGCCAGTAGGGCGTGATTACCGCAATCCGTTTTATATTCCCGTAACACTTTAAAGCGGCCTGACAGGCGTCTGAACCCATAGCAACATTCAAACCGGATAATTTTTCCATCCGAGCCTTAAGCTCAATGCTAGTTTGCAAACCACCCCAAAAGGTCTCAGAGGACATTCCCATCACGAGGTAATCAGGATGACAAGTCAAAATCCGGTTCACCGCATTGTCCATCTCAAGACGAATGTTCTCCATAAGTTTATTGAAGTCTTCGTCGCTCTCAACGGGATCATCCGGTATCCATACGCGTGAAAAGTGATTGGTCACGCCACGCGGTCTCATATCTTCAAACTCAGGCTGTACCGAGGTATTGGTGGAGGGCGCTATAACACCAAATTTTTTCCGCCAGCCCAGTGAATCAACCATTGAACCTTATCCTTTTTTATCTTGAGATTGTGTTTGTCCGGGATAAAGAGCATCAAGCTCATCCAGAACGTCTGACAGGGTCATAACGTCGGCATACTTTTGGTCCATATCAAATAAGTTCGCCTCATGCGGCCCAATCGCGCGGTCACCAACACATTCCTTTGGAACGATAGGGCGGAACCCGTTACCCATACTATCTACAACTGTAGCGCGGACACAGCCTGATGTCGTGCAACCCGTGACGATCGCGGTGTCGACCTGTTTCATCGCCAGCCAACCAGCCAGATCCGTTCCAAAAAATGCTGACGGAAAGTGTTTTTCAACGATCCGCTCTCCAGCTCTGGGCTCAAGTTGGTCTACGACCTGTGTCGCGTGTGTCCCTCGAACCAAGCCCTCCCGCATTTTTGGCATTTTTAAATTGAAAATACCATCTTCGGCGCCATCTTCTGAATAACAATGAACGGTATACGCAACCGGTAACCCAAGGTGCCGCGCCGCCGCTAATAAAGTTTCCGTATTATCGATAGCATCTTGGATATTTCCACCACCAAAGGCGTCTGGATTATTAAAACCATTAATAAAATCAACGATAATCAACGCGGGGTTTTTTCCGAACCCCATACGAGCACCGAGGCCCTGCCGTTCATAAACTTCAAGATCATCCGTCATGGACTACTTCCTTATAACATTTCACCTAAACGATACACGGCGATGACGCGTAAACACTACCGTAATAACGGAGAAACCTACAACCAGGCCGAGTGTAATAAAATACAACCGCGGCTCATTTAAATCCATCATCCAACCAGATAAAACGGGCCCGATAAAATTCCCTATACTCATCCCCGTAGACGTAAACCCGAACGCCACTCCGGCAGACCCTTCCGGAGCGGACTTACGAGTTAAAAGGTCACGTGATGGACTGCTAATACCATAACATAACCCACTGAGAAGCATGCCTATAACCATTAAAGAAACAAGTCCGGGTTTATAGGCTAGAGACAGGATGGATAGTGCCATCACTATAATACCAATAGCCGCTACAAAATTATGTCGGTCGGTTAAATCTGCAAACCACCCACCGATAAGGACTCCGACGGACAGTGCTATTAAGTGTGCCGTCAACATACCTCCAGCAAAATCTGTCGAAACACCGTAAAAAGAGACGTTCGCAACAATTGAGAATGCCATAATTCCTGCCGTCGCCATCGCCGTAAAAAGATAAAACAACGACATCATGACTAGAGGTAAAGAAAACATTAAGGCTATATTTTCTCGAAGGTTCAGACGGGGCGCCTGTATCTTAGAAAAAGGGTTTGGGCCCCCTTTCTGATCATCGAGACACTCCGAACGAAATATCATCGCAACAGTCAACGCTAGACCTGCGACACCCACGATTAAAAGGGCGTTGTGCCAATCTGTAAATTTGGCAAGAGGCAAAATGAAAAGAGATGCACCCGCCCAGCCCAAGTAACCCATAAATGAATGGATACTGACTGCACGACCGAAAAACCTTTTATCTAAGCGAGCTGCCAAAATTGAAAAGTCTGCTGGGTGAAAAACACTATTCCCTACCCCTGCCACTACAAACAAGATAAATAGAGGCCAGTACCCATTAGAAATGCCAGCTAAAACAAGGCAAATTCCCATAATTCCCACCCCGCCGATGAGAACGTAACGGGCCCCAAATCTATCAACGAGAATGCCCGCTGGAATTTGACCGATAGCAGTTGTGGCTGCAAATCCTGATACGATCGCACCCAAAGCGGCATAGCTCACCCCTAATTCCGGCTTCATAAAAAGGAAGAGTGGTGGCAGAGCCAACATAACGAAATGACTAAAAAAATGACCCGTGCAAATTAGGCCAAGGACCAATTTTTTCTGGGAGACGCTTGGGTCAACAACAGTCGACATCTATGCACTTCCTATCAAAGATGTTGACCTGCATCCATTCTGAAAGCTTCACCAGTCATAAGAGCGGCATCCTCGATTAGCCAAAGCGCTACTTTCGCTACATCGGTTGGCATTACAGCTTTTCGCAAAGGGTACTCTGTTTCTGCTGCCTGGACCCGGCGCTGATAGGCTTCATCGTCCATTATCTTTCTGGTCCAATTTCCAAGAAGTCCCCCCGGGCAAATAGCGTTTACCCGAACTTCGGGTGCCAACTGACGGGCTAACGATATCGTCAGTGTATTTAGCGCGCCCTTGGAGGCGGAGTAGGCCATGCAACTCCCATTCCCCTTGAAGGCTCCAATAGATGAAATATTAACGACAGCGGCATCACCCGATTTTGTCAGGTGGGGCGCGGCAGCGCGGGTCATTTGAAAATTGCCAACAACATTTACAGAGTAAATATCGTGAAAGTCCTGAGCAGTTAACCCCTCCAAATCTCCTTGGGGCACAGTTTTAGTTACAGCTGCATTATTAACCAAAACATCAAGCTGTCCCCAACGTTCTATCGCAGCTTTTACCATATTTCGACAATCCTCATCCTTGGATACATTGCCCTTAACTGAAAAGCTGTCGACGCCATGGGAACGGCAAGCCGCCGCTGTCTCTTCGGCGCCCTCATGATTGGAAACATAGTTAATTAGAACGTTACACCCTTTTGAAGCGATTAGCTTAGCGGTTTCAGCACCGATACCAACAACAGAAGATGAGCCAGTCACAATAGCAGCTCGACCTTTAATATCCATTTATAGCATCTCCCTTTAATACGACGACAAACCTTCAGGGTTGTCGGTTAAACTATCATTTTGACTAATAACATTAATTATTTAAATTAATACACTGTTTTATAACACTTTTATTAATTTTTCTTTGCCCATGAATCTTTTAAACTGACAGTACGATTAAAAACTAATTTGTTATCATCGCTATCCTCATCATCAAGGCAAAAATAACCTGTCCGCTCAAATTGAACAGTTGCAGTACTTGATGCTTTCGATAACGATGGTTCTAACAAACAGTCTTTTAAAACCTCGCACGATTGAGGATTTATGAGTTCCAGAAAATTATCCCTGTTCCCGTCTTCTGAATTTTCGAATAAAGGCTCATAAAGCCTTACCTCCGCTGGTACCGCATGAGCCGCCGAAACCCAATGTATAGTCCCTCTTACTTTTCGACCGTCCGGTGCATTACCACCTCTACTATCAGGATCATATGTACACCTAAGTTCCACAACCTCACCATCCCCGCCCTTGATGACCTCGGTACAGGTAATGAAATAGGCAAACCTTAAACGGACTTCCCGCCCGGGCCCTAAACGAAAAAATTTTTTTGGAGGATCTTCCAAAAAATCATCTCGTTCAACGTAAATCTCTCTTGAAAAGGGTACCTTTCTTGTCCCCCGGCTCTCATCACCGGGATGATTCAACGCGTCAAACTCCTCCGTTTCACCTTCTGAATAATTTTCGATTACAACTTTTAATGGCTTTAATATAGCCATACGCCTTTCAGAATTTTTGTTGAGATGATCTCGCACACAATGATCAAGCATTGCGGTCTCAACTACCCCTTCAGATTTACCAATTGAAAGACGTGAAACAAAATCGCGAATAGAAAATGCTGGCACCCCGCGACGACGAAGTCCGGCAATTGTTGGCATACGCGGATCATCCCATCCTGAAACTGCTCCACTGTCTACGAGCCGGCTTAAACGTCGCTTGGACAAAATAGTATTCGTAAGATTTAAAGGAGAAAACTCGTATTGTTTAGGATTCGTTGGCACTGGCAGGTTCTTAATGAACCAATCATATAGCGGGCGATGGTCTTCAAATTCCAATGTACAAAGAGAATGGGTAATTCTCTCTATTGCGTCCGTCTGACCGTGGGCAAAATCATATGTAGGATAGATATTCCACTCTTTCCCAGTGCGTGGATGAGAAGCCTTGGCAATCCGATAAATAACAGGATCCCTTAAATTCATATTACCGGAACTCATATCAATTTTAGCTCTTAATACCCGTGATCCATTCTCGAACTCCCCAGCCTTCATTCTACGAAGCAGATTAAGATTTTCTTCTACCTCTCGGTCACGAAAGGGGCTGTTTTTTCCGGCTTCCGTCAAAGTACCCCTATATTCCCTGATCTCTTCTGCAGACAAATCATCCACATAGGCTAGACCCCCACTAACCAGCTTTTCAGCGTAGCCATAAAGTTCTTTAAAATTATCAGAAGCAAAATAAATTTTGTCACCCCAGTCAAAACCTAACCACTCGATGTCCTTTTGGATTGCGTCAATGAATTTTTGTTCTTCTTTCGAAGGATTGGTATCGTCAAACCGTAAGTGACAATCGCCTGCAAATTCCTTTGCAACACCAAAATTCAAGCAAATGGATTTAGCATGCCCGATATGGAGGTACCCATTAGGTTCAGGTGGAAAGCGAGTAATAATTTTGTCATGTCGCCCAGACGCTAGGTCCAAATCGATTTGTTCTCTTATAAAATCTTTTTGCTGATCTTTTTTGCTTTCATTCATACAAATATCGCCAATAAAGTATTTAGGTAACATAATATCATGGGTTACGTTTCAACCCTACGAAGTTAATGTCAAACTCTGCCGAGGTTGATTTTAACAACATAGTACGTCAACTTTTTGATGATAAATGCTAGCGGCAACTTATAACAGCCTCAAAGACATTTTCTAACTTAACAACGGTATACAAATTAGGGATCAAGTGGGGAAACGTGACTATAAAAACAACTAAACTGCATCCTAAATTCGGTGCAAATGTTCTCGGTATTAATATGCGAGAGGACAAAGACCCCGAAACAATTGTAAAGTTAAAAACCCTTTTAGATAAATATGCTGTTTGCTCTCTACCAAACGAGACACCTCTTTCCAACGAAGAACACATTGGCTTTAGCGCTCTTCTTGGACCGGTGGCGCGCAAAAGCGCACCTAAAATCTCTGGAACGGGAGCACGCCTGCCCTTCAACGAGATAGTTGATCAAAGCAACTTAGACGGTACCGGAAATATTTATCCGGACAAGGATAAAAGACTCGCCTACAAAAGGGCCAACCGACAGTGGCACACGGACATGAGCTACAGGAGTAATCGTGCCACCTGGTCTCTACTTTCTGCCCACGTAGTCCCACCAGTGGGCGGCCAGACCGAGATAGCCGACATGAGAGCAGTATACGATGATTTGCCTAACAACATGAAGTCGCGGCTGGAAGGATTGACCGCAGAGCATTGCTATTGGCACTCGCGAGTTTTAGGCGGGGGACCAGAACCCTCACCCGAAGAACGTGTCACACGCCCACCAGCCCGGCACCCTTTGGTTCATATTCACCCTAGTTCTGGACGCAAAGTTCTTTATATAGCTTCGCACATTCGGAGTGTCTCCGGGTTACCTATTGATGAAGCAGGGGACCTCCTAAAGGAGTTGAGAGAAATAGCAATCAAACGTCAATATGTCCTCTCTTATAATTGGACCGTGGGTGACGTCCTGATCTGGGACAATCTCGCCACGATGCATCGTGGAACAGAATTTGATGACCAACGCCACGTTAGGGATATGCGCAGAGTTACATGCAGAGAAAAC
>CAZCKO010000082.1:6350-10266 GCA_964499275.1 uncultured Rhodospirillaceae bacterium
ATTTGATGACCAACGCCACGTTAGGGATATGCGCAGAGTTACATGCAGAGAAAACTAATAAAATCCGACAAATAATATTGATGACTTATTAAATCGACTAATTCCCAGACACAGTTCACTTAATGCTCAGCCAATTAATTATGCCCGTTACCACCTTCTCTACGACCCCCTCATACCCGTGGTGATGAAAAGGACCACCCTCGCGTCCAGTTTCGCCTCCACTCGTGATCATAATAATTTTTTTTTCGGAGCCGTTAAGGTTTCGAAAAAGGATACGGCCTCTTCTGGATCAGAAACCCAACAATCATCACCCTCATGATGGACGAGAAGTAACGGTATAGGAAATTCACCTCCGACAATAAGATTAACCGAAAATGCAGATGCCTTCCGGGAAGAATTCGTATAGACACCGAAAATAATAACCGCGCCCGCGACAGTATCCGGGAACCTCAGAGCGTACGCTGAAACGTCTACGCTGCCTCTACTAAACCCAAGCAAATAGGTGAGTAATGAATTCTTATTCTTTAAAAAATCAACTAGGGCCTTAATCCGGTCGGTATTTTTATCTGAAGCCCTGTAGGAGTAGCTTGCCTTTTTACGAGAATTTGGATTGGGATAAAGATAGTAATTAAACTGTGCCGCGTAAAATTCTTCTTTTTGTTTTCCCAAAAAATGTTGTCCGTCCCTCCCTATTTCTCAAGCCCTTGCCCCCCAATAAAGCCAATGAGATTAGCTTTTGCGTCTTGGGACTCCAATGCTACGAAAGATAATCTCGACACCGCACCTACGAAGAAAAAGCTTTTCGCTTGCAACGGAAGAATTACCGCCCAAAATAAACACAACAATATAATTATTTTTTCATAAAGCCTTTACCCTATTTACCAAAAAACGTATGTCATAATCGGGCTGAAATACCGAAATTCTAACCGAGCAACGTAATATTAAAATGCAACTGTTTCATGTGAATTACTTATGATCAGAAATGTCACTATCATTGTTTTCCTATTTTCCGTGATCATTCATGCCACAGCAACCGCAGACTGGAAGCCAATTGCAAAAGGCAAAGACGGAACGACTACCTATATCAACTTAAAAAGTATTAAAAAATCTGGTGAACGTGTTTACTGGTGGGGATTAGATGACCGATTAATACCAACGAAACGCGGCACGAAATCTGCGAAACATTCTCATGAGGGAGACTGCAGCTTGTTTCGCTACAAAACTCTCAGCTGGTCATTTCACAAAAAGCCAATGGGAAAAGGAGTAGGACGTTTTACACAAACCGAAATCCCAAATTGGAAATACCCAAAACAAAACTCCGTTAATGGATACATTCTAAAGTATATATGTTCAGCAATTAAATAACTGTTTTTTAACACGCCCTTTTTGCCGCAGTGAACCACATCCATGCTTATAAAAATTCCATCAGATCTTCAGCAACAACTACTTCTCCAGTAAAATACTTTCGAACCTCTTCTGCCCATGGTTGATAATCTTTGGAGGCATGACGCCTTGTAAGATGTGACAGTACAACCTTTTTAACGCCAGCTTTTGTAGCAAGCTTGCCTATATTCTCCAAACCCATGTGTCCTTGTGTAGCTTGGCGCATAATGCCTTCTTGCTCAAATGCACTCATTTTTTGCCAAGTACCATCGTCAATCATTCTATTTTTACGTTCATCACAAGAGGAAGTTTCGGTTACCATGATATCGGCGCCCTGAAGTAATTTCGCCACCGCAGCACTCGAACCGGTATCGCCCGTAAATCCGATTATCTTATTTGAAGTTTCAAAACGGTAGGAATAGGATTTGTACAAGCCGGTGTTCTCTCCACCATGAAAACTAAAGTGTGTGTTTTCGGTAGAGAAGACAGTGATATTTTTGTCATCGTAAATTTTTCCAATACCCACATCATGACCGAAAAAAACTTCATTTAGAGGCACGCTACGCCCACCATCGGCAATCCGAATGTCGGCACTTATACTGCAATAATTGACTGCTGCATCAACAAGTTTCTCGGTTCGAGGAGGACCATAAACATTTATAGGCTCCGTGCGCTGTCGATCCCACGCAAGTGACATTAAGGTTGCCAGTCCAGCCGTATGATCGTCATGATGATGTGTCAGAAATATGGTGCCAACGTCGCGCACATCGGCCCCTGCCCGCGCTAAACGCCTCGCTACACCATCACCAGCATCTATAACGTAGTATGAATTATTTACCGTAAGCAGGTGAGAAGTTTGAGCCCTACCAGGTGTCAACGATGGACCAGCTGAAGTGCCCAGCGTAATGAGTGAAAATGTCACGTTCATCTTCTGCAACTCCTGAGTTTCTTACTCTGACCGTCCATAGCGGCTATCAGGCACCTGAAGCCCGAGATGATCTCGTAGGGTGTTACCAACGTAAGCCTTCCGAAACAGGCCACGACGTTGCAATTCTGGAATGACTAAATCGACGAAAGAGTCAAAGTCGTCAGGAAACATTGACGGAATGATGTTAAAACCATCACAGGCGTCACCCTCAAACCATTCTTGCATGTTATTGACGACAGTTTCGGGAGTACCAACTAATACCATGTGGCCACGTGCAGCCGCAAAATGTTGATAAAGCTGGCGCAGCGTCCAGTTATTCTGCCTAGCCAGATTTAGCATCTGCCCGGAACGGGTACCCAAATCATCTACCGCATCCAATTCCGGCACCGGTAAATCTGGATCCATTTTGGTAAAGTCATGGCCGACCCGCCGTGACAAAAAAGAAAGTCCATGGTCAGGGTGAATAAGTTCCTGAAGTGCGTCAAATCTCGTTTGCGCCTCCTTTTCAGTTTCCGCAACAGTTACCGAGAGGCCTGGCAAAATCTTCAAATCACCGTAACCACGATCGTATTTAACTAGCCTTGCCTTTACATCGGCATAAAATCTCTGCGCCATTTCCAAGCTTTGACTTGCACCGAAAATTACGTCAGCAGATTTTGCTGCCAATTCACGACCTTCTTCCGATGCACCTGCTTGAACAATCACTGGTCTTCCTTGCGGCGAACGGGGAACATTGAGTGGCCCTTCCACCTGAAAATGCTTACCTTTGTGGTTTAAGGCATGCATCTTGTCCCAGTCGAAGAAAGTGCTCGTTTCCTTGTCACGAATAAATGCATCTTCATCCCAGCTGTCCCACAATCCCAGCAGAACATCAACAAACTCGTCCGCAACTTCATAGCGTTCAGATTTGGGTTTGTGTTCCTCCTGACTATAATTTCTTGCTGATCGTCCATTACCCGTCGTCACGATATTAACGCCTGAACGGCCGCTGCAAATCAAATCTAGCGTCGCAAATTGGCGTGCAACTGTGTAGGGAAACTCAAAGCTGGTACTTTTCGTGCAAACCAATCCAATATGTTTTGTAAGTGGGGCCAACGAAGCCAACAACGTATAGGGTTCTAGCCAAGTACTGTAATGTTGTCGGTTGAGAGCCGACCCCTCGGTGGTCCAAACGGTCTGAGTATCCGCTGAAAATAACATGTCGAATAGACCCCGCTCCGCAGTCCGGGCCATCTCGACAAAACGGTCAAAGTTTACGTTGGCGTCATCATGGGCGTTTGGGTGTCGCCAAGACGCGATGTGGTGACCGGTGGGCCGAATGAACAGCCCAAGTTTCATTTGCGCCATTGTGAAACACCTAAATTTTTTGTTGAGGGCACCCCAATAATATAAGCATCCAAATTAACTTCAAACCATAATTTTATTATACCACACAGCCCCCTGATTCCTACGAAGTTACAAGAATTATTTCAGATTAATTTTCTCAAGAAATGTTCGGTTAATTAGAGAGACTCTGGAGATAGTTGCCATTGAAAACAATGATGAGAATCGTTGTCATATAGTCCTCTTTAGATTTGGTAAATCAAAACACCGACAAGATGTTTT
>CAZCKO010000083.1:0-10263 GCA_964499275.1 uncultured Rhodospirillaceae bacterium
CCAGCCCTTCCGGCTACAAAAAAATCTGGTGGCGGTTGCGATCAGAAAATCGAACCACCTTGTCCTCTATGGACGGACAATATCTAGGCCCCGCCCCCTCTATTTGTCCAGAATACATGGGGGCACGATCAAGATTTTCCCGTATTATTTTGTGACTCTCGGGCGTCGTTCCAGTAATATGACAGTTAATTTGCGGCGTTGTAATGGTCTCCGTAATGAAAGAAAACGGCGTCGGAACGGGGTCTCCCCGCTGCACCTCTAAACTATCCCAATCTATGGTTCGCCCATCTAAGCGCGGCGGCGTCCCTGTTTTGAGGCGGCCAAGCGCAAATCCTGCCCCACTCAGCGTTTTAGACAGCCCAACCGACGGCGCTTCGCCCATCCGCCCGGCTGGGATTCTTTCTTCACCGACATGAATTTCTCCCCTTAAAAAGGTACCTGTCGTCAGAATTACCCTGCCACAAAGCAGCTCAACTCCATTATCAAGGCGAACCCCAATTGTGGCGCCATCCTTGATAATTAAATCGCCCACTGGGGCAGCTAAAATAGTAAGGTTTGGTTGATCGTGAAGAATTTTTTGCATTGCCCGGCGATAAAGTCTTCTGTCTGCTTGCGCCCTTGGGCCTCTTACCGCTGGCCCGCGGCTTCTATTTAGAATACGAAACTGGATACCTGAACTGTCAATCGCGCGGGCCATTACGCCATCAAGGGCGTCAATTTCCCTGACAAGGTGGCCTTTCGCCAAACCACCGATCGCAGGATTACACGACATTTCACCAATGGTATCAATCTTGTGAGTAACAAGAAGGGTGTGAGCGCCTAACCTTGCGGAAGCCGAGGCGGCTTCACTACCGGCATGCCCGCCGCCAATAACAATGACATCGTATTTTTTCATAATCTCTATTTAAGAGGGTACGCCGTTAGTGTCAAAGAAAACCGGGAATAGTCTATGTTTCACGTGAAACAAAGCAGACCCCTCATTTCCCAATACAGAACTCTCGAAAAATTACATCCAAGACATCTTCAACGTCAACTCGCCCGGTTATTCTTCCCAACTCTCTAGTTGCAAGCCGCAAATCCTCTGCCATTAACTCTACCTCCGCGGCCCGCCGGGCGCGGTTAAGCGCTGCCGCCGCTTCCTCAAGCGCCTCCCTATGGCGCAACCGCGTTATCGGCGCCGGCCCAACTAGGGAAAACCGACCAACGACTCGCTGAGTAAGGATCTGCATAAAGGCCTCCAAGTTGGTGCCGTCCTTCAAAGATACAATGATCGGAGAAAATTCTTTTAACTCACCAGGCACCTTTAGCTCAGCAACCAAATCCGCTTTGTTAATTAAAACTAGATCGTCCGGGCCAATCATTTTCACAATTGGAGCGTGGCCATGAAGTGAACTTGCATCAAACACGAAAACACCGAAATCCGCCTCTGACAATCTATTTCGTGCCCTTAAAACGCCTTCGCCCTCGACCTCGTCTGAAGTTGTCCGCAATCCGGCAGTGTCAGCCACGGTAACAGGAAATCCTTCCAGATCCAAACGAGCCTCAATTACGTCGCGTGTGGTCCCGGCCTGTTCGGAAACAATGGCAACATCCCGCTCAGCCAAATAATTTAGCAAACTTGATTTCCCAACATTTGGTATCCCAACAATAACGATCTGGATTCCCTCTCTCAGCCTCTCTCCTCCATGCTGGTCATCAAGATATTGTGTTATTTCTTCGGCCATACCCAATATATGGTGTTTGGTATTACCAGGTAGTTCTTGAGGTAAGTCCTCATCAGGAAAATCAATCGCAGCCTCTACATGCGCCAAACAGCTCAACAGCTTTTTCCGCCAATTATCGAAATTTTTGCCGAGGGACCCAGATAACTGCCTCAGGGCCTGCTTCCTTTGAGCCTCAGTTTCCGCCGCGATTAAGTCGGCTAGACCTTCTACTTCTGTTAAATCTAACTTTTGATTAAAAAATGCTCGCCGGCTAAATTCGCCGGGTTCTGCTAAACGACAACCATCAATTTCACCAAGCGCACCACATAACGCCTCCGTTGTTGCCCTGCCACCATGAATATGAAACTCTACAACATCCTCACCGGTAAAACTCGCCGGGCCCGGAAACCAAATTACCAAACCTGTGTCCAAAGGTTCGCAGCTTTTTGGATTAGAGAGTGATGCACGGGTTGCAAGCCTCGGCTCAGGGCGTGACACTCCAGAAATAACATCCAAAATATCACCTGCGATTGAACCCGAGACCCTTATCACGGCTATACCGGCTGGCCCCACACCACTAGCCGGGGCATAAATAGTATCCTTAGACATGCTGCTCTATATGATGTTAAGGGCTCCTTAGACAAGAAAAACCTTATCTAAAAGGACAAAATTTGCATACTCAATTAGGCTCTATTAGGGTTCCAAAAGTCTTAAAGCAAAAATTGGAAAAGTAAATGGTGCGGAATAGCCTTGGTACGCAAACCAGCCCCTATTTATTACAACACGCGGATAATCCTGTGGATTGGTGGCCCTGGGGAACAGAGGCGCTTTCTGAGGCCCAGACACAAAATAAACCAATCCTATTATCCGTTGGTTATGCCGCCTGTCACTGGTGTCACGTGATGGCCCATGAGAGTTTTGAAAACAAAACTACTGCGGCGCAAATGAATGAGCTTTTTATTAATATTAAAGTTGACCGCGAAGAACGGCCAGATATTGACACGATATATCAACACAGCCTCCGGTTGCTTGGACAACAAGGCGGGTGGCCATTAACAATGTTCCTAACCCCAAAGGGTGAACCATTTTGGGGAGGCACGTACTTTCCCCCAGAGTCCAAATATGGCCGACCCAGTTTTCGGGATGTGCTAAATACAATTCATGATTATTGGAAAAACAAACAAGACGCCATTAATAAAAATGTATCCGCCCTTCAGTCTTCCCTCTCCCAGATAGGCCTCTCTGAAAGTGGAGAGGAGATAACCCTGGACCTAATAGAGCGGGCGGCCAAACGACTTGCGTTGGAGTACGATACAGTAAATGGGGGTATCGGTGCGGCACCCAAATTCCCCAACCCATCTATCTTAGAATTATTATGGCGCACATATAAGCGCTGTGGCCACGAAGATCTCAAGGAAACTGTTTTGCTGACGCTAAGAAAGATGTCCCAGGGGGGTATCTACGATCACCTTGGGGGGGGTTATGCGCGCTATTCTACCGATACCATTTGGCTTACTCCACATTTCGAAAAAATGCTTTACGACAACGCCCAAATTTTAGACCTCTTAACATGGGCATGGCAAGACACCAAGGAGCCCCTTTTCTTTGAAAGGGCGAAGGAAACAGCCGGGTGGGTTCTCAGGGAGATGACCGCCGATGGTGGGGCGTTTGCGGCAACATTAGATGCCGATAGCGAAGGAGAGGAAGGTAAATTTTATACTTGGAGCCAAAACGAAATAACAGGAATTCTAGGTCCAGACGCAACGTTATTCAACGAAGTTTATGATGTTACTCCTACGGGCAACTGGGAAGGAAAAACAATCCTCAACCGAACAAAAAATAATCGAACCTATTCGACTGAAGAAGAAAAAATTCTCGCGACCTGCCGACAGAAATTATTAACGAAGAGAAATAAACGCACCCGGCCAGCCTGGGACGACAAGGTGCTTGCCGACTGGAATGGCCTTATGATTCCAGCACTAGCGCACGCTGGCGTCGTATTTGGGGTATCGTCATGGGTAGAAGCTGCATCGAGCGCCTATCAATTTATAACTACAAAAATGTACAATAGGGCAAATCTATCCCACGCCTATCGAGCGCGGAAGTTAAATACTGTGGCCACCCTAGATGACTATTCCGGAATGATACGTGCAGCGTTAACTTTAAATGAACTAACAGGCGATTCAAATTATTTAGAAGATGCGAAAACTTGGGTCAACGCAGTCAACAAGCACTTTCTGGACCAAGAAAACGGTGGGTATTTTTTCACCCCTGATAATGCCGAAGCGCTAATCGTCAGAACTAAGTCCGCGTCAGACAACGCCACCCCAAGTGGTAATAGCGTAATGGCTTCAAATCTTTCCCGACTATACCATTTGACGGGTGACTCTAATTATCGGGAACAGGCAGACTCGGTAATCACAGCTTTTTCTGGTGAGCTCAATAAAAATTATTTTCCATATGCCTCTCTCATGAGTTCAGCCGAAACCTTACAATCCGCCGTTCAAGTTGCTATTATAGGCGACCGCGAGAATACAGATTGCCAGCGTCTACTAACCGCAATTTATCAGCAGAATATAATGAATAGGGTCATTGCCGTAATTGCACCAGGCGATACGCTTGCACCCAGCCACCCAGCCTTTGCCAAACAACAAGTGGGCAAAGTAGCAACCGCCTATATCTGCCAAGGCACAACCTGCTCTCTACCTATTACTAACGAGAGAGAGTTGAGAAAATTTTTCCCTCCTGCTGAAGGCCCATAGACATGCCGGAGCTCACGATTAACTCGCCCCTGGGGCCATTAACCTTGGTCGAACATAACGGCGCTATAACCAACCTCCTGTGGCGTGAATCGCGTTCATACACCAGAACCCACCTTCTCTCCACAGCTCAAGACCAACTAGACAATTATTTTGCTGGCAAGTTAAGAACGTTCTCGGTTCCGCTGAATGTAGGCGGTACTAAATTCCAACAAGCTGTATGTAAAAGAATTACGGAGATCCCATACGGTAGAACCGCTACCTATGGTGAAATTTCAAAATTACTCAACTCCTCCCCACGCGCCATCGGCAACGCATGCGGTAAAAACCCACTGCCAATAATTATCCCCTGCCATCGTATTATTGGCGCTAACGGTGCCCTCACGGGCTATACTGGTAGGCGAGGGATAAATGCAAAAGCATTCCTGCTAAAACTCGAAAAGACCTGAAGGCCAATTATGTCACTTAAGACCGAAATTGCTCACAGAGATGCGGACCACTTTACAGTTATAATCTTGGATAACGAGGTTACACTAGATGCTTTTGTTAAAACTCCGCCATTAATATGGACTAGGCTTATCAGAACAGAATTTGGTTACATT
This sequence comes from uncultured Rhodospirillaceae bacterium, assembly GCA_964499275.1. GTDB lineage: Bacteria > Pseudomonadota > Alphaproteobacteria > MPNO01 > UBA2964 > UBA2964. The sequence goes on from CAZCKO010000083.1 coordinate 5,065, forward strand.
GCTTCCGAAGAATACCCGACACTCTTGACCAAAGAAGAATCGGATCGAGAAGAAATAAACTGGGACAAAGTAGACCTTGACCGCATACAATTGGAAATTGGTGAACTGGATATATTTGATGGACTAATTGCTATTGGCAATAACGCCGCACAGGGGTTGCCGCTTGCCAAGGCCATCCCAGCACCCCTGCGGGAAAATAACTCTATTATAATCTACGGGACAAGTTTACCGGAAAAACCAGAATACGAAGCCTTAGGCTTTAATAATTTTTGCCGCCGTGCAGACCTTTTAAGCTACTTAGACCAACTTCAACTGAGCCCAGAAAAAAAAATAGCGCTGGCCTTTATAAACACTATTCAACACAACAAACTTAATTATCATCAACCATAGGTTGGTCGTTAAAAGCTCCTTTCGAATGACATCTAAATTTTACCGCGCTATGGTGCTTCGGTATAACTTTTAGAAATTTATTTTTAAAGGATGTAGATAAAAATGACAGATATAACAATCGAAGGACCGGACGGTAATTTTAATGGCTATTTAGCCACCCCGGAGTCCGGTACCGGGCCGGGCCTGGTTGTAATTCAAGAAATTTTTGGGGTAAACCAAATTATGCGGAACCTTTGCGACAGATACGCTGCGCAAGGGTACATCGCGGCATGTCCAGATTTATTTTGGCGCATTGAACCAGGCATCCAACTTACCGATCAAACCGAGGAAGATTGGAATAAAGCGTTTGAATATATGAATAAATTTCTTCCGGATTTTGAAAAAGGCGTTGCCGACCTGCAAGCCACTATGAACTATTTGCGCAGTCACCAGGGCAGCAATGGCAAGGTGGGTTGCGTCGGCTTTTGTCTTGGTGGCAGCCTCGCCTATACATTAGCATGTTCTTCCGACTCTGATGCTTCTGTTGGTTATTATCCCGTCCAAATCGATGATCACCTTCCATATGCGGAATATATTAAAAACCCAGCTATGTTTCATATCGCAGAAAAAGATGATTTTTGTCCGCCAGACTCCCAAGCTGCCATAGCACAGGCTTTTGACCAAAATAAAAATATTACTCTCCATTCCTATCCGGGAGTAGACCACGCCTTTGCGAGGATTGGCGGAGGAAACTACAATCAAGCGGCAGCCGAGCTTGCAGATAGCCGCACATCGGAGCTGCTCCAATCTGCATTAAATTAAACAATAGATTATGGGCGCCTGTAAGCACCGCCTCGGGCGACCCATGGTCTAACATCTCGAAATAAACCCCAATGCCATATTGTATTCGTATAAATAAAACCGGCCCAGCTTCAGTTATGAAATGGCAGCATATTGATATTGGCAACCCCAAACAGGGTGAAGCCGTCATAAGAAATACGGCAATCGGGCTGAATTTTATTGACACATATCACCGCAAGGGTCTTTACCCCCTCAACACACCCTTTACCCCGGGCGTGGAGGGCGCCGGGATAGTCGAGGGCCTCGGCAAGGGGGTAAAGAACCTGAAAGTTGGTGATCGGGTTACTTACTGCTCTGATCCAATAGGGTCGTATGCGGAGAAAAGGATATTTCCCGCTGGAAGACTAATCAAAATACCCCGCAACATTTCCGATGAGCAGGCTGCCTCCATGATGTTAAAGGGGTTAACTGCCGCTATGCTTCTAAAACGCATATACACACCCAAAAAGCCAAATACTATCCTCGTTCATGCCGCCGCCGGCGGAGTCGGGTTGATTTTATGTCAGTGGGCAAAACTCCTTGGCGCGACGGTTATTGGAACTGTCGGCTCCCGAAAAAAGGGCGCCCTTGCACGTGCCAATGGTTGTGATCATACCATCATATATACGGAGAGTGACTTTGTCACTCGCGTCCACCAGCTCACTAAAGGTTGCGGTGTGCCGGTTGTTTATGATGGGGTGGGGAAAAACACCTATCCCGGCTCATTGGATTGTCTTAGTATGCGAGGAATGTGGATAACATACGGCAACGCCTCCGGACCGGTTCCGCCGGTTGCTCCCCTAACCCTTCTTCAAAAGGGCTCCCTTTTTATGACCCGGCCCATATTGAATCATTATATTTCAACGAAGACGGAGCTAACAATGTTAGCAAAGGAGCTATTTGATGTTGTTGAAAGCGGCTCTGTAAAAATTCATGTTGAGCAACGCTACGCTCTTAAGGACGCAGCCAAAGCCCACAGGGCATTAGAGCAACGGAAAACAATAGGCTCTACAGTTCTAATTCCATAAAACTCGTCACGTTTAGGATTAATTTTTAGCTATTGATTCATAGAATCGAAAAAATCAGCGTTATTTTTCGTTGCTTTCATTTTTTCTATAAGGAACTCCATTGCATCAACGGTGCCCATGGGATTGAGGATACGCCGCAGCACCCACATCTTTGAAAGGTCGCCTTTTTCAATGAGAAGCTCCTCTTTTCTGGTTCCGGATTTTGCAATATCCATGGATGGAAATGTACGCTTATCGGCCAACTTACGATCAAGCACAATTTCACTATTACCCGTACCCTTAAACTCTTCAAATATAACCTCATCCATGCGGGACCCCGTATCGATCAGGGCCGTGGCGATAATAGAAAGGGAACCGCCATCTTCAATATTCCTAGCCGCCCCGAAAAAACGTTTGGGCCTTTGTAGCGCATTAGAATCAACTCCGCCGGTCAAAACCTTACCAGAAGAGGGCACAACAGTATTATATGCCCTCGCCAGCCGTGTAATCGAATCCAACAGGATGACGACATCATGGCCATGTTCTACCAACCTTTTAGCCTTTTCTATGACCATATCAGCGACCTGTACATGCCGTGCGGCGGGCTCATCAAAGGTTGAACTAATGACCTCACCATCGACAGATCGTTGCATGTCGGTGACCTCTTCCGGGCGCTCATCAATTAACAAGACCAACAAATAGACGCCCTTGTTGTTTTCTGTAATCGCATGGGCGATTGACTGTAACATCATAGTCTTACCAGTGCGGGGTGGGGCAACAATCAAGGCACGCTGGCCCTTGCCGAGCGGCGCTGTCAAGTCCACGATTCTTGTGGTTAAGTCCTTAGCTTTGGGGTTGTCGTGATCTAGAATAAATTTTTCTTCCGGGTAAAGGGGTGTCAGGTTATCAAAATTAATCCGATGACGAACCCTTTCGGGATCATCAAAGTTGATCTTGTTTACCTTCAATAATGCGAAATACCTCTCGCCATCTTTCGGGGAACGAATTTCTCCCTCCACCGTATCCCCTGTCCGCAAACTAAACCGACGTATTTGGCTAGGCGATACGTATATATCGTCTGGGCCGGGCAAGTAATTTGCTTCCGGGGCCCTTAAAAAACCAAACCCATCCTGCAAGACCTCCAAAACCCCATCGCCAGAAATAACCACTTCATTTTCTGCAAGCTGCTTTAAAATTGCAAACATCATTTCCTGTTTGCGCATCGTAGAGGCGTTTTCAATTTCTAACTCTTCTGCAAAAGCCAGAAGGTCTGCCGGTGATTTTTTCTTAAGTTCTTGTAAATTCATAGTAGTTTTAGAAATTTGCCATCATGATAACCGGGGTGAGGTGCCTAAGGCACTTTAATATGACGCGTGGGCGGTAAGGACCTAGACAAGTAAATATTAAATAATTTTTGGATTGGTGTTCGAAAAAAGAGACCGAAACTAATGAGAGAAGCTTTAGCCCATCAATTTTTCGATGTCAATCCCGTTTAAAGCGGCAAACAATTAAGCGCCCGGCCTTACTATAACCAAAATTACAATACCGATCATCAACACCGTGGGCACCTCATTGGCAACCCGAAGTGTTTTCGCGCTAATCTCGTTTTGATCTTCCGCAAACCCTTTGAGCCAAACAGCGAATAGGGTGTGCACAAAAAAAAGCAAGATAAAGAGAAAGATCTTTCCATAAACCCACCAAGCTGCCCAATCAATCACCCCCGGGGTTAAAAACAGCACAGCTCCAAAAAAGAAGCTCAACACCATTGCCGGATTCATTATCACGAACAAAAGCCTTCTCTCCATTACTTTAAACGTCTCAGACTTTTCCGACCCCGGGCCTGCATCGCAATGATAAATAAATAACCGCGGCAGATATAATAGACCCGCCATCCATGCCATTACAGAAATAATATGGAATGCCTTAATCCAGGGATAAATTGTCAACAACCAGTTCATATTTATGTAATCGCCCGATTAATTGGGCACGCGGAGCAATTCTTGTCGCATAAAAGCCCCCCCGAACAAAAGATGCCCCTAACCTGCACTGCCTCTCTGACCATTTTTGCTATTCCTGTTATAAATACCATGTTTGCTCCGACGGTAGGAGTCCGAACATAGCCCGCCGCCCCATGTTTTATCGCCAGATCTCGATATTCAATATCTAGTTCTACAAGGGTTTCTGAATGTTCAGAAACGAAAGCCACCGGGACAACTATTATCGTTTGCCCCCTCTTGGCGGCCTTAATAATAACCTCATCAGTGTAGGGCCTCAGCCATTCAACCGGCCCGACCCGACTTTGATAACACACCACATAATCCAAGTCTGGTATGTTCAAATCCTGCAGTATAGCATTCACTGTTATTTTTACATGAGATTCGTAAGGGTCGCCATCCACAACAAATTTTCGGGGTATCCCGTGCGCGGAGAAAAGAATTTTCAAGTTATTGGGTGGGCCGCTCGCTTTTTTTAAACTGGTCCGTAAAAGACTACTAATTGTTTTAATAAAACCTTCTTGGCGCGGATAACAACAAATGGACGTGGTGGTTATATCGAAACCGATTTTTTTGCTAGTCTCTTTCCACAAACGAAGGAAAGATTCCGTCGTGGTTGTTGAAAATTGGGGATAAAGAGGGACTAAAACTACTTGTTCTGGATTATAGTCTACGACTTCCTTCATACACTCTTCGGCAAATGGGTGCCAATATCGCATAGCTACGAAGACTCGATAATACCCATCTTTGCATAATTCCAAAGTTAGTGCCTCTGCCTGTTTTTTTGTTTCCCTTAAAATGGGCGACCCGCCACCGATCTTCGAATAAATTTCTTTAGCTACGGGTGTTCGGCGGCGAGAGATGATTTTTGCCAAAAGCCATCTAATAGGCCTCGTTTGGCGCAAAATTAACGGATCACTAAACAGGTTAAAAAGGAAGGGCTGCACCGCTTCGGGGTTATCCGGCCCTCCCAAATTGTACAAGACAAC
>CAZCKO010000084.1:0-10038 GCA_964499275.1 uncultured Rhodospirillaceae bacterium
TTTAAAGAGTCTAAAATTAAGTAATTTTCACCTTCCTCCTTAGTCAGAGACTTTTTTCAAAGCCAAGTAAATTTCCAACCTCGTGCTTTTACGGTGAATTCCCACCCTCGTGCATCCAGAATGTAAACCATACTGGTGATGCCCAAATGCTTATGCGATCATTCATAAATTTTTAATTTCTGGCTTGAGTTTCCTGATATGCGCATCGGTGTTGATGTAGGTGGCACAAAAATTGTATTGAAACGTACCTCTCTGGTCCGGGGTTTTCTCAATCTTTCTCAGAAACTGCAGGCAAAACACTAAGCCCTCAACAAATTGTAACCAAGTTGGGTCAAAAAGACCCACTGGCAAATATCGTTATGGAAACTTATGAACAACAACTGTCGCGTGCATTGTCAGGTGTCATAAATATAGTAGACCCAGATGTAATAATTTTGGGTGGAGGAATTTCTAATATTGGGCGTTTATACCAGAACGTTCCTCACTTGTGGCAAAATTGGTGTTTTTCTGATAGCGTTATTACACCTCTTAAACGGGCAAAACATGGCGATTCCAGTGGTGTGAGGGGAGCTGCCTGGCTAAGGCCAGTAATTTAAGATTTAATCCTCTTTGGATGGCGGCATCGAGATTCGAATATGCAATTCTTCTAGCCGCTCATCATCAACCGTTGCTGGAGCGCCCATCATCAAATCCTGAGCTTGCTGTGTCATAGGAAACATCGTCACTTCCCTAATATTTCGTTCACCGGCCAATAGCATTACAATTCGGTCTATCCCAGGAGCAGAACCACCATGGGGTGGTGCCCCAAATTTTAAAGCATTTAACATTCCTCCAAAACGATTTTCCACCTCGTTCCGATCATATCCCGCAATAGAAAATGCTTTATACATGATTTCTGGCAAATGGTTACGAATAGCTCCACTGGACAACTCAACACCATTACAGACAATATCATATTGAAAGGCCTTGATCTTTAATGGATCTTCACTTTGAAGCGCTTCTTGCCCGCCTTGTGGCATGGAAAATGGGTTGTGGCTAAATGTAATTTGACCGGTACGATCGTCACGCTCATACATGGGGTAATCGACCACCCAACAAAACTCAAAACGGTTTTCATCGATCAATTCAAGTTCTGAGCCGATACGATCTCTTGCTAAACCTCCAAACCGCGAGGCTTCCGCCTCATTATCACAGACAAAGAAAACCGCATCATTATCACCGACACCCGTCAACTTTTTTAAAGATTCGATGCGATCATTATCGAGAAATTTGGATATAGGGCCCTTGCCCTCCCCTTCACTAAAAATGATATAGCCAAGCCCTCCCGCTCCTTCCGCTCGCGCCCAATCATTCAATTTATCAAAAAAACTGCGTGGCATTTTCGAAGCTCCAGGCGCGGGTATAGCCCGAACCGTTGCCCCCTTCTCAATAGCTGATGCAAATATTTTGAAATCAGTACCCCGCCAAACATCTGTAACATCTGACATAATAATTGGATTGCGCAAATCCGGTTTGTCATTACCGTATTTTAACAGCGATTCTGCATATGGAATCCGAGGGAATGGGACAGGCGTAACAGATTTACCATTCCCAAATTCTTCAAAAATCCCATTTAAAACAGGCTCTAACGCATCGAAGACGTCATCTTGTGTTACAAACGACATCTCTATATCTAGCTGGTAAAATTCTCCCGGTGAACGATCAGCCCGGGCGTCTTCATCACGAAAACAGGGCGCAATTTGGAAATAGCGGTCAAATCCCGCAATCATGATCAATTGTTTGAACTGTTGTGGTGCTTGTGGCAAAGCATAAAAATTTCCAGGGTGAGTCCTACTCGGAACCAAAAAATCACGTGCCCCCTCTGGGGACGTAGAGGTCAAGATAGGTGTCTGAAATTCTGTAAAACCCCTATCTGTCATCCGTCTTCTAATACTCGACACCACCTCAGATCTTAGTTTTATATTATTATGTAACCTCTCACGACGGAGGTCCAAAAACCTATATTGCAAGCGTGTTTCTTCACCATAGTCTTGATCAGAATTAACCTGCAAGGGCAACGGCTCCGCCTCACCTAAGACTTCTAACTCCGCAATGACTAATTCTATTTCGCCAGTCGGCAGATTTGGGTTAATTGTCTCGTCACTACGTCTAACGATTTCACCAGTTACACAAATCACAGATTCTAATCGCAAACCTTCGATTTCTTGAAATACCGCGCTTGAAACGTCAACAACACATTGGGTAACCCCAAAGTGATCTCTCAAGTCAACGAATAATAAATTCCCGTGATCACGTTTACGATGTATCCACCCAGAAAGTCTTGCTATTTTTCCTGCGTCACTCATTCGAAGGGCGTCGCAGTTATGTGTCCTATATCGATGCATTGAACTTCCTGTCGGGACAAAAATCAAAGCTTCACTAGCCCGGGAATGGCCACATAATAGCTCGTCTTGTCAAGAGTTTAACGTACATCACTCATCAATTTCTTTTATGTTCTGTATAAATTGTGTATAGCTGAACTATGACGCTAATTTCTGAAAACAAAGTCCTAAAGGGTTTTTGCGACCGCCTGAGCAGTACAAATTTTATCACCGTGGATACGGAGTTTTTACGCGATAAAACTTATTGGCCAAGGCTATGTTTAATTCAAATTGGTGGCCCTGATGGAGGAGCAGCAATTGATGTTCTGGCTAATGGTATCGATTTAACACCTGTATTAGAACTGATGGCCCAGCCGGATTTAGTAAAGGTTTTTCATGCTGCACGACAGGATTTTGAAATATTCTACCGTCTTATGGGTAAATTGCCTTTTCCAGTTATAGATACACAAATTTCTGCAATGGCTTGTGGGTTTGGAGATTCCGTAGGTTATGAAAAACTGGTTAACCAACTTACCAAAAAGAAAATAGACAAATCTATGCGCTATACCGACTGGCAAAAGCGCCCCTTGTCACAAAAACAGTTAGATTATGCACTAGCTGATGTTACCCACCTCCGCGTTGTTTACGAAAAACTGTCCCAGCTGGTTGCAAATAGTAATCGAAAAAAATGGATAACCGAAGAACTCGCAACGATACTTGATCCTTCGCTTTACACCTTTGATATTCGAGAGGCTTGGAAACGTCTAAAAGTTAAAAATCCAACTCCTCGGCTTTTGGGTATTCTTCGGGAAGTTTCCGCCTGGAGGGAACAAGAGGCACAAAGACACAATGTGCCACGAAATAGAATAGCACGTGATGATATTGTGTTATCACTTGCCATACAAAAACCTAGGTCTATCAGTGATCTTAAAATAATGCGTGGTCTGCACGAAAAGCAGAAAAAAGGGAAGACTGCCGAAAATATTCTTGCAGCAATTTCCCGAGGTATTTCAACCCCAATTGAGGAATGCCCTAAAGTTTTAAAATCGCATAAAAAATTAGCAAAAACTGGACCAACTGTAGATTTATTAAAGGTTTTACTAAAGTTAAAGTGTGAGGAACACTCGGTAGCACAAAAACTCATTGCCAACTCAGATGAAATTGAAGAGCTTGCAGGGAATGATCACGCCGATATTCGGGCACTAAGTGGGTGGAGGCGGAAAATTTTTGGTGACGACGCATTGGCATTAAAACATGGTAAAATCGCTATAACGATAGTAGATAAGTCGTTCCGCGTTATCAAAATTGATCAGGGAAATTCAATTGGACGAGTAACTCTTGATAACTGATCGTGCTAGCGGCACCGTAATCATTCTTTTCTCAGCTAACGCCGCATTATCTAAAAGTTCAACAATTTCACGAGCGGCAGCTAAGCTTCTATCCATACGCCGCAACAAATATGATATAACTTCGGGTTGAACATGAAGCTGTCGGTCTATAAATAATTTTATTAGAACTGCTTCCAATAATTCATCATCGGCTTTGGCGATTTTGATTACTGGTGCCGCTCTAAGTCGGGAACCTAGGTCTGGGATCAGAAAATTCCAAGTCGCTGGAGGGAATAAAGAAGTCACGAGTATAGAACCTCCTTGTTCAGTGACTGCATTATAAAAACTGAGCCATGATCTTTCATTTTCGATACCCTCTAATAAATCTATAAAGAAACAACAAAAATCTCGTGTAATACCTATAGAATCCGAAATTATTTGTGACTGATCAAGTTGGTTAGCTCCAGATTGCTCCTGCCAAACAGCAGCTAAGTGACTTTTTCCACAACCAGGTGGACCACATAACCATACGAGAGGTCCAGGCCAGTTAGGCCAAAGTTCTATAAATGAAAGGGCTTCTTGATTACATTCTGTAACCATAAAATCATCCCGCCCAAATGCAGGTCGGTGCTGTAAATTTAGGATTAATTGTTGCCTATCAGCCATCAGGACATTTTATTATTCTTTTGGGGCGGCGTAGGTTGAACTCGCCTTATATTTTGAAATACTAAAACGTCCCAATACGCCAATAATAGCCGCGGCGGGAATGGCTAGAAGAAGGCCTGTAAAACCAAACAAAGTTCCTCCAGCCAATAATGCAAAAATTATCCAAACTGGGTGTAAACCAATTTTATTTCCTACTAATTTGGGTGTAAAATAATTGCCTTCAAGAAATTGCCCTATACAGAAAATCGAAGCAACTGCAAGGATAGGCACCCATTCACCGAATTGAGCAATAGCCACGCCGACACCGATGATAAACCCAAGGAGCATCCCAAAATAGGGGACAAACGAAATGAGCCCCGTGCCGAGCCCAACAATAAATCCGAAATCTAAGCCAATAATACTTAGGGCCGAGCCGTAAAACACACCCAAAATAATACAAACGAGCACTTGCCCTCTAACAAAAGCAGAAAGAACAGAATTAATATTGGAAAATTGTTCTCTAATTACTAATAAATGCGTTCTGGGCAGCCAACTATCAACAACCTCAACAATACGGTCCCAGTCTCGTAGCAGGTAGAACATTACTATTGGAGTTATGAATAATAAGGACAAAAGATTTAGTAATGCGACTCCTCCGTCCCAAATTTTTGATACAATACTACCAAGCCAAGAAATAAACTCTGGATTGACAGCACTGCCTAATCTTTGCCTAATTGCAACAACATCTTCTTCGGTTAAATGTGATTGAAAGGTAGCTACGAGTTCTAGGGCTTTGGTCTGAATTATATTCAGAAATCCTGGAATACGGCCACTTAATTCAACTAATTGGGTATTTAATAATGGTATAATTAAGAACAAAGATGAAAAAACTAAAATAACTGCAAATAAAGTGAGTATCGCTGCTCCTACCCATCTTGGGCATTTCCACCGTTCAATTTTATCCAATAAAGGATCAAATAAATACGCAAGTGCCATCCCGGCAACAAATGGAAATAGGACTTCCGACAATAACCACAAGCCTCCAATTAATAATAAAAATGCGCCGAACCAGTAATACTTTTGGACATCTCCATTCATCCGTTTATTGTCCCTTCATCCTTTTCTGCATTTCTTCCCCAACTAACAATATATGCGCCGCCAGATGCGAATGTTGTTGCTGTAACAACGTAAACTAGGACAGTAATTAAATATGGCCATAACACTTGGGGAAAAGCTAAATTGGCCAGCACAACCGTTACTAGGATAATTTGCGCTAGCGTATTTAATTTACTGATCAATAAAGGCTTCATTTTTACATCATTGGTTGAAATGTGAAGTAAAACTACGCCCCCGACAATAATTAGGTCGCGAAACACCACCATAATTACCAACCAACTCGGCAGTAGATTAACATGCCCTAAAGTCACATAAACACTAACTAATAATGCTTTGTCGGCTAACGGGTCAAGATAACTGCCTAAAACGGTTACCTGTCCAAGCGCTTTAGCTATGTAACCATCAATAGCATCTGACACACCCGCAGCCACAAATAACCAAAAAGAACCAAAATAATATCCGTTTAGAATCAAGTAAATCATAACTGGAACAGCCATAAGACGAGCAATAGAAATTAAATTTGGGAGACTCATTTTAAAGCACTATTTTAATTAATTTACGCAGGTCATTGCGTGCAATCTTAACAAGGTTAAAGGTAGTACAATCAGTCAATTTCATAATCAGTCTTTAAATTCCAGTAGACGGCCCCCTGGGTCAACAAAATATCACGTTGTTCTAATGCTAATTGTAATTGATCAGGGGCTCCAAAATATTGGATACGAAATAAAGCATCTTTCAAAGACAATTTAACTATTTCTAACTGCCGAATAAGAGGACTCATTTCAAGTTTTCTTCGGAGAAATACTAAATCTTTCAGTGCTTTTAATTTTGCTTCAGCCAACAAGACCCGATGTTGGTCAAATCGTAATAAATTTTCTTGTTTCCAAGTTTCTTCAATTTCACTACGCAAACTTTTAGCTGCAGACAAAAGGATATCCGGAAAAGATTTTTTCAAATCATTTTCAAAACCTTGTATCAAGGTTTTATCATCTCCGCGCATACCAAGCCGGCTGGTTGCTACTTCAACTATTTTTTTTCCTTGGAATTTCTTAACACTCGCAACTGTCAAAAGAGTTCCGGATGCACCGTAACGTTTAACTATCGAATTTATTCTCTCTTTATTACCCTCTATTGCCTGTTCAGCGCTAATAGCGGCAATATCTTGTATATCGCCTTTGGGAATAATTAAATTAATCAAACCGTCGTCGTTAGGAATTCTTCGCCATACTTTAAGCCATATATTTCCAGCATCCCATAGCTGCAATGTTGCTTGGGTTCGAAATACAGGCAGCACAATCAAAGACTTACTTTTTGTTTCTGCAAACTGAATACCAGCGTTACGTAGGTGAATTCGCATTGCAGATGGGTTAAACCTAATAACCAACTTTGCCAAATATCTTACCGATGATGATTTTTCATCAACTACATCAATGCCCGAAACTAATTCAACTAGTTCAGAGAATTTCAAATCGTTGAGTTTTGACTGTTCTCTTAAAGGTACTACACGTTTTATTAAACGTGAATATGCGACTTCTTGCCCTTTCTTCAAGGCAATTTTTTGTGCGGCAGAAGCTGATTCAGAAGTTTCATCAACAGATACTCCACGTACAATATAAACTTCCCCACGCACCGCGAAAGTCACACACGGGTACATAAGAAGTATAACGAAAAAAACCTTAGCCAATGGCTTCTCAAATGCAAAAGTTGCAAAGCAGATAGTATTAGGTATCTTCACTATAAAACATGGTAATTAAAAGGCCATAGATTATCCCGTTTTAACTATGTGAGAAACCTATTAACAGTCGTCGATATAAAGAATCCGGAGTTGATATTGATGCAGGTACAGCATTTGTCAATTCTATAAAACCACATATTAGATCCACTGCTCGACCTGGAGCTAACGTCGAGATCGGGGGTTTTGGTGGTATGTTTGATATTTCTGCCACAGAAATCAAAGACCCAATCTTAGTCGCAGCTACTGACGGTGTTGGTACCAAATTGAAAATTGCTTCATCAATGGGTGATCATTTTGGTATTGGGATCGATTTAGTAGCTATGTGCGTTAACGATCTAATCATTCAAGGCGCAGAACCCTTATTTTTTTTAGATTATTTGGCAACAGCGAAACTTATTCCTAACCGAGCAGAGGAAGTAATCAGAGGCATTACCAATGGTTGTAAACAAGCTGGCTGCGCACTTATTGGGGGAGAAACCGCTGAAATGCCGGGTATGTACCAAGGGGATGATTATGACTTGGCGGGCTTCGCGGTTGGCGCTGTTAGCCGCGAGCATGTTCTCACCGGAAAAACTATTGCCGAAGGGGATGTGGTACTAGGCCTAAAATCTAGCGGTATTCACTCAAACGGGTTTTCACTAGTTCGAAAAATCGTAGAGGAAACACGGTACAATTTCGAAAGTAAAATGCCGTTTAACGATATGCCACTCGGTTCAACCTTACTTACCCCAACTCGTATCTATGTAAAATCTTGTTTGGCTTTACACAAAGCGGGTTTATTAAAAGGATTGGCACACATTACGGGTGGTGGTTTAGTTGAGAATATTCCAAGGATATTACCTGATGGTTTAGGCGTAAAATTGGAAGGCCATAGATGGCCGATAGATGATATTTTTAAATGGCTATCTAAAAAGGGCAAAATAACGCCTAAAGAAATGGCAAGAACATTTAATTGTGGGATAGGAATGATAGCTATTGTTGCTCCAGATGTCTTAAACTCTGCGAAAGAAGTTTTATCGCAAACTAGCGAAATAGCATATGAAATTGGATCGGTTCAAAAACTCGAACAACAGACCGTTGTCGAAATTGTCAACTGGGAAAGTGCATGGCAAAACTAAAGACGGCCGTCTTAATTTCAGGTCGAGGTTCAAATTTACAAGCATTGATTGACTATTGCAGATCGGAGGAATCTGCTGCTGAAATTAAATTGGTAGTATCAAATACCCCTGGTGCTGCTGGTCTAGATCGTGCATCTGAAGCCGGTATTTTTTCAAAAGTAATAGATCATAAAAACTTCTCAAATAGGGAATCTTTTGAGAGTGCGTTAACAAAAACCTTGGAAAATAATAGTGTCGAGCTTATTTGCCTTGCTGGTTTTATGAGACTCCTGACAAGTTCCTTCGTTAAATATTGGCATAATAAAATCATCAATATTCATCCATCTTTGCTTCCAGCGTTTAAGGGGTTAAACACTCATGAGAGGGCACTAAAAGCGGGAGTAAGGTTTACAGGCTGTACCGTTCATTATGTTCGGACTGATATGGATACTGGGCCCATTATTGTTCAGGCGGCCGTTCCTGTTTTACAAGAAGATGACCCAGAGAGCCTTGCTAACCGCGTATTAATTGCAGAACATCGCTGCTTTTGCCATGCGCTATCATTAATTGCACAAGATAAAATAAAGATTATTGACGAAAAAATTATTATTCAACACCCTCAAGCACCTGGGGTGTTTTTTTTAAATCCCATTGAATAATCGGTTAAGGGTCTTTTAAAATTTATTTTTCAGCGATATTTTTATTCTGGTTCATGGATTAGATAATTACTCGGAGTAAAAGAATATGGCTGATATTACAGATACTGTTTCCAAACAAACAAAACAGGGATGGAAAGGTTTTTCGACATTTATGTTTCTTAGCACATTTTTTGTGCTCATAATTGTCGGGCTTATGGCATTATTCCTACTTTAAAAAGACTTCAGCCAACCAACTCTGTTTGACTGAAGAAAAAACTAATTTCAATTGATGCATTCTCTGTCGAATCAGAACCATGTACCGAATTAGCTTCTATTGATTCACCAAAATCCTTTCGGATTGTACCCTCATCTGCGTTGGCCGGGTTAGTCGCCCCCATAATAGAGCGGTTTGCACCGACGGCATCCTCTCCTTCTAAAACCTGGACTACAACCGGCCCTGAACACATAAATTCACACAGATCAGAAAAAAAAGCCCGCTCTGCATGAACGGCATAAAAGCCCTCTGCCTGACTACGATTCATATGAATACGCTTCTGAGCAACAATCCTTAAGCCATTTTCTTCAAAACGAGAATTAATTTTTCCAGTTAAATTTCGACGAGTTGCATCTGGTTTAATAATTGATAGGGTTCTTTGAATAGCCATGGGCCAGTTACTCTTTTTTTTCCCGAGCGGCGCCTTATATACTTTCAAAATGGTCACTGCAACCATCTAGTGCAATTAACTTAAAAAAAAGATTATTTTTAGCATGCTCAAAACAGGGGTTTATCCTCGCTATTTTTTTTGCCAATTACCAACTTCTGTTTGTTCCCAATAAGTTAAGGCAATCCCAGCGCGTTGCAATTCTTCCCAATGTTCCCTCGCAGCGGTAATAGCAGTTTCGTCATTACCATCAAAAATTTCTACGCAACGCTCATATTCATCAAAAAACTTTGTCTCTGCTCCGTCTGTTAAAACCAGAACCTCTGCTTTATTCGGATTGTCATTATCTTTAGTTATCCAAATGGGATGTCGAGAAGGGTCACCCTCTTTATTAGTCCCATGTGGTAAAAATGATGCAGAATCAATAGTCCAAAGAGCCCCATTCAGAAATTCCACC
>CAZCKO010000085.1:0-9318 GCA_964499275.1 uncultured Rhodospirillaceae bacterium
CCGCTACTATCAATCAGGCGGATAGCCCCTTCCCGAAAGACCTTTGTAAGAAGGCTGACGAAAAGCATGGCCCCCCCCTCAATTTTTGATCTTGAATTGTTAAAAACGTATTTATTATATGGTTATTTTATACAATTTATTGAAAAAATTTAAACCCCAGATTAGGTGGGCTATCTTTAGTAATCTAGCGGGTATCAGTATTGATAGTTATTTTCAATTTAAAGGTTGATAGAATTTGATACCCAATTCATTTATGCTACATATTTCAAATGATGGCTTCATTAAAATTTAAATAAGAAGTTTTGTTATATTGTTAATATTTTTTGTTTTTGGATTAATCAAACTAGTTATTTATAAATTTGCCATCAGAATCAGTGACCTACTAGCGTAGGACTTAATTTTGATGTATGGGTATTGGAATTCAATCGGTATGACTTGCCCGGGTGAGCCGAAGCAAGGGCCGTCAGGAGGATTAAAGATGGATTTTCGAAAAACGCTTTTAATTACTGCACTACCACTCGCCCTTGCTGTAAGTGGGTGCGAAACACCCAGTGAAGGAAAGAGTAGTGTTGCGTATAAAGCTGCCATGAAGGCTCAAAAGGCGGCTAAAAGAGCATCTGTGGCTGCCTCTAGTGCGGCGATTGCAGCGAATGCAGCAGCTTCTAGTGCAGCAGCAGCAGCGAGGGCTGCAGAGGCTGCAGCGGCGGAAGCTAAGGCTGCAGGTGACAAAGCTGATCGTGTGTTCCGGAAAGGAATGCGTAAATAAGTAAGCCTTCGTAGCTCAAAGTTGAGGGGTTGGCCTGTCCTTTGGCGCCGCCCCTCTCTTTTTGATTTCAGTTAGATTTAAAACGGGGACGGGTATACCAGTGCGTTCTAGTGCTGCTTGTTTTAGTATTTTCCAGTCTATTAATTTAGCATTTTCTCGTGCTGCTTTAAATACGCGGTAAGACATTTCAGGTATTGGTGCCGGGGTTGGGTTTTTACCACTTTCTATTTCAATATTTTGATTAAGGTTAGGGTGTATCTCTACCATCAGTTGTTGATTTACCCAGGCAATTTTCATTTCTTGGCTAACTATTGTGACAGGTGTTCCAATTGAAATTTGTGGAAACAGTTCTTCAATGGCCTCGGGGTACATTCTAATGCAGCCATGACTAACTCTGCGTCCGACGCCCCACGGGCTATTAGTTCCATGGATGAGATAAGATGGCCACCCTAAATACATAGCATGTTTACCCAAAGGATTTTCAGGACCTGGTTTGAAAACCGGTGGTAGTTCGGGTTGTTCTTCCCTAATAGATTCCGGTACGTACCAAGTCGGGTTCCGGACCTTTCTAATAATTTTGGTGGTGCCGCGAGGGGTGTTCCATGCGTCTTGCCCTGTGCCTATTGGATAGCTTTTTATGTTTTTACTGAATTTAGAGAAGTAATATAGTCTTTGATCGATGAGATTCAATAATAGTCCCGTGCGCGGCCCCGAAGGCAGTAAATGTGCATTTGGTAGGATCACTTTGGTTCTATCACCAGGAAGCCATGGATCAACTCCGGGGTTGGCAGCTAATAATTCTACAAATCCAAGATTGTTATTACGGGCAATATCTAAAAGTGTGTCTTGCTTTCTCGTTAAAACATGGCTAATTGAGCCAATTATTTCATTTTGATTAAATGCGTTACTTTCTATTTTTGTTGCTGCAAAAACAGGTTTTGGAATGTTAAGAGTAGCAATTAAACTTGTTCCAAGGCTGATACAAAATTTTCGCCTACTTCGAAGTTTTCTAATCATTTATAAGCACTTTCTATAAATAATTTTGGGACCATACCTGTATCAGTAATATAAGAGGACACGTTTGATAATACCGATTATCATAATACCGATTAGCGCTTTTTTGTATCGCTTAAAGCCACAAGTTTATTATTTCGTTAAAGATACCTTTTAAGAATTTTGGAGATCATCGACAGCTTCCAGAATATTACATAAAATAAATGCCTTAAACCAAGGAATTAAGTCAATGAAACGTGTTATTATTGGAATTACAGGCGCTACGGGTACAATTTATGGTTGGCGCCTTATGGAGATGTTGCGCGAAGAAGGTGAGACTGAAATTCACCTTGTAATGAGCGCGTCAGCAAAGCTAACACTTAAAATGGAACATGATGTTGACCCTGACTACATAAATTCACTGGCTCATGAGGTTCATTCACCGGGCAATATAGGCGCTTCAATTTCCTCCGGTTCATTTTCCAGTGCAGGCATGATCATAGCGCCTTGTTCGATTAAAACGATGTCTAATATAGCTATGGGTAATACAGGAGACTTAATAAGTAGAGCTGCTGATGTAATTTTGAAAGAGAGACGAAAGTTAGTTGTTGCTATTAGAGAAACGCCACTTCACGCAGGACATCTAGAAAATTTAATCAGACTGGCTAACCTAGGATCAGTAATTTTTCCACCTGTTCCAGCGTTCTATAATCGTCCTAAAACTCTAGAAGAAATAGTTGATCAGAGCTGCATGCGCATGCTGGATCAACTCAAGATTCATCTCGAAACTGCTCCCCGATGGGGTGAAGAAGGCGGAGTACCAGCGGTTGGTCAAAAAGGTGCTAGCGTTGAATCCGTCTGAAAATATTTCAAATCTTTTCTAAGAGCGGATAGCGGAAAGGACTAATTTGATTTTAAATTGCTTTTTCGTCTTCAAACTCTTTTTGTGCAGCTTTTAATTTTTTATCCGCGACAGCTCTTGCTTCATCGTTATACAAGCTTGACGGATAATAAGCCCTAAAATCTTCGGCTACTCGGTCCATGGGGAAATCGGACCATATACCATGATCACAGTTATATTCCATATGTTGCCGCCCATTGGCATCATAAGGTTGAAACAATGCATCATTTTGTCCGTCAAACTCTGTAGGTAAGACATTAAATTTTGTGCATAGCTCGATATTGAACGCTGGTGCAGCTTTGATCCATTGGTTTTCAATAAACATCACAGCATACCCGTGATGAAGAAAAAGCTCTTTACCACCCATCATATGCCGAAGTCGTGGTGTGCATAAATGGTTGTATACATCAGATAAGCCAATCCCTGTCGGTATGCCAATACTGCGGGTGCAGGCAACAAGTAAATTGGCCTTAGGAAGGCAAAAAGCCCGACCATTAATAAGAACTTCACTCGCTTTGTAGGTTTCTGGGTCGAGAGAAATACTATAGGGGTCATAGCGAATTTGGTCCCTTACAGCGTAAAAGAGTTTTATTGCTTTTTGCTTGTCTGTCGACTCCCCTTTTATTGCCTCTTTTGCAAACTCTCTAACCCTCTCATTATTAAAATCAAAATACTTAGTTTTCTGGAGGTATTTTTGGCTGATCTTCGGGAACCCCTCGATGACGTGTTGCATTATTTGAGTGCCTTTTCAATAGTTAGGCCTATTGATAATAATCTATGATCACCCATCGTTTCTCCAACTACCATTAGACCTGTAGGTGCTTCACCCTGGGGCTGCATTGGGATGGACAGTGCGCATCGGTCTAAAAAATTGAAACAAAAAGTATTCCTAAGTGTGAGAATGTTTGTTTCTAAATACAACTTTTCATCTTCTTCAAGCGCCTTGATGGGCGGTGCTATCGTAGGCGTGGTTGGCATTAATAAAGCATCATATTGTCTGGTGACTTTGTTAGCTTCTTCAATCAATTGGTCGCGTGCTCTCATAGCAATTATATAATCAGCAGCGGAAATATTTTTGGTTCGTAATAATCGTTTCCGGACACGTGGATCATATTGATCGGCATATTTATCAATTAAATCCCGGTGTACAACGTAAGCTTCCGCGTAAATAGCTCCTCCCGAGTTAATTTTAGGAATTTCTCCTAACTCAGGGAAAGGAATATCAATTATCTTTGCTCCAGAGGCAGATAATTTATTTAGAGTTCTGGAAAAACACGATGTGACATGTTGGTCAAGGTCCTCGAGTACAAGAGTTTGTGGTACTGCCAATCTTAGGTTTTTTAAAGGCTTATCTTTAAGGGTTTTTGGATTTTCGCCTGAGAGAATTGCATCAACTAATGCACAACAGGTAACCGTAGGAGCGAGGGGGCCAGCCGTATCTAGTGTTGGAACCAGTGGATATGCTTCACTGGCTGGTACTCGCTTTTTCGTTGGTTTGAAGCCGGTCAAACCGCAAAATGATGAGGGTATACGAATAGAACCACCGGTATCTGAGCCCAGTCCGAAGCTGGCCATACCATCTGTTACCGATATTGCTGCTCCTGCTGACGAACCACCGGGTATTCTGCCGGTTTGTCGGTCCCAAGGGTTTTTTGCTGTTCCATAATGCGGGTTAATACCCAAGCCTGAATATGCAAACTCAGTCATATTTGTATGCCCAATAATCACAGCACCCGCATTACGTAAACGTGCCACTGAGGTTGAATCGGTTTTTGCTGGAGAATTATTTCTGAGGATTTTAGAGCCAGCTGTTGTCACTTCTCCGGCTACATTAAAAAGGTCTTTCACTGACACAGGTAAACCGGAGATTGGAGAAGCAACCTTACCGTCAGCTCTTAAGGTATCTTGGTAATCTGCCTCTATACACGCTTTTTCTGCAAATACCTTTATAAACGCTCTTTGACCTTCTCCATTTTTATCAGCAATATTAGCCAATGCTCTCTCCACAAGCTGTCGAGAGGTCGTCCGACCATTATTTAGATCATCAGATTGTTGCAAAATTGGCTTCATTACCGGCGCACACTGCAGATGGAATCAGATATCGTCAACTAATACCTAATTTTTGGTGGGTTGCAGTGTTTCGTTTAGCACAGTAGACAATTAACGGGAATTATGAATTTAGGCATTCATGCGTCCCGATATAGGGAGTATATGCATGGGTGTAATTCCGCCAAAAAAAAATTTTGAGACAATTACGGAAAAACATTTATTTGCAACCGTATTAATTCCATTTGGTTTAGGATATTTTCTTTCCTATTTGTTTCGCACTGTGAATGTAGTGATTGCCACCGACCTGGCGAGCGATCTTCAACTCACCGCGGGTAACCTTGGATTACTTACAAGCATTTATTTTATTTTGTTCGCTGCCTTTCAAACACCGCTAGGTGTAATTCTGGATCGTTATGGTCCACGCCGTGTACAAATAATTCTTCTTTTAATTGCTGCTCTGGGTAGCTTCCTGTTTTCGGTGAGTAATTCGATTTTTGTTTTGACGTTATCTAGAAGTCTAATCGGGTTAGGCGTTTCTGGTTGTTTGATGGCAGCTTTAAAAGCGAATGCTCAATGGTTTCCAGTTAAGAGGTTACCCTTCTTTAATGCCTGTACCATGACATTTGGTACATTTGGAGCTTTGACGGCCACTATACCGGTTGAGGTAATGGCTGGCCTCTACGGGTGGCGAATGATTTTTTTGATTCTAGCTGTATTTACAATCGGTTTGGCCATTTTAACTGCGCTGGTAATCCCTGACCACGAACTGACCACTAACGATCCAAAAAATTCTAACTATAAAATTAAGGACCAATTTCACGATCTGATTACTATTTATAATGATCGCTTCTTTTGGAAAATTGCTGTTATTACTCTATTACATGGAGGCGTTTTTCTTTCCTACCAAGCTTTGTGGATGGGACCCTGGCTTGCGGATGTAGCAGGCCAAACCCAAGACGAAGTGGCCAATTCTATGCTTATATTTAATATTGGTATGTTGGTTGGGGTAATTGGTATTGGTATAATTGCTGATAAGCTTCAGAACATTGGAATTGGTCTAATCACAGTTGTTAGGGCTGGAGTAGTGTTGTCGCTAATTGTTCAGATCTTAATGGCTGCTGAGTTTACCTCCTTGGCGAAATTTTTGTGCGCTGGTTTTGGGTTTTTTGGTTCATCCACCCTCTTAGTTTATGCATTACTTGGCCAGACATATCCGAGTCACATGGTCGGTAAAGTTAATACGGCCCAAAATATGTTAATTTTTATAAGTGCATTTATTTTGCAGTGGGGGATTGGGGTAATAATTGACATATGGCCTGCGCTCGGTGATGGTCGATACGATCCAATTGGACATCAGGTTGCACTGGTTAGCGTTATTATCCTAGAGGTTTTTGCCTTTGTTTGGTTGCTGATGCCGACCGACCGCAGGAACGTAATGAAAAGCTAAAAAGGTTTACAAGGTAAGAAATGAAATATAATCCAAGGGCTTACCCTGATAGACCTTATGTTGGAGTTGGAGTTGTTGTATTTCGTGATGATAACGTTCTGCTGGCACAAAGAGGAAAAAAGCCAAGGTTGAATAGATGGAGTATTCCGGGTGGAGCACAAGAGATCGGAGAAACAATAGAAGAGGCCGCTCATCGTGAAATATTTGAAGAAACAAGGGTGAAAATTGAACTCCTAGGGCTAGTAGATGTGGTTAACAGCATTAATCTCGACGAGAATAAGAGGGTACAATTTCATTACACGTTGGTAGATTTTGTTGCGCAATGGAAAAGTGGCGAAATTATTGCGGGAGATGATGCTGCAGATGCACGCTGGGTTCCTTCTGCTGAACTTGAAAATTATAACCTTAGGCCCCTAACTCAAGAGGTTATCCGGTCGGCTGATAAAATGAGAAACTCTGAAAGAGTTGGGAAAGAAAAACGTCGTGAAGGTGTGCTTTGAAATTAAACCAAAAATTAATTCAAAATTTGAGTACATTATAATATTTAACCGAATAGATTTCCGAAACATAAAAGGTAATTGATGCTAAAGTCTGGAAATGAGTACCTTGAAAGCCTACGTGACGGTAGACGGGTTTATATTGGAAATGAACTGGTTGAGGATGTTACTACTCATGTTGCCTTTCGTAATGCCGCAAAGTCATTTTCTCTGATTTATGACCTTAAGTCTGCTCCAGAAAATCGGGATGTCATGTCGTTCGAAGAAAATGGCGATCGCTTTAGCACCTATTTTTTAATGCCTAAAACAGAAGAAGATTTAAAAAAGAGGATGGAAACCCACCGTCGAATTGCGGAGTGGTCACATGGATTGTTAGGACGTTCACCAGATCATGTATCCAGTTTTGTCACCGGCTTGGCTATGAAACCAGAGATGTTTGAAGAGATTGGTCAAGGCTATGGAGTTAATATTGTAAATTATTACAAATATATGCGCGCAAACGATATTTTTGCCTGTTATACAGTTTTACCACCACAGGGGGCGAGAAAGCCTGAGCTATATGAACGGGAGGGAATGACTGTACCGACGTTGCATGTCTCTGATGAAGACGACAATGGGGTGACTTTAAACGGGATGAAAATGTTAGGGACATCAGCAATATTTAGTAACGAGACATGGGTAGGCAATTTACTCCCGTTGGCCCCTAATCAAGAAAAAGAATCTATAACTTGTGCTGTGCCTCTAAATGAAGAAGGTATTTCGATTTGGTCACGGAAGCCTTTAGAGAAATATGCCGTAACCGAATTTGATAATCCACTTTCTTGGCGTTTCGATGAATCGGATGCAATGGTGGTATTCGAAGATGTTAAAGTGCCCTGGGAAAAAGTGTTTGTTCATGATAATCCGGAAATGTCACGAGGTATTTATGTTAAATCCCCCTCTCACTCTATGGGTAACCATCAATCTAATATAAGGTTCCTTGAAAAACTTAAATTAATTGTAGGAATAGCTCATAAAATTGTTGAGGCGAATGGGGTGGGTCATATACCAGCTGTTCAAGGCATTTTAGGCGAGCTAGCTGCTCAACAAGCAGCTTTAGAGGCAATAATTCAGGGACAACTCAGCCAACCAGAAAGCTTGGTTGACGGATATCTTAATATTAATCGCCGTTATATGTATGCAGCTCTTCATTGGTGCACCACGAATTACTCAAAAATTTGTGATGTAATTCGTGATCTAATGGGTGGGGGGCCATTTCAAATGCCAGCAGATATTTCAGTTATCGACAACCCTGAAATGAAAAACACATTTGAAAAATACTGGTCTGTACCTGGTCAAACCGCCATTGATAGAATGAAACTTTATAAACTTGCTTGGGATTTAATCGGTTCGGAGTTTGCCGGGCGTCATATTCAATATGAAAGGTTCTACGCAGGGCCAAGCTTCGTTGTGACTAATTATAGTTATCTAAATGCACCATGGGATTCTTTTGGTGGTTTGGTAGACGATATACTCGATAGCTATTAAATGAGAAATGGTTTGAAAGAGGCGTTTTAATGAGTGCCCCTATTAAATTTGTGGATGCGTGGGATACTAAAAATTACGATTTAATTATTGATGTACGTTCGCCTGGTGAATTTAAAGAGGATCACATTCCTGGAGCAGTAAGTTTACCAGTCTTGTCTGATGTAGAGCGGGTTATTATTGGAAAAAGGAACCAAAACTTATCCCCCTTCGAGGCTCGTAAATTGGGTGCTGTCTTTGTAACTCAAAATATATCAGGGCATATCCAAAATGCTTTGAAAAAAGAGGGCCGCAACTTTACGCCACTTATTTATTGTTGGAGAGGTGGGCAACGTTCTAAATCATTTGCACTTGTTTGCAGTGAAGTAGGTTGGCGAACATTTGTTTTGAAGGGCGGTTATAAGACTTATCGTAAATCGGTAATGACCAAAATCGAAGAATTGGTTGTAGATTTTTCCTTTATAGTAATTGCAGGTCGTACGGGAACCAGAAAAACCGATATTCTATCCGGTTTGAGAAAACGGGGAGCACAAGTTTTAGATTTAGAAGAACTTGCTGCTCATCGTGGTTCTTTGTTAGGAAAGTTGGAGGGAGTTGAACAACCAAGCCAGAAAATGTTTGAGACTCTTATAATGGATAGGCTCCGATACTTAGATCCAAATAAACCGGTTTTTTTAGAATCTGAGAGTCAAAAAATAGGTCAAAGGCAAATTCCTAAGCCGCTTTGGCGCCTTATAAAAGTTGCTCCGCAGATAACGATAAAGGCTCCGCGCAGTTATCGTGCATCATATCTTTCAAGAAAATATGAACATCTTACAAAAGATAGCGGTTCATTAAAAATGTTGATTGAGAAAATTCCCGGTCGGCATGGTCAAAACCGCACTCAGCATTGGTGTTCTTTAATTAAAAGCAAGTCATGGCAAGAATTATCATTTGATTTGTTAAAGTTCCATTATGATCCCGCTTACGATAAAAGTTTGAAGAATAACGATAGGGCAACAATTTTTGAATATGATCACGCTGACGCTAGTGATTTCGTTCTTTTGAAAACTGTAAACGATCTATTGTCAAAATTTCGAAATTGTAGAATTTCCGATTGTTAATTTTTATCTAGGCATTATCGTGTTCTATAATCTTTATT
>CAZCKO010000086.1:0-9122 GCA_964499275.1 uncultured Rhodospirillaceae bacterium
ATGCGGCGAAAGGAGCAAATTTATATGTACCTAGCCCTTATTTGCTTTGTTCCCAAGCTATAGTTGGCTGTTTAGATGCAAAATCTCTTGACCCATCAATCATCGGTACAATTGCTGGCGATTGGGGGGCGATAGTACTGGTTGTAGCAACTACTGTATCTGCAAGTACGTTTGCTGGTTGGGTAATTGCTCGCACAGGTTTGTTACCCGGTACGACTGCGGCATGGGGGTGCTCCCCTGGAGCAGCTACGGGCATGGTAGCAATGGCAGAGGAGTTTGGTGCGGACCCTCGTCTTGTAGCTTTTATGCAGTTTCTTAGGGTGACCTTGGTCATTGTAATTGCCACCGTTGTCTCAAGAATGATATTTGGTGTCACTGCGACCGAGCATGTTTCAGGGGTCACCCAGCCTTTTATCGATCAGTTGCCGGAGTTATTGAAAACACTTGCGGTAGCGGCTACCGGTGCAATTTTGGCACGTTTATTAAAAATTCCATCAGGGGCCGTATTTATTCCGCTCATTTGCACTGCTGTACTGCAGGGTATGGGCCTTCTAACTGTTACCCTGCCACCTTGGCTACTTATTACCGCTTTTGCCATTATCGGCCTATGGGTTGGCCTACGATTTACGCGGGAAACCGTTCTCTATGCCATTCGGGCTTTACCGATAATGCTGGTTGGCACACTGACTTTGATCGCATTGTGTGGAGTATCAGCTTTGATGTTGGTTTGGCTAATTGATACCGATCCACTAACAGCGTTTCTTGCGACAGTGCCGGGAGGGCTTGATGCAATTGCTATAATCGCTGTCGATAGTAACGCCGATATTTCATTTGTTTTGGCGTTGCAAACAGTGCGTTTGTTCGTTGTTATCGTTACAGGACCAATACTTGCTAAGATGATCTGTAAGTTTGTTTGAATTTTAATCTTGTGGAATTAACTCGTGAAAAACTAATCAATTTGGTTCGATTTTCAGGTTGAAGAAAATTATAATTGGCCGCCGCTACAATTAATTACATCGCCTGTTATAAATTCAGCATCATCTGATGCAAGAAACGCCACCGCCGCGGCCTGCTCTTCGGGTGTTCCTCGTCGACGCAATGCTTGCTGAGTGCGGCTATCTGCAATCATTTCCTCTCTGAATTTGTTACTCTCCTTCTCTGGTAAATCCTCTACCTCAACCCCTGGCCGAATGGTAAGTCTAGATGTTACCCGATCAGGAATATCTGTCCCGCCCGGTGAAACTGTGTTAACCCGTATTCCGTATCGTCCATATTCCATGGAGAGTACTTTGGTGAGTGCCAGAATTCCACCTTTACTCGAGGCATACGGAGCGCGATACAGCCCTCGCACTGATTGAGATCCTATATTGATGATCGACCCTCTTTTCTGCTTCATCATTATTGGCAATGCTGCCCGACAGCACCAAAGGGTTGGCATTAAAGAACGCTCTAATTCGAGTTTAATTTCTTCTTCTTCATATAAATGAAATGGTTTCATCCATATTGTACCACCAACATTATTAACCAATACATCGATCCGTCCATAGGCCTTTGCTGACTGCTTTACTAATTCCTCAGCACCCGCAAACGTACTCAGATCAGATAGTACTTTTATGCCCTTAGCACCGTGCTCTTTCAGCTCATTTACCGTTTTACTTGCACTTTCTTCAACACGATCTGCAATAACTAATTTTCCGCCTTCTTGGGCTAGTCTTCGTGCCGTTGCTCTCCCTATGCCCTGGCCTGCGCCAGTGACGATACAAACTTTATCTTTGAGGCGGCGCGCGCCTGCTGCGCGAGGGTCAAGTTTGTCGGTCATTGTTGTTCCTTGAAACCATTGGCTAAATTAGATCGAAGTATGTGGGACACCGGGTTTTACTCTCATTGGTTCGCCCGGCGCCTTACTAAACGGTATACCTCTTGGTAAAAGAAAAGAAGCAGAACGAATTGCCTGTGTATTTGGATCTGTACCGGATGGCTTTTTCCCTTTCTCGAGATCGAGGGCGGCTCTGTATAAGCGACCTCGTGCCATTACGATCGCTTTGTCGGTCATGACCAGGTTTTCTCTGGCTCTATCTTGGATTGGCCCCATGCTTTCCTGCAAGGAAGCATCCTGCATTGCGATACCTCGTACCCCACTGTAGGTGATCCGGGCTTTTTGGGCTTGACGGTCCATTAAGTAGTCATTTTGTTTATTAATTGCCGGACGGTATGTCCCAGGAATAAGGTCAACATGAAGTCCGCCTCCCTCCTGCATAATTTTCAGTTCCTTTTTGTTTAGAGGTCGTGAGGGGTGATAAGAGAATGTCCAAGCAAAACAGTTATGGTCATCAATGGGTACCCAAGCATGGGCATTCATCGGATTGTCACCGTATGGCGGAACAATAGTGTACCACGGCATGATCCAAGGTGTAATCCGCCAGTAAAATTGATCATCTTCTGCATTACGACGTACACCTATTTTTAAGCCAAATGGAGATTCCTCAACTTCAAATTTTGGTTTGCGGTCCGCTACATGATAATTTGACCCCTTTGATCCATGGTGCAACGGATCGCTCTGGAGTTCACCACTATGTAGAAATCCGACATGACTTGAATCAATACCGCCTTCTAATGCTTGCAGATAATTACATTCCTCCCATCGCTTGGAATGAAGCCGCTGGTTTTCTGGCACGGTCGTCCACTCAAAAGCAGGAGGGGGAGGCTGGTGTTCGGGTGGTCCCATATAAGTCCAGATAATTCCGCCATTCTCTACGCAGGGGTATGAGGTTAGCCTTATGGTTTTAGAGAATTCACTATTTTTGGGTTCAGAAGGAATTTCGACACATTGACCGGTGTAGTCGTATTTCCAGCCATGGTATGGACACCTAATTCCACCCTCTTCGTTTCGGGCAAACCACAAAGAAACTCGACGATGCGCGCAAAACTCCTCTATTAAAGCAAGCCTCCCATCACTGTCACGAAACGCAATTAAATGCTCGGATAAAAGTTTTACCCGTACCGGCGGACAATCTGGAATCGGAACTTCCTGCGCTAAGAGAAAAGGGATCCAATAACGACGAAAAAGTTTACCCACTGGAGTTCCCGGGCCGGTTTCTGTAACGACTTTGTTTCGCGCAAGGGTTAACACGGACTTTTCCTCTCTGGGATAACAAATGAATTTTCTATTAGGTTTTATCTATTAGAAATTTTAACAGCTGCCAAGCCATGGCCATTGTAATATCCCTATTTTAAGAATTTTTTATTTTGATAAATTAACGTAGGATTAAAATTGAATTCGGGGGCCTCAAACGCCATGTCCAATATCAAATAAACCTAAGCGATATCAAAATATTATGCGATTATTGGTCAACAGTATTTTAATGTATTTTCTCATGATCTCGGGACCCTTGTTAGCAAGTGATCTTCGCCAACATAACCTAGATTATTTGGTTTATATTGGTGGTTTACGAGCAATAAATATCAGTTTTAACAGCTCGTCACGTAAAGGGTATTACAGCGGGAAGCTTAACCTAAATACCTACGGTCTTATCGGTAAGCTGTTTAAATGGTCCTCGTCAGCGTTCTCTTATGGTGAGATTAAACAGTCTATAGTTTTCCCCCAGAGAGCTGGACGCGACAGTATTTGGCGGGATAAAAAAAGGAGGGTTCGTCTAAACTTTCAAAAAAATGGGGTTCCAATCGTCAAGCTGGTCCCTGAACCCCGAAATAGTAAACAAAAACTATCACCATCGCTACGACTTGAGGGCACGCGAGATTTGGTTGGAGCCATGGTATCCTATCTCAGATTTGCTGGCGATTCTGGATCATGTGTTAAGTCTGAACCTATTTTTGATGGGAGGCGGCGTTATAATTTAGTATTTGAAAATCAAGTAAAGGTCGGGCTAATGCGTGACCAGTATTCACCGTATCATGGCCCGTCTTTAAGGTGTCAGTTTAAATTAGAAAAAATAGCCGGTTTTCGACCTAAGACTGAGCGATATACATGGCTGACGGATGGTTCGGCGCGAATTTGGTTAGGCCGAGTATTTCCCAACGCTATAATGTTCCCCGTGAGAATTGAGGCAGATACAAACTTTGGTGGTCTATTCGTTCACTTGATATCTGCGGAACAGGTTTTCAAAGGGACAAAAACCAAGATTCAAAGTAGCTACAATAAGAAGAAATAAGATTTGGCGGCCAAATTTCTGGCTAAAATTTGTGCCACATAGTATCTAAATAGCCTTTGGTCATAGTTTTTGGATTTGATAACCCGAATTAAGGTAAAATATTACATGTTTAAAATAGAAGCGTCATGGAACGCCAAGAAATATGTCAAATTCTGATGTAGCTATAGTCATTCTTGCTGCTGGGAAAGGTAGCCGGATGAAGTCGATGCTTCCCAAGGTGTTACACCCTGTGGCGGGACGACCAATGGTAGGACACATCCTGGATCGGGTTAAACAGTTTGATGCAGATCTGACTGTCGTTGTGGTTGGGCCACAAATGAAGGAAGTCACGGAGTTTGTAGCACCGGTGGACACCGTGATCCAAGATAATCCCCTGGGTACTGGACATGCGGTCCTTGCGACTAGAGAGCTCCTCGAAGGTCGAAGTGAAGACGTTCTAATTCTCTTTGGTGACACCCCGTTGCTTACCCAAGACACGATGAGGATGATGATTGAGGTAAGGCGCGGTAAGAATGATCCGGCTGTAGTCGTCTTGGGCTTTATTCCGGATGACCCAGGAGAATATGGAAGATTAGTTGTCGGAAAAAATGGTGAGCTTGAAAAAATTGTTGAACACAGTGATTCCAACGAGGAAGAAAAAAAGATCCGCCTTTGTAATGCGGGGATTATGGCTATCGATGGTAAGCGCTTATTCAATTTACTTGATGAAGTTGAAAACGATAACGCCAAGGGCGAATTTTACCTATCAGATATAGTGGATATTTGCCGTTCGAGTGGGTGGGGATGTGTTGTGGTAGAAACAGATGACCCGGATGAGGTGATGGGTATTAATTCGCGCACAGACTTGGCACAAGCTGAGGCAGCCTTTCAATGCCAAATGCGTTTGGCGGCCATGGAACAAGGCTGCACTCTGCAGGATCCGGATACCGTTTGGTTTAGTCATGATACCCAACTCGGTGAAGATGTTGTTGTAGGGCCCAATGTTGTATTTGGTCCTGGTGTAAAAATCGGTGATGACGTTGAGATAAGACCCTTCTGTCATATTGAAGGGGCAACTGTGGAAGCAAATGCTATTATCGGGCCTTTTGCACGATTGCGGCCTGGCGCTGATATCGGGCGTGATGTACATATCGGAAATTTCGTTGAAGTAAAGGAGGCCCGTCTCGAGCAGGGGGCAAAGGCTAATCATCTTAGCTATATTGGTGATAGCTGGGTGGGTGCCGGTGCCAATATTGGAGCTGGGAGCATCACATGCAATTATGACGGATTTATCAAAAATCGAACCGAGATTGGTCGTGAAGCATTTATCGGTTCTAATACGGCCCTGGTTGCACCTGTAAAGGTTGGTGCAAGGGCGATTACTGGTGCGGGCTCAGTAATTACTAAAGACGTTGGGGAAGACGCCTTGGCAATTACTCGTGGTCCCCAAGAAGAGCGTGCAGGTTGGGCGCTGAAATATCGCCTTCAGAAGCAACAAACTTTGGAAAATAATAATAAAAAGTCGGGCTAGCGCGTATGTGTGGGATAATTGGTATTACGGGTAGAAATACGGTTGCACCGTTATTAATCGATGGACTAAAGCGTTTGGAATACCGTGGTTATGACAGTGCGGGCATAGCGACCTTAGTTAATGGCAGGATTCAACGACGACGAGCGGAAGGTAAAATAGTTCACCTTGATGCACTCATAGAACAAGAACCGATAGAAGGTTTGGTTGGAATTGGTCACACCCGGTGGGCGACGCACGGAAGACCTAATGAAATCAATGCACACCCTCATGCCGATAAACGTGTGGTATTGGTTCATAATGGTATCATCGAGAATTTTCAGGAACTCCGTCAAGAACTTACAGGACAAGGTCATCATTTCCAGACTGATACCGATACCGAAGCTGTGGTTCACCTTGTTAGTAGTTTCCTAGCGAAGGGAAGTACTCCCCATGAAGCCGTGACACTAACTTTGTCTCGTTTGGAAGGAGCTTTTGCGTTGGCTATCCTTTTCGCTGGGTACGAGGGTCTAATAATTGGCGCGCGTCGGGGCAGCCCACTTGCAATTGGTTATGGTGAAGGTGAAATGTATTTAGGGTCTGATGCCACGGCCCTTGCCCCTCTGACCAAAGATATCTGTTATTTGGAAGAGGGTGACTGCGTAGAAGTTTTCCCGGAGACCGCTGTTATATATGACTCAAACGGAAAAACTGTAGAACGCCCAATCCAGGAATCTTTGGCGTCTGGAAACGCTACTGGTAAAGGTAATTTTGAGCATTTTATGCTCAAGGAAATTTACGAGCAACCAGCAGTCATCGGAGATTCGCTCAACGCACTATTTAATCCGTGGGAGCAAAATATCACGTTACCTAAACTACCTTTTGATTTATATTCAATACCAAGAATTACAATTATTGGTTGTGGGACATCTTACCATTCTGGTTTGGTAGCTAAATATTGGTTTGAGAAAATTTCGCGGGTACCGGTTGATTGTGATATCGCATCAGAGTTTCGTTATCGCGGAACTGCTATGCCAACAAATGGGTTAACCATATTTGTTTCACAATCTGGTGAAACGGCAGATACCTTGGCTGCGCTGCGTTATGCAAAATCACAAAACCAGCATACGTTAGCTTTGGTAAATGTTGCAGAAAGTTCGATGGCGCGGGAGGCCGATTGTATGTTGCTAACCCACGCCGGCCCAGAAATTGGCGTGGCGTCCACAAAGGCTTTCACCACCCAGCTGATAGTGCTTGCATGTTTGGCTATTGCCACCGCTAAAGAAAAAAATGTCATCGATGATATTCAGTCAGCAATTTACTGCCGTGCAATGACCGAGATTCCGGCCCGAGTTAATGAAGTTTTGTTTCATAGCGAGGAAATTGCTGAATTGGCAAAGGAAGTAGCGAATGCGCAAGATGTTTTATATCTTGGCCGTGGCACAGGCTTTCCAATCGCACTTGAGGGGGCACTAAAGCTGAAGGAGATTAGCTATATCCATGCAGAGGGGTATGCGGCTGGAGAGATGAAACACGGGCCCATAGCTCTCATTGACGATAATGTTCCAGTTATCGTTATAGCACCGTCAGATGAACTTTTTGATAAAACCGCGAGCAATATGCAGGAAGTTGTTGCGCGGGGGGGGCGTGTTATATTTCTGTCTGATAACGATGGTGTAAAAAGGTTAGGAGGAATGGCAGCTGCGACCATTCAGTTACCCGCGGTTAATGATTTTGTGGCGCCTATCCTTTACACCATTCCTGTTCAACTTTTAGCTTACCATACAGCCTTAATTAGGGGCACAGATGTTGATCAGCCGAGAAACTTGGCTAAGAGTGTAACTGTGGAATAGTTTCCAACGGGGGTATTTTGGAAACACTCCAAATACCATCGTTTCTGGCCCGAATGTCAGAAGATTTTCTCAAAGGGGTTTGAAGCCATAGTTCCGATCAAATTTAGCGAAAAAGATCGGAGCTTAAGTTGTACACACGACGCGGCATTTGGCGTCTTTACGACAACTCTAGTCGATTCAGAAACAATGGCGGAGGCACTAGTTCATGAATATTCTCATAGTCTTTTAAATTTGGCATCCCGCCAGGATAATTTATTGGTAAATGATAAAGACGAAACTCTTCATTATTCACCATTTCGTTCGGATGCAAGGCCCATTATAGGGGTGTTGCATGCCGCATTCTCATTTGCAAATGTGTGTTACCTTTTTATGCAATTTATGGCTGATGAAAGGTATCAAAAACAACTTAAAGACCGATTTTGTGATTATGTTTGTCGCCTTATTTTATGCGTAAATTCACTTCAAAAATTCGTGGGTTTTTCAAACACTGGGTCTAATTTGTGTCTATCCATTAAGGCTGCTACGAAAATTTTCAAGAATAGCGGTTATTTTAAACCCAGCAAAGAAATTATACTCAGCCGACAACGGCATTACCAAAAATGGTTGATAGACCATTCCTCAGCGGTCAGTAACAAAATTTACAATAAGAGTTTCATCAAAAATTTTAATGAATTAACTGGCGACGAGAATAATAAAACAAATTTATCCCCAAAACCTTATTTGTATTTAGAAGAAATGAGTTACAAAGAGTTTAAGACAAAACACAAGCAATTAAATAATGTTGTATTAATTAGAGATGCAGATATTTGGAAAGGTGGCTTAGGAAAGAGCAAAGAACTTATAAATTTATTGTCCACGCAAAAATTTCGGCAAATCAATCTCAATTTACATCGCGGTTATTCGACCACTCCAGATCAATACGTTTCCCTCTCTAAACATGGCGATCAATTTGGAACTCGTGATGAAAATTATCATGGATACATTGGCGCTCAACCTGTCTCCAAATTAATAAACTTGGAATCCTTTTGGAAAGATAAGAATTTTCTAGAAGATTTTTATTTGAATAATCAGGAGCAAGTTATTTTCTTTAATGAGTTGGGTACAAAAGTTCTTATGCATTGGGACAGTGGGAACAACGTGCATCTTATGTTATCGGGCCAGAAGAAATTTGCTTTCTTGAAGCCTGGGCAGCATGAATTCCTGAGAAAGTTTACCGAAGGGTATGAAGAAGCTTTTTCTGGTTTCGATCCTTTTGATTATTTGGCGAGTGAACGCAACAATAGTGACAGTGAGGGGGGCTTAATTTTTACTCAAGAGGTCTCCGCAGGAGATTTATTATTCATTCCGTCAGGTTGGTGGCATTCCGTATTTTACAAAAGTGACAGCATGGCGCTATCTTTATTTGACCGCTTTTAATAACATTATTAGATATTAAGCCCAAAAGGATGTAAAAAACTTATTCACAGGATTATTTGTTCAGGAGCTTAATATTTAAGATTGGGGTAAAGGGTAATAGTCAAGGTCTTTGTCTTTTACAATTTGGGTAACTTATTGTCGAAGTTTTTGCTATTTTGGTCCTTAATTAATGAAGAAGAGTTAATTGAAAACGAAACA